>CAZWTD010000001.1:0-16148 GCA_964637345.1 uncultured Gammaproteobacteria bacterium
CCGCCGGAGAACCTCTCGCTGCTTCAGGGCATGAATAGCTCCGATGCACACTGGACTCCCTACGACTGGTCACGCGAAGATCAAGGCAGCGGCAGTCCGCTCGCTGACTACCCGGCAACCCGGATCGTGTTCTACTCGAGCCGGAATGACTTCTTGCTCGGTGTACAGCCGGTTCGAAGCTATTGGGAGAGTCAGGGCATCACCACGTCCTCGTATCTTTGGTCGAATGCGCACCCCTACGGGGCGCACACAACGGCCGAGGGGATCTACAACTGGGCGATCGAAAACGAGCTGCCCTACCTCCCGCTCTTCGTCATCGTCGGTGAAGCGAACGAAGGAGACCATCCGGAGCGCAACATTGTCGGGACCTACTACGTTCCCGATGAGGATGACCAGTGCTACTGGAACTCCTGCGCCAGCGATCCGACCATCTTCGACTTCGACGGCGATAAGCTGCCTGACCTGCCCTGGACGCGCATCCCGGTTTACACGACGACCGAGCTCGGCTACGCGGTAACAACGGCGTTGGAGTTCTACAGCAACCAGCACGTCATGTCTCCGCGTCTCCTTCTGCTCGACGGCGACCTCGGCGGCTGGCCCTGCCAGCAGATCGAGGAGCCGAGGGCGACTGTCCTTGCGATTGCCGATCAGTTCCAAGACGAAGGAATTCCGGCGGTCGTGCTCCACGATTCCGACGTTCCGGATTGCAGCGACTATGCGACTCGGCTCGCCCGGGTCCAGAACGTTGTCAATTCGAGCGCAGGCATCACCGAACTCGGCGGCCTCGGCCTGACGACCCACCGGTCCTTGCTGCCGGGCTATCACATCCAGAAGCTGTTCAGCCCGGTTTTCCAGATGTCGCACGTTTCGAAACTCCAACGCATCATCGGGGAGTTCCCGGGCTGCGGCATGGGAGACACGGACCGTGCGAATCCGAGCTACTACCCGTCGATTCCGAAGATGTTCGTCGCGAGCAATCCGGCGAACTCGACGACTGCGGCGGCCTGGGTCTCGCATTCCCGCGGTGGAGATCGAGCGATCCACACGAGGTTCGCGAGGAAGTACTTCGGCGCTCGTCTCGACGGCGAATCCTGGTGCATTCAGCAGGCGCTGTTCCGGGCGATCCGATCCTTTGGAGAGGAGCAGATCGCGGCTCGGGACTACCTCTTGCTGGCTGCTAGTTACGGGTTCCCGGTCCAGGCGCCCGGAATGTTCAACCCCTCATCCATCGAGGAGGCGTATCTCCCGGCGAGCGTTTCGATGAGCGTCGGCCCGAACCCGGTTCGGGATCGGACGAGCATCGACTTCGCCCTCCCGGGCTACGGACGAGTTGACCTCCGGGTCTACGACGTCCAGGGGCGTTGTCTGCGAACGCTCGCCGAACGGCAGGTGACTGAGCCGGGACAGCATCGGCTCGTCTGGGACGGCCGTGATGACCAAGGTCGCCGGCTTGCCTCGGGCATCTACTACGTCCGTCTCCAAGTCAACGGACGCGACCGCGCCTCGAGTAAGGTCGTTGTCCTGAAGTAAACCAACACCAACATCGGACTTTCAACCACGTACCGCTCTCGAGCTTCGGCTCATGAGCGGTACACCCTTGAGTGTCTGATCTTCAATCTGAAAGGAGGTGAGGACATGAATAAATATGCACGACGAATTGTGTTCACGGTTCTTGCCGTGGCGTCGGTTGCGACCTTCGGACTCGCACTCGTAAAAGCCATGTCGAAACCGGTTGAGGCGCAGATCATCCCGGTCGATAGCTGGGGCTGCGTAAAAGCCTGTCATGGAGATCCAGTTTGCATTCAGCGCAACTGTACGAAGAGTAGCGGTTAACGCTAACAAAAACCGTCCGACTCTCGACCGATCGAGTGAGGGCGGTTTTTGTTTTTTGAGAAAGAAAAGAGGCCCCGCGTCCGTTCCGAAGTCGTCGTGACTTGGATTGGAGGCGGGGCCCGTTCGTGGGCGTCCGGAGACTCGAACTCCGAGTTAGACCGCGGCGCCCAGGTCGTTGGCGATGCCGGCGTTCGGGCCGTTCTTCTTCGCGATGGCCTGCCGGTTGTTCCAAAGAGCGGAAGAGGACTCGGTCTGCGGGGGCCCGTGAATCCGGGCCCGATGGATCACGATCATGAGGTAGTACCTCCCGTCGTGCTGGTTTTTGTACCCGCGACTCACATCTTCGTGGGAGCAACGAGAACAAGAGATTCCCCTTTGTTCACCCTGAGTCGTGAGGCGAACGCCGGGGTTACCTTAATCGAGCATGCCACCACCTCCTTCTCATCCCTCGGAGTTGAGGGATGGTTGTTGCGGACCGTGCCAAGGACGCAGGGAGGGGCCGAGCAGTTGACCAAGACCAAGAAGACTGTCGGCAAGGCTAAGTAATACCACGTTGAAAAATGGCGTCAATAGGATTATCCACAAGTGGGGCAAAACGTGGTAGGAATAGTTAGAGAATGATAGGATATCTATACTATGTCGAAATACTATAATCCGGTACGCGCTTCCAATCTCTTCGATCCAAAGTCGAAGCAGGCCTTTCGCCTAAGCCGGACGAAAATCGACCTCTTTCTGAATTGTCCGCGATGTTTTTATCTTGATCGCCGTCTCGGAATTGGACAGCCGCCGGGCTTCCCGATGAACCTCAACAGCGCGGTTGATGCGCTTTTGAAAAAGGAGTTTGATGCGCACCGAGCAAGGAAAACTCCGCACCCGCTCATGAAAACCTACGGCATCGAGGCGGTTCCTTTCGACAATCCCCGGATGGACGAATGGCGCGATTCGCTTCGCCGGGGAATTACCTACCTTCATCAAGCGACAAAGTTTCTGGTGACCGGCGGCGTCGATGATGTGTGGGTAAACGCGAAGGGCGACCTCCACATTGTTGATTATAAGGCAACGGCGAAAGACGGCGAGGTTTCGATCGACGCCGACTGGCAGATTGCCTACAAGCGCCAAACGGAAGTCTACCAATGGCTCTTTCGGATGAATGGCTTCAGCGTTTCGGACACCGGGTATTTTGTCTACTGCAACGGGCAAACCGATCGGAAAGCCTTTGACGGAAAACTTGAGTTCGACGTCGTTGTGCTCGCGTACCAAGGAAAGGCCGATTGGATTGAGGAGGCTTTGCGTGATGCGCGCGCCTGCCTCGAATCCTCCGTTCTTCCTAAGGCCGGGACAGAGTGCGATTTCTGCGCCTATCGGGAGGCGGTCAGCAAGGTCGAGCAAAAGCCTGGACAGCAACGGATGCTATGAAGACCCTAGGCCTTTGGACAACCGCGAAGGTGCTTGCCGACCTAAAACGGCAGGGGAGCGCGCGCAACCGCGCCGGGATGGCACGCTTTGGTATTGCTGTAGACCGAGCCTTCGGTGTGCCCGTCCCAAAAATACGAGCGCTCGCGAAAACAATTGGTCAGGATCATGCCTTCGCGCTAGCTCTCTGGAAAACCGGAAACCACGAAGCCCGTCTTCTCGCGACGATGATCGCGGATCCGAAGTCACTAACCACGGCGCAGGCTGATGCGTGGGTAAAAGATTTTGATTCTTGGGATGTCTGCGATCAGGCCTGTATGAATCTCATCGATAAGACCTCGTTTGCCTTTTCACAGGCGCTCGTCTGGGCAAAACGAAAACGGGAATTCGAAAAGCGGGCTGGTTTTGCGCTCATGGCCGCGCTCGCCTCCCACGACAAAGAGTCAAACGACGAGCGCTTCCTCCCGTTCTTTCGAGCCATTTTGGCAGCGTCTGACGACGATCGTAACTTTGTTCGGAAAGCGGTGAACTGGGCATTGCGGGGGATCGGGAAACGGAATCGGAAGCTGAACGCCCTCGCAACGCACGCTGCTGACCTCCTTCGGAAGTCAGAAACAAAAAGCGCTCGCTGGATCGGCGCGGACGCCTATCGCGAGTTAACGCACCCGGCAACGAAGAAACGTTTACCGAAATAGAAGAAAGCCCCGCATCATTGAACAGTCGAAGCTGTTTTTTTTGATGCGGGGCGATCGAAGGTGCTAGCCGAGCTAACTCGAGAAGCCAGTCGTTCGGCACCAGTCTGCCCAACGGGTACCGGAAACGAAGTAGGTTCGCTGTCGGTGCCCGTCCCCCTCCGGAATATCGATCTGAATGAAGGGGTAGATGACGAGTCCCGGAGCCGTCTGCTCAAGATGCTGTTTTCCCGCCTTGAGCAGGTGGATCACTTGAGGCAGAGAAAGGGATCCGCCGTATGCCTTCCCGCAGGGCCCGTGCGCACAGAGAGCAACTGTCGTGATGTTCTTGAGTTGAGAGGCCTCACGGATGTGGGCGACGAGAACGGGAGATTCTCCGTGCTGGGCAAGCGGGGAATCCGGGTGGAGGAGAAGCGGTCCGCCGTTAAGGGCGATCGTGTGGACTCGCCGGAGACTTCCACAGTCAGCGAGTACACTGCCGAGGTGTTCGAAGATGTCGGGGAACTGGTCCCCATCTGCGCATGAAACGAGGATCACGCCACCATTGACGCCGAGCCGATGCGGCTCGACTTCTTCGAGGACTGCGAATCCGCGAAGGTTCGCGTAATGCCCAACGTCGACGTCAGAAAGTTTCACGAGGCCTCCTTCGGGCTGGAATGAACAACCGTTGCGCCAAAGCACAACGGACAATCATAAGCTTTTTTCGAGAAAAGTCAAGCCGGGCGATTTTATTTCGACGGGGTCTGACGGACTTGCGAAGATTTGGGCTTCGTTGATACACTTTTCATGGAGGCACTCTTTCACAACAGGGCAGTACCACCTTGGGAGAGGGGGTCTTTTTGAGTAGAGTCCGAAGCTCGAGGAACCAAGGTCGAAAGAAGAAGAGAAAGCCCCTCCCTGAGCAGATTCAGGAGGAAGGGCGCATTCATCGATTTACAGAGCGACTCCAGCTGTGTCCGGTGTGTATTGAGAAGATGCGCGTCCGGCTCATCGTTGCGAGTAGAAACGGAGGAATTCACTCGGTTGATCGCCTCGAGGAGGAGGCGGCCAGCGACTGTCCGATCTGCCAGCTCTTTGTGTTCGAACCGGACCAACGGCTGCCGCTCGGATATCGTCAAACCATGAATCCGGCTCTGTGGAGGGACAGGGCCTATCGGTTGGACGCGTCGCGCTACGCGCTCAGTCAGCGCGTGACTCCCCGGTATTGTCTGCAGAGGAATGTGTTCGTTTGGCCGGATGGGTATCAGAACCCACTAGCCCATTACGTTCGCTACGACTTGCGGCGTCAGCTCTATCAGCGGCACCGATCCTGCGAACGATGTCATGCCCGGGGATCCCTTTCCATCGATCACATCATTCCCTTTTATCGGGGCGGTCGGACGCTCCCGGCGAATCTCCAGGTGTTGTGTCGGAGGTGCAACACGGAGAAGGGGAGTGATTTGCCGGTCATCGTTGATGGCCGGCCGAACGGGAGAAACATGTTCCAGGCGGTTGTCTCTGTCCTTGTATGGAACACCCGCCACGAGGCCTGGGAGCGCTAGCGCCCAGGCCTTTTCCTTGTCTTGCGGTATGATATACTTGGTGTATGGAACAGAAGACCCTCTACCAAATCATGATCCGTATTAAGGATTCTTTCGTCACGGTCCTGAAAGACAAGCTCGACGTTTCCGAGCCGACCTTGCTCGAAGAACGGGATCACTACTTTCAGACTGTCGTTCGGGATCGAACGGAAAAGCTCACCGAAAGCGAAGGTAAGTACTTTTTTGAAACCCTAACGAAAGAAGAACATCTGTTTCGCGTTGAGCAGAAAGAGTTGAGCGAAGCTGAGAAAGACCGCGCCTTGGAGGCTGCGACGGTCAGCGTCTCTTTCCATCGCCATCGGGAGCGCTACCAGGTCCAGTCGGTTGAAGTCTCGGTCGACCGGATTGATGAATTGGGAACCTTCCTGGAAATTGAAGGGTTTGATCGGGCCGCGGTTGAATCTCTCGCTACCTCACTAGGATTCCGGGCGCCTCAGTTTATTGAGCATCCCTACGACTGGTTGAAGCGATAATGATGCCTTCTTTTCTGGTGACGGTCTTCTCCCGGCGTATTCGGGGCGCGAGCCAAGGCATGCTCGTCGGCCTTCTCTTTGCCGTTCTCTTGCCCCTTAGGGCGATGGGAGGGGAGGGATTAACAATTGAGCCTGCTCAAGTCAGAGTCGGGGAGTCGGTGCGCCTCACCTACGACGCTCAAGCGATTCAAACAACAACGCCTCTCGCGCTTGAACTTTGGAATCAAGGGAAACGCGTTGTACGAACCGGGCCCTACGTTGGATCGTCCATCTTGTTCGATATCGTGCCAACGCAGGTCGGTGAGTATGAAGTCCGAATAGTGAGCGCGGATCCGCTTAGTGACACGCGCCTTGTTGCTACTAGCTTTGTTGTCCTTCCAAAATTAGCAAGCGGCCAGGAAATTGCTCGCGGAGTTCTCGTATTACTTGTTGCGGGTGGCGTTGTTATTGCGCTCACCATAGGGCTCATTATTTTCTTGCGCTGGCCGCGTCGGAAAAATAGCTGAACACGAATCGTGTTCAGCGTTTTTTCATGAGGAGGCGCCCGAGAATGGCGCTTCGTTTGATTGGTCCAAAGTGACGACTGTCTGTGCTTTGCTCAGGCTGATCACCGAAGAGTCCGTATTCGTCGTCCTTGCAGAGGTGTTCTTGATTCATGCAGCGCAGCGTCTCTCCTGGAAGAATCTGTATGCGCTTCACGATGAGTTGTTGCGTTCGCGGATCATGCGCAAGAACGCAGTCGCCTCGTCGAGGCGAACGAAAGAGGTAGGGGAAAACTAGATAATGCTGTCCGGCCTTGAGTCTTGGCTCCATGCTCGAGCCAACAACAACGATGTGTCTCGGGCGCAGACGAGTAATCCAGGCGAGCATCAGGCCTTTGCGCTGGCAGCTCGGTGCATTTCCCCGAGCTCTTTGACGTCATGGTGAAGCTTCGTGGCCGCCTCGAGATCAACAGTCCGTTTTACTTTCGAGCAGAGTTTCGCGAGCGCCCAGATTTTTTCGTGAAGGTCAGGAAACTGCTTGAGATGTTCGGCCGTAAAGAAGTCGGTCCAGAGAATAAGAATTTCGCGCTTCGCAATTTCCACCTGCTCTTCCTTTAAGAGCGTGAAGCGCATTATGGAGTGATCGTAGGCAAGTTGTTCCTCCTCCTTCGTAGGGCGGGGGAGTTCGAGTATTCGCTTCGTAAGATTGAGGGCGGCTCGAGCGGCAATTTCCGCTGACGCGCCATCATATACTCCGCACGGGGCATCGCAGTGCGCTGAGGCGAGTTCTCCGCGGAAGAGAGAGGAGAGAAATGAGGTCATAATGTAAACAATAATGAAAGAGTAGTGGTTCTTATCGTAGCGCACCTTGCTCTTTGGGGCAATTCTCTTGACCGAAGCGAAAAAATATGCTAAACTAATGATTGTAAAGGCTCTTTCTAAAACAGAAACAAAGACAAAGAGTCACAGAGGTGAGGAGCCACTCACATTCGAAGAGAGCGCTTTCTCCGCATTTGAATGGCTCCTCACCTCCCTCTCCCACCCGACCCGTCCATCAAAAAAATCTGGGCCGGTTTTGGAAAAAGAAAAACAAAACATGATCCATGCTTCGAAGGTGCTTCTGTTGAGCGGCGTCCTCCTCCTCGGAGGCTGCTTTGCATATTCTGCTCGTGCTGAAGAAAACCTCGGGGTACCTGAGCTGAAAGTATTTCATAGCGCGCGGACACAAACGTTGTCGGTCATGGCCTTTGCCGAAGGATTCCGCGGCGGCGTAAACGTCGCCTCAGGCGATCTCAACGGAGACGGCAAAGAGGAAATTCTTGCCGCTGCCGGGCCGGGCGGCGGACCAAACGTGCGCGTCTTCAATGCCGACGGCTCGCCGCGCCTGAACTTCATGGCCTATGATGTAAACTTCCGCGGCGGCGTGAACGTCGCCAGTTGTGACCTCGATGCCGACGGACGTGCGGAAATTATTACCGCTCCCCGCAATGGCGGCGGACCAAACGTGCGCGTCTTCAATGCCGACGGCTCGCCGCGCCTGAACTTCATGGCCTATGATGTAAACTTCCGCGGCGGCGTGAACGTCGCATGCGGTGATGTGCTTGGCGACAATCGTGGAGAGATTATCACCGGCTCAGGACTCAATGGCGGAAATCACGTTCGCGTTTTTGATCGGAAAGGAAAATGGACCGGAATTGATTTCTGGCCTTTTGCTCCGACGGATCGCGGCGGTGCGAGCGTTGCTGCGGGTGACGTCGACGGCGACGGCCGCGATGAAGTGCTGGTCGGCATCCAGCGCCTCGGACCAGCTTGGGTGAAAATCTATCGAGCGGAATCGACGCGTCCCATCCTTGCCGAGTTTCGCGCGTATCCTGAATCCTTCCGCGGCGGTGTTCAACTCGCGGCTGGTGACGTGAATGGGGACGGTCGCGATGAAGTCGCTGTTGGCGTAAGCAGCGACGGGGGACCGAGCATTCGTTTGTTTAATGGGTCCGGCGAATACCAGCGTTTTTTGTTTCCCTATCCTGAATCGTTTCACGGCGGAGTCCATCTGGCTCTTGGCGACCTTGATGAGGACGGGAAAGACGAACTTCTGACCGGCCCTGGAGCCGAACGGCTTCCCTCGGCTGATCCAACTGGGAAGCGTATTCTTGTCGATCTTTCGGAACAGCGCCTCTACGCCTTCGAGCGCAATCAGCTCATCGCGAGTTTTCTCGTTTCGACTGGCGTCGCTCGAATGCCAACACCGACTGGGTCCTTTGCCGTTTTTCGAAAAATAGCGAATAAGTTATACCAGGGTCCGGATTACTACCTGCCGAACACCCCGTGGAATCTCAACTTCAAGCCAAGCTACTATCTTCATGCAGCCTACTGGCATAATAACTTCGGTCGTCCGATGAGCCACGGTTGCGTGAATTTGTCTGTTGCTAATGCGAAGTGGGTCTATGACTGGGCCCCCTTAGGTACGAGCGTCGTGATCCAGCACTAGCGAAGGAATTCGTTGAGGAAATGATTTCGTCCTCGTAGCTGTTTCAGCCCGGTTATTTTTTGTTTCGCCGCATTGGTCGTTGGGTGCTAGGCATTTCAGCCACTGGTTATTGGACATTAGTGTATTTCCTGCTATCATGCTCCCGTATGACTGTACGGAAGAAAGTGTGGCTGACCTTCATTGCGGTAGTCCTGCTCACCCTCCTTGCCGGGCTCGTCAACTATCCGAAGGGCGTCCACCTCACATTTTGGAAGATCAACTGGAGTTATGACCGCGACGTTCAGCTTGGGCTTGATTTGCGCGGCGGCGTTTCTTTAACCTATGACGCGGATACTTCAGCTATTCCCGACGCGGAGCGGGCGAGCGCCCTTGATGGCGTGCGCGACGTTATCGAGCGCCGGGTAAACGCTTTTGGGGTTGGCGAGCCGGTAGTGCAGACCCAGAAGGTTGGTGACCAATGGCGCGTGATCGTCGAGTTGCCTGGCGTAACTGATGTGAATGAAGCGATTCGGCGAATTGGTGAAACGCCGCTCCTTGAGTTCAAGGAAGAAGAATCAGCGCCGCCAGTCGATCCGGACGCGATCGCTGCGGCCAATGCTGAAGTGAAGAAGACTGCTGACGGGGTGCTCAGCCAGGCGCTCGCTTCGGGCGCGGATTTTTCAGCGCTCGCGAAGCAGTATACCGAAGACACTGCCTCGAAAGAGAATGGCGGAGATTTAGGTTGGGCTCGCCAAGGGCAATTCGTTGATGCCTTCGATACGGCGCTGTTTTCGACCTTGAAGGACGGCGAGATTAGCCCGGCGCTGGTGGAAACTGAATTCGGCTATCACATTATCCAGCGGGTTGAATCGCGGACAGCTGATGAGAACGGCGAACAGATTCAAGAGGTTCACGGGCGCCATATACTTTTTCGAACCCAATCAGCAAACCAATCTCCCAATTTTGTTACGACCGGGCTTTCGGGGAAGAATTTGAAACGCGCTTCGGTTGTGTTCGATCCAAACACCAATCAGCCGCAGGTGAGTTTGCAGTTCGATGGAGATGGCGCGAAGCTCTTTCAGGAGATAACCGAACGGAATGTCGGCAAAACCGTTGCGATTTATCTCGACGGCGCACCAATCAGCCTTCCGACAGTACAACAGTCAATTACTTCCGGTGAAGCTGTGATTACCGGGAGTTTCACGCTCAAAGAGGCGCGCCAGCTTTCCCAGCGATTGAATTCCGGCGCCCTGCCGGTTCCGGTTAGCCTCGTGACCCAGCAGAACATCGGCGCTACGCTCGGAGAGAAATCAATTGCCGCGAGTTTTCGCGCCGGGTTAATCGGTCTCGCTGCCATCGCGCTGTTCATGATCCTCTATTATCGTTTGCCCGGACTTCTGGCCGTTCTCGCGCTAGGGTTTTATTCGATGGCCATTCTCGCTATTTTTAAGCTGTGGCCGATTACCTTAACCCTGGCTGGAATTGCCGGATTTATCCTTTCTATCGGTATGGCAGTCGACGCAAACATCTTGATTTTTGAACGGATGAAAGAAGAACTTCGAGGCGGGCGGCCGCTTGATGCAGCAATAGATGAAGGTTTTGCTCGGGCCTGGCTTTCGATTCGCGACTCAAACGTTTCTTCGCTGCTCACGTGTCTTATTTTAACCTGGTTTGGAACAAGCATTATCAAAGGCTTTGCGATAACTCTCGCGATAGGTATTCTCGTTAGCTTATTCTCGGCAATTACCGTAACGCGAACGCTTATGCGGCTTATCCATCGTTGGACCGGGAAGAGTACCTGGCTCTACGGCGTTCGCAATTCCCAAAAGGCGACCTAATGTATCGCATCATCCAAAAACGTCGGTGGTTTCTCTCAATTTCAGTAGCGCTGACCCTGCTGTCACTTGTTGCTTTTTTTACCGTTGGATTAAAGCTGGGTATCGATTTTACGGGCGGCACGCAAATGGAGGTGCAATTCGTTCACGCGCCGACTCCGGAAGCTATTCGTACCGCGCTTGAACCGCTTGAGCTCGGCGACGTAAGAATCCAACCAGCCGGAGAGAGTGTTGCGCTCCGCCTCCGTAGCGTGACAAACGATGAGCGTCAATCGATTCTCGATGCGCTAGGTCCGCTCGCTGAAGGGGGAGTAACCGAGAAGTCCTTTACCGCAATTGGGCCGAGTATCGGCCGCGAGCTTCGACAGAAAGCATTTGTGGCGATTGGGCTTGTTTTGGCGGCCATCATTGTCTATGTAAGTTGGGCTTTCCGAAAAGTATCGAAAGGGCCAGTCCCAAGTTGGGTCTACGGTTCGGCCGCGGTTGTGGCGTTGATTCACGATGTCACGCTTGTGATCGGCCTCTTTGTGCTCTTTGGTCAGACGCTCGGAACCGAAGTCGACTCTCTGTTTGTTACTGCGCTCTTAACCGTCCTCGGTTTCTCTGTTCACGATACGATTGTAGTTTTTGATCGGATCCGCGAAGGTATTCGCCGCTACGGGGATCTACCCTTTGAAGAAGTGATTAACCGGAGTATTAATGAGACGCTTGCTCGATCAATTAACACTTCGCTGACCGCGCTGATCGTACTAACGAGCCTCGCTCTGTTTGGGGGCGAATCGATTCGGATGTTCGTCATCGCCCTTATTGCCGGGATTAGCTTCGGTACCTACTCCTCGATTTATATTGCGAGCCCCTTACTGCTCGTCTGGTTTTACCGGAAGCGGCCAGGGTCGCGCTAGGTGGTAGGGTAGCCCACGAGGTCAGGATAGGGCGTTTTTGTGTTGAGTATTGACAGATACAAAGGGTTATGCTATAGTATCTTTGTTGGTATTTCCTGCATTTTATGGATACCCCAGGGTCGATTCTCGATAAGATCATCTCAACGAAGCAGCTTTCGGATATTGAGCACTTCAATCCCAGCGAAGTGCTGTCTTTGCTTTTTAAGGAGCTTTCCGGAAAAGAGGAAGATATTCTTCGCCGTCGTTACGCGCTCTCCGGGACTGAAGAGCAAACGCTCGAGGAAATCGGGAAGCTTTATCAAGTGACGCGGGAACGCATTCGTCAAATTGAAAAAGCGGGAGTTTTAAAGCTTCGCCGCGCACGTCATTTTCCTGATACGATCCGGCCGATTGAACATCTCGTTACGTCGATTGTTACCGCGCACGGCGGAGTGATGGAGGAGCGGGCGCTTCTTGATCAGCTCTTAAGCTACTCCGGTCCGACCGAAGCGAATCGGCGCGCTGTCCTCTTTTTCTTGTCCGAGCTCTTGAGTGACAAAGTTGAATCGCTTCCAGCCGATGGCGATATCCGGACGGCCTGGCGACTAAAGAACGCGGGCCTTGATTTACTACGAGAGACGATTCAAGCGCTGCGCGCAACGATTGAATCAGTTGGGCAGCCGACTGACCTCGCGAACCTTTTGGCGCGATTCCGTGAAAGTTCGTTTTCCCAGGAACACGCCGCGCGCCTGACGGATGATTTCATTTCCTCGGCCCTTGAATTGAGTCAACACATCGCGAAGAATCCCTACGGCGAATATGGATTAACGAGTTGGGGAAGTATCGCTCCGCGGCGAATGAGCGATAAAATTTTTCTCGTCCTGAAAAAGGAAGGGAAGCCGCTTCATTTTACCGAGATTGCTAAGCGGATTAACGACGCCGGTTTTGATAACCGAAAGGCTTATCCGCCAACCGTCCATAACGAGCTAATCTTGAACCAGGAATATGTCCTGGTAGGCCGAGGAATTTACGCGCTTCGTGAGTGGGGATATCGCGAAGGCGTCGTCGCCGAGGTTTTGGTCGATGTTCTCACGAAGGCCGGAAAGCCGATGACTCGCGATGAGCTCGTTGAATCAGTCTTACGACAGCGCATGGTAAAAAAGAACACCGTGCACTTAGCCTTAACGAATAAAACGCTCTTTCAGCGTTTGGATGGAGGCGAGTATACCCTCGCGAGCCAGTCAAACCCAGCCTAGGACCGACCGCAAAAACGAACATGACAATCGATCTCTCCTTCATCACCGACGCAGGGTTCTCGAACCCTTTCTCGGCAACCTGGTTCCTCATCGCGCATGGCGGTTGGGCGGTTTTACTGTTTGTGATTGCGTGGGGAGCCTTTATCGTCTGGCGGCGGAGAAAGCAAATCGAATACGAAGAAAGCGTGGAATTTATTGTTCTCGCAATCGATGTTCCAAAGATGACTGAGCAGACGCCGAAGGCCGTTGAGTCGGTTTTTTCCCATATCCACGGCGTCCAAAAAAAAGGGAACTGGGTTGAACGGAATCTCCGAGGGTACTGGCAAATTCCACTGAGTTTTGAGATCGTCAGCATCGGCGGGTACATTCAGTTCTTGGCCCGTATTCCGAAGGCCTATCGTGATCTCGTTGAATCAGCTTTCTACGCCCAGTACCCGGATGCCGAGATTAGCGAGGTCGAGGAATATTCCGAGGCGTATCATCCGACCTTCCCGAATGAGCAATATGACATTTGGGGCGCCGACATTATCCTCTCGAAGCCCGACGTTTTTCCGATTCGTACCTACCCGATGTTCGAGCACTCAATGACTCAGCAGCTTCTTGATCCTCTGGCGTCTTTGCTTGAATTCATGAGCCGTCTTCAGCCAGGTGAGGAAGCGTGGCTTCAGGTTTTAATGGTCCCGCCCGACGATAATGAGTGGCTTGATAAGGCGCGAAAAACAATTCGGAGCTTGGCCCATTCGAAAATTGGTGGAGAAAAGAAAGGCGGAGGAGTTGGTGACCTCGTGTGGCTACCTCGTCAAGTAATTACTGGATTAGCGGAGACCTTTACCGCTAACCTCGTTAGCCCCTTCGGTGAAGGGGGAGGCGAAGAGAAGGAGCAGAGCCAGCCGTCTCTCATGTCATTTTTGACACCGGACGAGAAAGAGAAGGTCACGCAAGTTTCATATAAAGCCGCGAAGCTCTATTATGACGCTAAATTACGACTCATTTACCTCGGTCAGAAATCTGTGTTTAATAAAAGCAGGGTCGCCGGTCTCGTCGGCGCCTTCAAGCAATTTACTTCCCTCGATACGAACGGGTTCGCCGTGGATAAGAAGACGAAGACAGCCGTCGACTACTACCGGAAGGAGCAGCGCGAGGCGGCTCGGAAGCGCCGCATTTTGACCGCTTATCAGGAACGCTCGATGGAACGCGGTGCAAGTCCGTACGTGCTCAATGTCGAAGAGCTTGCCTCGATTTTCCACTTCCCCGTAGCGACCGTGAAAGCTCCTCTCGTTCAGAAGACTGAGGCTCGGAAAGGCGAGCCCCCAAGTTCACTCCCAATTGAATCACCCTTTACGTCGACCCCGCGCGGGTCGGCCCCAGCCGCCTAGTCCATGAGCACCCCAGCCGGAGACGTCGTCTATTTCGCGAAAACGAACTTCCGCAATCAGCAGCGGCGTTTTGGAATTAAGCTCGACGACCGTCGTCGCCACATGTATTTCATCGGAAAGACCGGTATGGGAAAGACGACCGTACTGGAAAATATGATGATTCAGGATGTGCAGAATGGTCATGGGCTAGCCGTCATCGATCCGCACGGCGACTTCGTTGAGAAGATTCTCGATTTTATTCCGCCGTACCGAATTAATGACGTTGTCTACATCAACCCAGCGGATGTTGATTTTCCGGTTGCGTTTAACGTCCTCGAAAGTATAAATCCAGCGCACCGCCACCTCGTCGCTTCCGGGCTCTTATCAGTGTTTAAGAAGATGTGGATCGATTCCTGGGGGCCGCGACTTGAGTACATTCTTCGGAACTGCATCCTCTCACTCATGGAATACCCTGGCTCCACCTTGCTGGGGATTCCGCGCATTCTGGCGGACGATGATTATCGGGCAAAGGTCGTCGAAAAACTCACGGATCCAATCGTGAAAGCCTTTTGGGTGACGGAGTTTAACCAATACGCCCAGCAGTTTCGAACTGAAGCTATTTCTCCAATCCAGAACAAGATTGGGCAATTTCTTTCCTCCGCACTCATTCGAAATATCGTCGGCCAGCCGAAGAGCACAATCGATCTTCGTGCGCTCATGGACGAAGGGAAGATTCTTCTTTTGAATTTATCGAAGGGCCGTATTGGCGAAGACAATGCCGGTCTCCTTGGCGGCATGATGATTACAAAACTCCAACTCGCAGCGATGAGTCGAGTAGATATTCCCGAAGCTGAGCGGAAAGACTTTTTTCTCTACGTCGACGAGTTTCAAAACTTTGCGACCGAGAGTTTCGCCAACATTTTATCCGAAGCTCGGAAATACCGCTTGAACTTGATTATCGCACACCAGTATATTGAGCAACTCGACGAAAACGTCCAGGCTGCCGTATTCGGTAACGTCGGCTCGATCGTCTGTTTCCGCGTCGGCGCGGGTGACGCGGAATTTCTCGCAAAGGAATTTGCGCCAGTGTTCGATGAAACCGATTTGGTTAATCTTACGAAGTACGATATCTATCTTCGATTGATGATTGACGGCGTTGCGTCGGATCCCTTCTCCGCGACAACGCTTGAGCCGATCAGCGGTCGAACCGGGAATCGCGATAAAGTTATCGCCGTGTCGCGGGAACGCTACGCCAACACCCGGGAAATTGTTGAAGAAAAAATCTCCCGCTGGAGCGCGATCGATGAAGCAGCCTTCGCCCAGCGGCCTCCAGCCGGTCGGGGTGGTCCTCGTCGCGGCGGCGGGGGAGGGAACGGTGGAGGGGGCGGAGCGCCCGAGACAATTTCGCCGAGCAAGCTCGCTGAGCTTCTCGCGAAGCCAGCGAAACCTGAACCAAGTCCTGATGCGCCGACTCCAGCTACCGAGGTTCCGGCTGTGGCGCCAGTTGAACCGGAAATTCCGAAAGAAGTAAGTTTATCCGAGGCCTTGAAGCTCGGCGCGAATCAGTTTGGCGGAAAAGGCGGACCGCGGCCGGGGCAGGGGAGTAGCGATCAGGACCGACGGCGTCAACCCGATCAACCGCGACGAGATCAATCGATGAATCGAAATCAACGGCGAGATAATCGACCGCCCCACTCGCCGCGGAACGATCGCCCGCAGGCACAGCCCCCTCGCGAGCAGCGCCAACCCGATGCCTCTTCACGGTCAGAGCAAAGACCAACCCCTCCTCCCTTGGAGACGCCAGCTACCCCTAAGCCCGCGGGTCAGCCTGTTGAGGAGTCCCATGCGCTACAGCCAGGGCAGGTCGTGAAGTTCGATTAG
>CAZWTD010000001.1:16248-32039 GCA_964637345.1 uncultured Gammaproteobacteria bacterium
AAAGGCGGGATTATTGAAGAGCAGGAGCCGATTGGGGTTTTAGCGACCTTTCATAATCGAAAGGTTGAGCCAATTGCCTTTCATTGGGGTCGAAGGAAGTACCGGGTCGAGAAGGTGAATTTAGCCTACCGCCGTCGCGATCAAGGGCGCTTGTACTATCATTTTGCTGTGACAAGCGGGGCCGGGACCTACGATCTTTGTTATGATTCTGAGCGAATGGAATGGCGGATGTGGCGGGCACCAGAGTAGAACTGTTTCTTTCCAGGAAGGGCCCCTTTTCTTGGCAGCAAGAAAAGGGACGGAAAAGAACTGCTGGGGGAAATATTCGCTTTCATTTCAGTGTGATGTTCTCCTGCTGGGCCTGGCGCTCAGATTTCCCCCAGACCCCAGGATTGCTGGATGAGATTTATAAGTAGAGACATACATCAGTTATCTGCTTTGCATGTGTAAACTTGGTCTGAACATAAGAAAGAGGCCCGGAACGTGTAGAAACGCCCGGGCCCTTGACCCTGCATATTCCGAACAGCTGGTCAGTGCCGTTCAGTCACCCCTGTCTCGTACCCGGTGCGGACCGAGGATCGTCTTGCACCGAGCTGGCGCATCGTTATTCTGGGCGGTAGCGCCATTACCACCCAGTCACCCCTGTTGATTCACTCAATGCGGACCGAGGATCGTCTTGCACTGAGTTGACCCGCGCTATGTTCTGGAAGGTTCGGGTCAGGTCCCTCCAGTCACCCCTGTTGCTACCAAACCAGCCAGGAGGCCGATTAGACACCGAACCGAGGAACGTTCAGTGCAGGGAGCATAATAGTCGAGTTTTTTCATCGCGTCAAGGGAAGTAAACTATGCAGCGGATCATCATGCATTTCGACATGAACTCCTACTTCGCCTCGGTCGAACAGCAGGCGAATCCGCGTTTGCGCGGGAAACCGCTCGGGATCGCGGCGACACTCGCGCCGGGCGGGTGCATGATTGCGACCTCAAAGGAGGCGAAGGCGAAGGGCATTGTGACTGGGATGCGAGTGAAGGACGGACTGGCCATTGATCCGAATTTGATTGTTGTTGAGGTTGATCCTCCGAAGTACCAGTCAACAACTGAGCGGATTTTTGGTATTGTCGCCGAGTACGCCGAGGATATAGAGCCCTACTCAATTGATGAAGCCTTCGTCGACTTAACGGGAACTGCGGCCAGCCTCGATGATGCGGTCGCTCTCGTTGCAACCTTAAAGCGCCGTATTCACGACGAGGTTGGAGATTGGTTAACCTGTTCGGCGGGAATTGCCTGGACGCGTTGGCTCGCAAAGTTCGCCTCGGACACTGCCCCGAAAGCTGGACTCGTGGTCTTCACTCCCGAAAGCTTGCCGGGCTATCTTCTTGGCCGCGGGGTGACCGAGGCCTGGGGTATTGCGAAAGGCTTTGGTTCCCGTCTCAATGCGCTTGGTATTGCGACCTTGGATGAATTAGCTCGATACCCGGTGACGAATTTAGTTGAGGCGCTGGGCGTGAAGGGCTATGAGCTTTGGGCGAATGTGAATGGGATTGAGCTCGGAGGTGTTCAAGCGCCACATCAGCCAAAGTCGGTTGGACACACTCACGTTTTGCGCGTTCGCACAAAGGATCCCTTGTTTCATCGCGGCGTACTCATGAAACTCTGCGAGAAAACCGGCCGGCGTTTGCGTCAGCTTGGACTTGAAGCGCACGGTCTCGCTGCGTTTGCGAACTGCGTTGAGCGGCCCCAGGCGCCGATGCGAGAAGCGTTTAGCTGCGGCGGGCACCGTTTATTTCAGCGAGGTTTAACAAGCAGTCGAGAGATCTATCGTTTGGCTTGGTCAATGCTCGAGCCTGAGTTGCGCGGGCTAACCGTCGTCTGGCTCGGGGTGACCACCTACCGTTTAGCGCCGCGCTCAAACCAGCTTAGCCTTTGGCCCATGGCGAATCATACCGTCGTCGAAGAGGCTGTTGATGAGATGAACGAGCGGTATGGGTCCTACGTCGTTCAGTGGGGCGCGATGGCCGGAATGCGAAAACACGCGCCCGAGCGGATCGGGTATCGGAAGTCGGTTGATATTCCTCAGCCGCTGTAATAAAGTTGCCCCGCCAAACCAAGTAGGTCGGCGGGGCTAGGGGCGGGAGAAGTGCTAGTCGAGCTCGAGGAAGCAGGTCCACTTGTTCGACTCTTGTCCTGAGGACCGTTGCTGCGCCCAGCAGTGATCCTTGTCGCTCCAGGCGAGTTTTATGACTTCCCCTCCCAGAGTCATGAATGCGAGGCGGAAACCACCTTCAACCCAGAGACCGAGCGCCATGCCCGGGTGGACCTCGAGGACGGTATCCCCGTGGAAGAATGTGATCCTTCCGGGCCGGGGAAAAAACTCTACGTTCGCGAGTCCAGTCTGCTCGCGGGCTCGCTCGAGTTGAACCTTACCTTCCCGGATGATCAAATCGCGATCTACGTCCATTTCTGCCCTCCTCTCTGTCGGTGAATGGACTGATAAACATAGCAAAACTTTGCGAAAAAGTCAAGCCCTTCGGATTAAGGGGGATTATGTTGCTGGAGACTCGACTGGGAGCAAGCTTTCCAGCTCGGCTCGGTTTTTAAACTGCACGAGCTTTTTCCGGAGCTCAGCCGCACCCGGAAAACCGCGGACATACCAGGCGAGATGTTTACGCACCTCGAGGAGGCCCCGCCCACCCTTCGCCTGCTCCGAGAGTTCAGCGTGACGGAGCGCGGTTGTTCGAACTTTTGTCCAATCCGTAGGGTCAAAGCGGCCGGTAGTAAGAAGGCTCCGCGCTTGGTGAAAAATCCAGGGCTGTCCTTGGCTCCCGCGGGCGATCCCAACACCATCCGCCCCTGTTTCTTCGAGAATAGTGACGACTCGTTCAGGTGTCGTTATGCCTCCGTTCGCGAGTACGACCCCCGAAAAGCGAGCCTTGATTTCTCGGATCATCGCCGTGTCGACTTCGCCGGAGAAGCCGCCTTCGTAGGACCGGCCATGGACCATAATGGCGGCGATTGGCAGGTCTTCGATTGCCTCAAGCAGATCAAGCGCCGTATAGCGATCAGAACAGCCGGGTTGCACCTCGCGGCGTTCCTTTCGGATGCTCGTTCGGACCTTGATGGAGAGCGGGATAGTAATCCGTTCAAGCGCTGCCTCAATTAAGCGCCGGGCGTATTGGGGATCGCGGAGCAGGGCGACGCCGGAGCCGTGCCGAACGACTTTTTTCGCAGGACAGCCGAAGTTAATATCGAGGCCGGCGAAGCCGCGACGCTGGACTTCAGCCGCGGCTTTCGCGAACGCGGCGACGTCGTGACCGAAGATCTGACAGACAACTGGCTGCTCGCTCGGGTCAAATGCCATTTTCGCGAAGGAGGACTTCGCGTCATGGGCAATCGCATCAGAAGAAATGAATTCCGTATAGACGACGTCGGCGCCGGCCTCGCGACAGAGGCGTCGAAAGGCGCTGTCCGTAACGCCTTCCATAGGGGCCAGCGCGAGTATTTGACCTTTTTGTTCAGACCAAAAATTCGCCATATGGTCGTTCTCTATCATGTTGCTTGTCGTGCGTCAACGCTCGAGGTTTGGCCGGGATTTTACTACGGGGCCTTGGGCTGTATCCTCAACGTGAAAGCCGGCTGCTTCGATACGCGCACGGAGTTCGTCGGCGTGCTTGAAGTCGCCCCTTGCTCGAGCCTCTTCGCGCTGAGACGCGAGTTGCGTAATTGCCTCAGGAATCGTTGAGGCGTGGATGGAATACAGCTGTAGGCCAAGCGCCCGGTCAACCAGCTCAAGGCTCGCTCGCTTTGTGCTTGGGTCGGCTGTACTTCCAAGAAACTCCCAAAGTCGCGCAATCGCACCTGGTGTGTCGAGGTCGTTATTTAGGGCTGAATGAAACGCTGTGATGAAGGCATCATCAACCTGTCCCTTCGCTTCAGGTAAGTCAGCGATCAGGCTCGTTAATCGCTCGTAGCCCCGCGCAGCCGCCTCAACCGCTTCCCAGGAGAAATTCAGCTTTTGCCGGTAGTGGGTTTGAAGCAGCCAAAAACGATAGGCAAGCGGGGAAATTCCTCGTTCAAGCAGGCTCGCGAGCGTTAACGCGTTTCCTTCAGACTTACCCATTCGTCCGTCGTGAATGACAAGAAATTCGCCGTGCAGCCAATAGCGCACAAAGGGCTTCCCGGTCGCGGTTTCGCTTTGGGCAATTTCGTTCGTGTGGTGAACCGGAATGTGGTCGACCCCGCCCGTGTGAATATCGATCGTGTCGCCGAGGGCTTTGAGGCTCATCGCCGAGCATTCAAGGTGCCAGCCCGGAAAGCCGACGCCCCAGGGCGAGTCCCACTGCATTTGGCGCTGGACGCCGGCGGGGGAAAACTTCCAGAGCGCGAAGTCTGTCGGATGGCGTTTTCCGGCGACCTGGGCAACGCGGGCTCCGGCGCGCTGGCCTTCGGGATTCAGGCGGGCGAGCGCTCCGTAGTTTGGAAAGCTCGCGGTATCAAAGTAGATTCCGTCCTCGGTTCGATAGGTTGCACCCTTGGCTTCAAGTTGTTGAACAAGTTGAATTTGTTCAGCGATGTGGTCGGTTGCTCGAAGCCAATCCGTCGGTTCAAGAATATTGAGAGCCTGGAGATCGGTTTTAAAAGCTGCTTCGTAGGTTCGAGCAATCGTGAGCGCTGAACTGCCCGTGCGCTGGGCTTCCTGCTCAACTTTGTCTTCCCCTTGGTCTGCGTCGTCTGTGAGGTGTCCGACGTCAGTGATATTCATCACATGCTTGACGGTGTAACCATTTAGTTCAAGAACCCGCCGAAGCGTATCGGAAAAAACATAGGTACGGAGGTTTCCGAGGTGGGCCGGTCCGTATACTGTTGGCCCGCAGGAATACAGGCCTACCGAGTTCGATTCGATTGGTTGGAAGAGTTCTTTTGTTCGAGTCAGCGTGTTGGTGAGAGAGAGGTCCATATCGAGCATAGTGTAGCAGCCCGGCGAATGAGTGAGCAAGGAGTCAAAGAAAAAGAAAACCCCGCACCAGATCCCTCCTCGCTTCGGGCGAAATCGGGATGACGGTGCGGGGTCCGTACGGCCGTACGGGAACTAGGCCGCGGGGTTCAAAATGTAGAGAGCCCCGAACATATAGAGGAACGCGAAGAGGATCAAGAGGGCGGACAGTGTCACACCTTCCATAACCTCAACCAAAGGATTGTGTTGTGCCTTTGCTGGTTTTGGCGTTTCCCCAACAGCCGGCATCACTGGAGCCGGCATCGTTGCCGCTGGGGCCTGGGTATTCATTTCCATTGTTTTTGTCTTTCGTTTTTGTTAGTGCTAATTTCCTACGTCGCTGGTCGACCTTTTTCTGGGTGTACTCCAGAGCCAGACGGTTTTGGTGAAGGGGAGGGGGAGGGAGCGAAGCGTGCCTCAAGCTTGAGGTCGCGCTCCCATTCAGTAATGACCTCGAGTATGTCTTGGTCAGTAACAACAGATTCTTTCGTTCCGGCCGCATCGAGCGCATCGAGTCGAACTTTCGCACACGCCTCATCGATGATATCAATCGCCTTATCTGGGAAGTGCCGATCTGGAATCCGTTCGGCCGAAAGATGAACTGCTGCGTCGAGGGCCTCTTCAGTGATTCGGACGTGATGGTGTTGTTCGTAGCGCTGGCGAAGGCCGCGGACAATCGCCCGGGTTTCCTCAACCGTCGGTTCCTCAACGGCGACCGGCTGGAATCGTCGCTCAAGCGTGAGGTCATGCGCGATGTATTCTTGGTAGTCCTTCGGAGTTGAGGCGCCGATGACTTGAAGCTCGCCGCGAGCGAGGGCCGGCTTAAGGATTTCCGCGGCGTCAATTGCTCCGCTCGCTTCACCGGCTTCGGCCAGAGTGTGCAGCTCATCGATGAAGAGAATAATTGAGCGCTCCCCCCGGATGATTTCGTCGGTGAGTAGTTTTAAGCGCTTCTCGAATTCTCCACGAAATTTTGTCCCGGCGACCAGGCCGGCGAGATCGAGCGCGAGCAGTCGCTTCCCACGGAGGAGCGTCGGGACGCGGTTTGAGGCAATCTCGTTAGCCAGCTCTTCGACAATTGCTGTTTTTCCAACCCCAGAGTTGCCGATGAGAACCGGGTTGTTTTTCGTTCGTCGAGAGAGGATTTGGATCACTCGGCGAATCTCGTGGCCGCGACCGATAACAGGATCAAGCTCTCCCTTTCGGGCGAGCGCGGTCAGATCCTTCGCGTATAAATCCAAAGTTACCGTCCGATCCTGTTGGCGTTGGCTAACGACGTAGAGGATGATGGCGATGCCGACAAAAACAGCGGCGGCGTAAAGATAGCTATCCATGTTGTCTGTTTGTTTGAGGCCGCAGAATTATTCTGCAGCGGGAATTTCGAAGGTGTGGTCGACGCCGAGAACTTCACTCGTTGACGGCGTGCCAGTTTGCGTGGGGAGGGGAGACTGATCATTCTCGGTCCACGTCAGGAAGGCGGCGAATCCGGCCGATGCTACGACAACTAGCCCAATGGCGACGACAAAGCTCAAGGCTATTTTTTGCGTGAGACTGACAACAGATTTCGTTTCGGTTTTGACGATGGGAGTCTGTGCCATAGGGGTTGAAATTACGTCCAGCGGATTCGCTTAAAGATGAAGTAGAGTCCGACGCCGAGAATCGCCTCGACAAGGACAATATACCAGAAGCCGAAGTCGAGGTGAAGGAGCGGCTGGCCATCGACTTCAATCGCGAAGAGCGCCGCTACGAGTGTCATGGCGAAGATGATGACGGAGATTGTCGTATACTTTCGCATGATGACGTTTAGGTTGTGTGAGATGAGCGACTCGTTTGTTGCGTGAAGCGCTTCGACGGTTTCCTTCGAACTTTCGAGGTGCTCCCAAATTTCCTTGGTCTGTTCGATGAGTTGATTGAATGCAGTCGTTTGCGCGTGCGTCCCAAAGAGCTTTCGGTTTTCTGCGGCCTCGACAAATTTTCGGAGCGTGTTTCGGTGGGCTTGCATAATCCGGCGGAAGTCGGTGACGTTGCGGCGACTAATGAGAATATCGCCGACCATTTCGCGTTCAGCGCCGTTGAAGATTTTTTGTTCAATCGTCCGTAAGTCGCGGCTAATATGGTCGAGCATCGGGTTGCAGGCCGAGAGGAGACGATCGAGGCAGGCGTAGACGAAGCCGACGCTTCCGTCACTCAGCGCTCGATGTTGGATGCTTTCGTGTTCGCGGAGAAGAGAGGCGAGTTCATTGAAACTTGCGAGCGAGCCGTCGTGAATTGTTACGACCGCATCTTTCGTAATAATGAAGTCGATTTCCGAAGGAAGAAGCTCTCGGGTAGTCCGGTTATAGACTGGGAAGAGGAGAACGAGGAAGAGATAGTCCGGAGTCTGGTCAAGTTTCGGACGCTGGCCCGCATTTCGGATGTCCTGGAGGTGGATCGGGTACAAATGAAAACGTTCCCGAAGATGCTCAAGATCCTCGGGCGTTGGTTGGCTACAATCAGTCCAACGGACTGAATGTCCTTCAATTTCTCGGCAGGCCATTTGTTTTTTGATGTTTGTTTACCTAACAAGATACATTGTAGCATATCCGGAGGTTTTTTGCAAGTTTTCCTACAAAGGCAGATGAAACGTTATTAAGGAAGCGCGGAGAGGGAGAAAAGCAGACATAAAGAAAGCCGCCCGATCCCTCGAAAGAGATGGGCGGCCTAGGGTGCGTGGAGGAGTCGCATGAGAGCGTTCCTCCTAAGATTCGATCTTGACGCGGTAGTGGCGATAGGTGCCGCTGACGACGATGCCCCAGTGGAACATCGTTGGTGGCATTCCCTGAACTTCCTCGTACGCGAAGTCGCGTTCGCCGCGTTCCGCCGGGATGAAGAGCGTCTTCTGGCTGATCCGTTCGCCGGTGGCGGACAGATAAACGCTCACTTCATACTTCCCTTCGGACAGATCGGTTGTCCCGAACGCGGGCGCGCCGAGTTCGTAGGTCTTCGGATCTCGGTATCCGTCGGTACCCCGGGGCGGAAGCCAACGGATTTCGACGCGCATGGTTGCGTCAGAGTCGTTGGCGACGACACCGTCCTGACCAAGGAGGTCGGGAGCGGTGATGTTGCAGCCACTCGTGAGAGCGGCCGCGACAACGACGAGAGCGAACAGAATGCGGTACATGACTACCTCCTGTGCCGACCGACGATCACGCCGGCTGCGTAGTGGTTTCCGTTGAAGATGAAATTGCGTCCCCGGTAGGGAACGAAGAACTTCTTGGATCCGTATCGACCGCCGGTTTCGGTGGCCGAAATCTTCGCCTCGTACTTGCCCTCGCCGTAGAAGATGAGGGCGGACTCGCCGGGGTGGAGCGTGAGCTCATCCAGCCAGTCAGTACTATAAGGTCCGATTTTGCGGACCTTGATGGTGACGGTAGCTTGTCGCTTGTCGATGTTGGCGAAGATCACCGGTTGATGACCGTGACTCGCCACCTCGATGCCACTCGGCTGCGAGAGCCAGTGGTCGGCGGCCTTCATCGTGGCACAGCCGGTTGAGCCGACCATGCCGATCAAGATCGAAATGACAATGAACCAGCAAGTCTTTGACATGGCTGGGCGAGCCCCCTTTCTGAATAGCCCCCAAACTGACGATCGTGAACAGGCCATACTAGCAAAAAACGGCAAAAATGTCAATACCTTAGTCGAGGAGCCTTGGGGCTTTGTTGAAAACAGGCCAAAATATTGGTATACTAGGGCAGTCAAAATATGGAAAATACTCTCCCGGGGGCGGAAACAGAAGAACGACGAGAAAACGCAGAACGCAGGCAGCAACCTGAACGGCGGCTTCCTGGTGTTCAGGTTGAGCAAGAGCTGAGCCCCGAGCGGCTTCGGGAGCGCGAACATGCTCTCGATCTCCGCCAAGAACGCGCCAACGAAAGTCCGGTTCAGGCCCCCGCGCCAGCCTCACCTCAAGCCGATGCGGTCGTAACCCAAAAAAGCGAAGAACTGAAAGCCGTTGAATCTATTCTCTCCGAACATCTCGATTCGGTTTTCCGCGGCATGACCCCGGATCAGCAACAGCTTTTTAAGCAGGAAGGTGAAATCACTGCGCAAAAAGTAACGACACTCTTGAGTCAGGTTCACCTTAAGGTCAAAGCAATTACTGACCTTATTCTCCGTTGGTTGAAGCGCATTCCTGGCGTCAGCCGCTTTTTTCTTGAGCAAGAGACGAAGATTAAAACTGATCAACTGCTTGAGCTGCGACGGCGTAATCGTCCGGATCTTGATTCCTAGATGATGAACACCTTTTGTGTTCAGTTGCGCACATGACTCCTCTCCAACTCAGTTTATCTGATTCCGCGAACCCCCTGAGTAATGTTGGGGAAATCACCACGTCGTTTTTTGACGTTCCAATCGTTCAACTTGGGCTGACTTTTTTCGGACTCTTCGCCGGCGCATGGCTCGTCCTTACTATTGTTCGTAGTATCGTTCGCCGACAGGCACGGCTTCCAAACGCTCTTCAGAAAGTTGTTCTTCTTCTTACCGTTCCGAAAGAAGGGGGCGAGGATGCAAAAACAGAACGTCAGGATCCGAAAGAACAGTTGGCAGTTGCTGAAACGCTCTACGCAAACCTCGGTGGGATTAAAGCCGAGAAGTACGCGAACGTCATTGTGAATGCCTGGCACAACTTTCTCTACGGCCGGTCAGATCATTTAGCTTTTGAGATTGTCGCGCAGGACGGTCTCATCAAATTCTATTTAGTTGTTCCGCGCCACCTCCAGCGCATTGTTGAGCTTCAGGTGCACGCCCAATATCCGAAGGCGCACCTCGAAGAAGTTGCTGACTATAATATCTTTACTCCCCAAGGTTTCGTATTCGGAAGCCACCTTGGGCTCACGAAGCGAAGCATATTTCCGATTCGAACCTATCGCAAGCTTGATTCGGATCCTTTGAATGCATTAACGAACGTTCTCTCGAAGCTCGAGTCGGGAGAGGGAGCAGCGATTCAGATTCTCTTGCGTCCAGCTGGACGCGGGTGGCAGCGAGCTGGTCAATCGGTTGCGCACGGAATTCAGGTAGGAAAGATTCGCGGGAATGCTGCTCACGGGGGTTCGGGCGGAGCAATGGGCGTCGCCAAAGGGATTTTTTCAACAATCAGTTCGAGCGTTGCAAAATCTTCGAAAGATGAATTGGCCCGCCTCGAGCGGGAAATGTCGCCCCAGTATTTGACGCCGATGCAGCAGGAGTTGGTAAAGGTTCTTGAAGAGAAAGGCTCGAAGGCGGGCTTTGAAACGAACATTCGACTCGTTGCTTCGGCCTTGAGTCTCGAGCGGTCTCGAATGATTCATGCGAGTATTGTGAATGCATTTTCCCAGTATCTGGCCCAAGAATCCGGGAATGGCTTTCGTCAGCTTCCGACCTGGTCGAAGTCTCGGCTTATTCATCAGTTTATCTACCGACATTTTGTCGGATCAAAAGCCGTCTTGCTTAATGCGGAAGAACTGACGAGCATTTATCACGTCCCTTTACCAACAACGGAAACGCCGAACATTCTTTGGCTTGGGGCAAGGAAGGCGCCGCCCCCGGTGAATATTCCGAAAGCCGGGATTCTTCTTGGGAAGAATATGTTCCGTGGGGTTGAAACGCCGATACGCATAACCCGCGAAGATCGCCGGCGGCATATGTATGTCATTGGGATTACCGGAACCGGGAAATCCGTCCTCCTTGAAGAGATGGCGAAGCAGGATATTGAAAATGGCGACGGCGTGTGCGTTGTCGATCCTCATGGCGATCTCGTTGAACATATTCTCGCCTGCATTCCGCCGGAGCGGGCGGAGGATGTCGTGCTTTTTGAGCCCGCCGATCTCGAGCGGCCCGTTGGGCTGAATATGCTTGAGGCAGAGACGCCCGAAGAGGCGGACTTCGCGATTCAGGAAATGATCGCTATTTTCTATAAGCTCTTCCCGCCGGAAATGATCGGTCCGATGTTCGAACACAATATGCGGAACGTTATGCTTACGCTGAACGCGGACAAAGAGCACCCTGGAACGATTGCGGACATTCCTCGCATGTTCACCGATAAAGCATTCCAGCGGTACAAAGTTGCGAAAGTGAGCGATCCCATCGTTCGGGCCTTCTGGGAAAAGGAAATGGCCCAAACGTCAGATTTTCATAAATCGGAAATGCTCGGCTACCTTATCTCTAAGGTCGGTCGTTTCATTGAGAACGCGATGATGCGCAATATCATCGGGCAGTCGCATTCCGGATTCAACTTTCGAGAGATTATGGATCAGAAGAAGATCCTGCTCGTGAATTTGTCGAAGGGTCGGACCGGCGAGGTGAATTCCAGCCTTCTCGGTTTAATTATTGTAACGAAGCTACAGATGGCGGCCTTAGCGCGCGCGTCACAGCCCGAAGCGCAGCGAAAGGATTTCTATCTCTATATCGACGAGTTTCAGAATTTCATCACCCCGTCAATCGCTACGATCTTATCCGAGGCTCGGAAGTACCGCTTGTCATTGACCTTAGCGCACCAATACCTTGGGCAGCTCGTTGAGGGCAATGATACGAAGATTCGCGACGCCGTCCTCGGAACGGTTGGGACGCTTGCCGCGTTTCGGGTTGGCGTTGAAGACGCGGAGGTATTCGCGAAACAATTTGCGCCAGTCTTCAATGAGTATGATGTTATTAATATCGAACGGTATAACGCTTACCTAAAACTGTTGGTCGATAACACCGCGTCTCGCGCCTTTAATATGCAAACACTGCCGCCCCGACCCGGAAACCCCGAGGTGGCTGCCTCTATTCGGCAACTCTCGAGACTAAAATACGGTCGTTTGCGGGAGGAAATTGAAGAGGAAATACTGGAACGAACCCAGCTTGGAGCAGCGGCAGCACCCCCGCAGCCGATTGGCGAGCGACTGACCTAGGCTCGGGAGCTCCGGTTGACGAGGCGAGACGGGCCTGCTATGCTTCTGCCTGCAAATACGGTCAATATCCACACCAATGTTAAACGAGAACACGTACCACGTCGTCCGTCAGCTCGTCGAAACGGCTGAACAAGCCTTAGCGAAAGCCCGAGCGCTTCTTGATGATCTCCCTGCGGCTCAGCCGGGTGAGGCGGTTGATGTTGCCGAAAAGGCGAGATTGAGCGGCCGGATGACGCTCGAGGACAATACGAAGATTATTGAAGGGATCTTTGACGGCCAAAATATGCTTGGTCCGGACGGGAAGCAGTATTCTGTCCCGGCGAACTATGCCTCAAAGTCTAAACTTGTCGAAGGCGATCGCTTGAAGCTGACGATTATGCCCGACGGATCCTTTATCTATAAGCAAATCGGACCCGTTGATCGCCAGCGGCTCATTGGAACGCTGATGCGGGACGACACGACGAATGATTACGTGGTGGTCACCTCAGACCGGACTTTCCGAGTTTTACTGGCGAGCGTCACGTATTTTAAAGGTGATGTCGGGGATGAGGTAGTCGTATTGATCCCGAAGGCAGAGGTCGGGCAGTGGGCTGCAGTGGAAAATATCATCAAAAAAGGGTCAGGCTCTTCCGCAGAAGCCGAAGTCGCGATGCTCGACGATCTCGATTCCGTTGCCTAGGGTCGAGGCGTTGTCAGTAGACATCCAATTCGCTAGAATAGGTGAGCTTTTGATTTCCTGATGGACTCCCGTATGCCCGGAACCCGGTCACTCTCGCGCCTGTATCGCCCTGCTCGTTTTCGTGATCTTGTTAGTCAGGCGCACATTCGCCAGACACTTGAACGCGAGGTTCTTCGCGAGGAGATCGGGCACGCGTATTTATTCACCGGCCCACGGGGTGTCGGAAAAACAACAACGGCTCGGATTTTTGCCTCGGCCATAAATTGTCTTGAGCGCGACGGTGCCGAGCCTTGCGGCCAGTGCGCGATTTGCCGTGACTTTCAATCGGGACGATCGCTAGACCTGATTGAAATTGACGCGGCATCGCATACACAGGTCGATCATGTTCGCGATGAGATTATTCCAACGGCGCGGACGAGGCCGAGCCGGGCTGCCTATAAAGTGTTCATTATCGACGAAGTGCACATGCTGTCACTTTCGGCCTTTAATGCGCTGTTAAAGATCATTGAGGAGCCGCCGGAATACGTAGTCTTCATCTTCGCGACAACGGAAATTGATCGCGTACCCGAGACGATCATCTCGCGCTGTCAGCGTTTTGATTTTCATCGCTTGGACGAGAGCGCGCTCGCAGAGCGACTGAAGGCAATCGCCCTGAAGGAGAAGGCTAACGTTGATGAGGAGGTGTTTCGCGCGGTTGCTGAATTGGCCGACGGTTCAGTCCGCGACGCGGAAAGCCTGCTTGGCCAAGTATTGAGTTTTGGCAACGAGCATGTTGATCTTGAAAAAGCCAGCCGTGTGCTCCCACGGCGTGACCGGGTTCGGGCCGGGGCTTTCCTCGCGGCCATTCTTGAGCAAAAGCCGACCCAGGCCATGAGCGAACTCGCCGCGGCGGTCGACGGAGGAGTTTCTGTCGATCAGTTTTATTTCGACCTCATTCGAATTTCCCGCGAGGCCCTACGCCGGGTCTATGATCCGCGACCGGCTGACGCAATTTCCGAACGTCTCCCAGCGGCGGAAGCGACCGAGTGGATTCGGCTTCTCAAAGCCCTTCTCGAACTCGAACCTTTTTTTGCCGTGAGTCCCATTCCCCAACTGCCCCTAGAGTTATTCGCCGCTGAACAGGCAGGGGTGGATACCTTGTCCGCTCGACCAGAGCCGGCAACGAAACCGAAGGATCCGCCGAAGCCGTCTTCCGACGTGCCGACGGAATCGCCTCATCGAACGCAACAAGCGAAACCAACATCCAAAGCCCCTGCGCAGGCAGAACTATCCATCTCCGAGCCAAGTCATAAGAATGGGGTTGCCCTAGATGCGGAGACAGGGAAAGCGCTTTGGAGTGACCTTCTTGCAAAGGCCCAAGCTGGGAAACAGGCGCTCGCTGTTCTTCTGAATGTATGTCGACCGAGCGTCCTTGAAGAAGGTCGTTGCATTGTTGTTTGTCAGTTTGCATTTCATAAGGATCAGCTCAATCACCCGAAAAATCGCACCGTTGTTGAGGAAATGCTTCAGGAGCTAACCGGACGGTCAGTCAGTTTTGCGTGTGAGTTGTCAACAGAGCCAGTTGTCCATGTTCCGGCCAATGATGTAGGCGTTGTGACAGTTGCCGAATCAACGCAACAGGACCCAGTCGCTACGCCTGCGCCGGCGCCAACGCCGGCGCCAACGCCGTCGCGAACCTCAAAACCTGCCGATGCTGATGGCGCAACAACCTGGGATCAAGTTGTTGCAGCGTTCGGTGCGTAGGGCCTAGACAAGGCAGACGCCTCTTGATAGCCTAGCTCAAGTCTGACCTCGACCGTAGCGCTCCGGGATCGTCTTCCTCCAGAGGCGGACAAGAGCGTTGGACACCAGGTTCTTGCGCCAAAGGCGCATCCGCCTCCGGCGGAGGCCCCGACTTTTCGCATCAAATCAATAACATGTATTTTGTTTATGTTCTCAAGTCGCAACGCAACGGTAAGCGTTATATTGGGATGACAGCAAACCTGCAGCGACGGTTAGCCGAACATCAGCGAGGTATTTCTCGATTTACTTCACAAAACCGGCCGTGGCACCTCGTATATTCTGAAGGATATGTGTCAAAGTCAGAGGCCTTAGTTCGTGAGAGATTCTTGAAATCTGGACAGGGCAGGCATTTTCTTGATAGCCTAGCTCAAGTCTGACCTCGACCGTAGCGCTCCGGGATCGTCTAGCGGCAGGACACCAGGTTCTGGCCCTGGTAACCTAGGTTCGAATCCTAGTCCCGGAGCGGTGCGGTGGAGGCAAATGATGTTCCGATGAGGCTTTTGGAGTCACCTCTTGACTTCCGGCTTGTCTTGGGTTCTAGTCATGTTAAAAAAAATCCGGTATACTAGTTCCATCACTCTTAGTGGGGAAAAACAATGTTTGAGGATCAGCTTCCGACGAATCAACAGATGCCAAGCACGCAGTCAGCCGGACCGGTTCCACCACCGCCCATGGGCGGAACAGCCTCGATGGCTGGAATACCTTCCGCACCTCAAACACCGACCCCACCACCAATGAATCCAATAGGAATGCCGCCGACCATCCCTCCGCGTCGATCTTCGCGGAATCTTGTCATTCTCATCGTAGCGCTAGTTATTTTACTGTTTGGAGGTGTTGCTGCCGCGCTCTATCTCTTCCAGGATCGTTTCACGAACGACAATGGAAATGAGCATACGAATACAACGGTGAATCAGGCTGTGAATACTTCAAACCAGAACCTTAACCGTTCAAATCAGAACGCGAACCTTACAAATACGACAAACCTCAATTCCGCTAATGTGAATGGGGCTAATGTTAACGCCACGAACGGCAATAGCAACGCAAATTTGAATAGCAACGCAAATGGGAACACGAACGCTTCTGGCAATGCAAATACGAGCAACACAAACACTGCGAACTCGAACGTCAATGGTTCAGCGGCTGACGCGGATGGGGATAGCGTGACCGATGCCCAGGAAGCTACCTACGGAACGAATCCGAATAACGCGGATACGGACAGCGACGACCTCAATGATTTTCGAGAGATTTTCATCTACGGCACTGATCCGCTGAATGAGGATACGGATGGGGATGGATACCTGGATGGCGATGAAGTCAATCACGACTATAACCCCAAGGGATCGGGCAAATTGACCTCGTAGCTGATGGAGATAGAGGAGCTCGAAGCGTCAGCGCGGAATCGGGCGCTCACGATCGAGACGCCTGCCTGGAACGACG
>CAZWTD010000001.1:32049-40025 GCA_964637345.1 uncultured Gammaproteobacteria bacterium
GGATTCTCTTCGGAGTTTTTGGGAGCGCGGTTGTAGTTGGAACCATCCTCTTCGCCCTTCAAAAACCTCAAGACGACACGGTAGAGAATCGTACGACGAACACAGCTGACGGAAATGCGCCTCTCATTCCGCGTTGGACCCCGGATCCCGACGCTGCGCCCGTTCTCCTTCAGAACACACCAGGCATAGCGAATCGTGCTTCCACAAACACCGTAACGCAAACGCAAGACAGTGATTATGACAATGACGGCGTGCCTGATCGCATCGAACGGCGAGAAGGGACTGCGCTTGATCAGGCAGACACCGACAGTGACGCTTTGACCGATTTAGAAGAGTTGTACGTTTTCCGGACCGATCCTACCGAAAGGGATACCGATGCAGACGGACATCCCGATGGGACGGAAGTCCAGAACGGTTACAACCCACTTGGTCCAGGTCGACTTGATTCCTAATACCTTTATGCTGCCTCGCTCACTCCCTTACCTCACGACAGCTCTCCTTCTCGCAGGGATGATCGCAATCATCCTTAGCCCGAAGTTTCTCCTTCCGATCGCGGTCTCTGCCGTGCTTGTGTTTGGCTTGGCGCAGTATCTCATTTCCGGCCAACGGCTGTGGAGTCTGACGTTTTGGGCCTTATTTGTGACGCCGTTTTGGTTGCTCGTAAGCAGTTTCGGGATGTTAGCCATCCTTGAGTCGCCTATGATTCGCTGGGCCCTAGCTCTCGGTATTCCCTTTGTTGAAGGGTTTTACTTGCGCCAGCTTTTTCTCTACCATCGCGCCCCCGAAAACTACCAACCCTATGCGCTGGAGCATTTTTCTTCTGCGTTGAATATCATCGTGGCGTTCTTAGCTTTTAGCAGCTTGTACGGATTAAAGTTGTTTCTTGGGCTCGGTTGGGCCCTTCTTGTTCCGCTCTGCGTGAGTCTCGTTGTAACGCTTACCTATCAGACGTTTTGGGTTCAGAAGATGTCGGAGCGGCGCGCATTACTCTGGATTCTCATTATCGGCATTGTCATCCCTGAAGTGTTTGTGAGTCTGGGCTTCCTCCCAACAAGCCATCTCGTCAATGGGCTCATCATGGCAATTTTTTTCTACCTTGCCGTTGTGTTTAGCCGCTCAGTGCTCAAGCAATCTCTTGAGCGTAAGACGCTACTTCGAGAATTCGGCGTTGGTTTTGGACTCGTCACCCTCGTACTCTTGACCGCCCGCTGGGTATAAATCTATGAAACCAAACATTGCGCCGACCTCGCCGAAGTATCAACTTGATCACCCGATTGAAGAGCTGTATGCGAAGGGGGGTCCCGCATTCGAACAACCGAAAACGTATCGAATCGGCTGGCGTATGATCATTCTCACCGCGGTAGTTGGACTTGTTTTCGGCGTGCTTGGCGTTCTTGGGGTCAATAAACTCGCCCATCGCTGGCCGACGTGGTCTTTGTGGCAGGTATTGAGTTGGCCGACCGGGTCGAGTCCAGAGCGAGAAGTCATTATTCGGGAGACCGCTTCAGTTGATCGTCAGGATGCCGAACGGCAAGAGGTGTATACGCGAGTGAGCGCAACCCTAGTCAGCGTTTTTCGGAGTCCTGATTCTGCTGCAGACGCAGCCTTCGCCGAGCGTCGTTTTTCGGCCGACGCCTATCGCGGAACCGGCCTTCTCGTGACCGAAGACGGGATTGTTGCGATTGATGCTTCGCAGCTCAACGAGGAAGGGGCGTCATATGTAGCTGTTGATCATGAAGGAACAGTGCACTCGCTCACGCTCTTAGCACGTGATCCATTAAGTTCGCTGGGCTTTGCTCGAATACGTGGAGAAAAATTTCCCGTCGCCTCGTTTGCGGTTGAAGCGGATTTAGGTAACGGCGAGCCCATGTATGAACTTTCTGTCAACACGCAATCCGGTCCGGCAGTGATGGGACAGCGGACCGTAACCAACCTACGCTCGCGTCCAAATTCGGATCGAGGGAGCGTTGAACAGTCGGACGCTCTGACGCGTTTTGTTGAGGTGGAGGGGGGTTCGTCCCTCGTTCCCGGAGCCGTCCTTGTTGAGCGGCGCGGCGCTGTTGTCGGTCTTCGGCTAGCGACGCTTCCGTCGAATATGGCATTCCCCGTTGCGCTGCTTCGAACGGCGCTCCAAAGCTTTACGCTGCATCAGGAAATCGAACGAGTTCGTTTTGGCGTTACTGGGTATGATTTATCCCTTCATCCGGCGCTACAGTCCGATGTGTCCGCGTCGCCAGCCCTTGGATTCTTCATTGCGGGAGACCAAGGATCCGTTGCTTCGGGAAGTCCGGCCGAGAAGGCTGGGCTGCAAGCCGGCGATCGTATTGTTAGCGTAAATCGTATTGACCTCACGGCCGGAGTGAATTTGGGCGAACTTGTTCAATCGCTTGAGATTGGGGCAACCGTCCCGGTTCGTTTTATTCGGGATGGAGCGGAAATGAGCGCTGACGTGACACTAAGTAAGATCCAATGACATCGCGGCTCGTTGCGGCCGCACTTGGGTTGCTGGTCGGAACGGCTTTTCCTTTTGCCTTGAGCGCTCCGGTACTGGCCGTACCTGAGGAGATCAATCTTCCTGGCGAGATTATTCTCGCTTTCCGGGAGTCTCCGGGAAGGGGTTCGGAGGAGCTTACGGAAACACCTTGGCCGGAGGTGAACGCATTGTTTGCCGAGTTTGGCGTAGAAGTGGCGCGCCCACTTGACCGAGGCGAAGAGCCGACCACCTATCGTATTATCCGAAACAGCAGCGTGAACGACGAGGACGCTATTCATGCGTTCTCTGAACTCGCTCAGGTTCGCTATGCGGAACCGAATTTTTTGGTCCGCACCCAGTATTCTCCGGATGACCCATTGTATAACCAGCAATGGAACTTTACGAAGGTCAATGCCAGCGAAGCGTGGGAATATGATTTAGTGAGTCCCTCGCATGGAGGCGATCCGGGAATCGTCGTCGCTGTCGTGGATACCGGAGTAGCGTATGAAGGATTTACTGACCCGAATCCAGCTTTTTGCTTTACTGGTGGAGACGAGGATGGGAATTGTGTTGCGGCTGGAGCTGTGTATGCGCGCGCCCCGGATTTTTCGAGCGGAAGTTTTGTTGCGGGCTATGACTTTGTAAATGATGACAGTCACCCGAATGATGATAACGGCCACGGAACCCATGTGGCGAGCACGATCGCTGAGGCGACGGATAATGGCGTTGGAGCCGCCGGCCTTGCATTTGCAACAAGTCTGATGCCCGTCAAAGTTATTGCTCGGGACGGATTAGGGACAACGTCGATGATTGCTCAGGGAATTGACTTTGCACGCGAGAATGGCGCGGATGTGATTAACCTGAGCGTTGGAACTGTATCGAATAGTCAGATTCTTTCAGATGCGATTACGAATGCGCTCAACGCAGGAATAATCGTTGCTGCGGCAAGCGGGAATTCGGCCCAGAGTTCACTACTTTATCCCGCGCGGTATTCGGGCGTGATCGGGGTTGGGGCGACCGCAAATACCGTCGCCAACACTCTTGCTAGCTACTCGAACTGGGGATCGGGGATTGACGTTGTTGCGCCCGGGGGAGACGGAGGCTCGTCAATTATCCAGCAGGGTTTTACGAACCTCGATGGCAATGACCTTCCCAATGATTTTACGACCTTCGGATACGTCGGGTTTCAGGGAACCTCGATGGCCACTCCGCATGTTTCAGCCGCAGCCGCCTTGCTTCTCGCGGCCGGCGCACCACGTGACGAAGTTCTTGGCTTACTGCAAAGCTCTGCTCGCGATCTTGGCGACGCTGGGTATGACCTTGTGTATGGGTACGGTCTTGTAGATATTGCTGAGGCTATTCATCAGGCTGGGGTAGATACAGCTACCCCACGGACACGTTTAACGGTTTCTCCATCAGCTCCGAATGGATCTCATGGCTATTATAAAACGCGCCCAACGCTTACCTTGGAAGCTACCGATGACCGATCCGGCGTCGACTCAATCTGGTATAGCTGGGACAACGGCGATCCAGTTGAGTACACAGAACCGTTTACTGCACCGAATGGGGAACACACGCTTCGTTATTATGCTTATGACGTTGCCGGTCACCGCGAGCCACGGCATGCAAAAACATTACTCGTTGATGCGTCAGCCCCCCGGTTGAACATTGACGAGGGTATTCACAATCGCACCAAAACAGAACGGCGCTTGGTTGTGAGCGGCTCGGTCGCTGACGGAATTTCAGGCCTCGCTGCAGTAACGGTGAATGGATGGGCCGCCTCGATCCGCAACGGAAGGTTTTCCGCGCGCGTTACCCTAGAGCCGGGTGTTAATACGATTCGCATTCAAGCAAGGGATCGCGCTGGACGTACTCGCAACGCCACTGCGTCAGTTCGTCTACGCGGAACAACAAAACTGTTATCAGCCGGCCGCCCCGGCGCCTTGCCGCTTCTTCGACAGTATCAGACAAGCGGAAAACTTCTTCGCTCATTTGCGGTTTTTCCGGAAACGTTTCGCGGGGGAGTGAGTGTTGCCTCAGGCGACGTTGATGGAGACGGACGTGACGAGGTTATTGTCAGTCCGGAAAGCGGGGGTGGTCCTCAGGTCCGCATCCTGAGTACGAGCGGCCAACTTGAGCGTCAGTTTTTTGCCTATGATTCAGGGTATAGGGGCGGTCTTTCCTTGGCCGCCTGCGATTTGGATAATGACGGACGCGACGAAATTGTTGTTGGAACAAGCGATTCCAAAGCGCCCCACGTTCGCGTTTTTTCCGGAAAGGGGAGACTCCTACGTCAGTTTTTTGCCTACGCTGAGTCAAGCCGATTTGGCGCAAGGGTTGCGTGCGGCAATGTAACTGGAGATGGAAAGCCGGAAATTGTCACGGTCCCGGCCGGGAACGCGGCGCCTCATGTTCGTATTTTTAGTAGTACCGGGCGTGCGCTTAGCCAGTTTTTTGCCCTCGAGTCTCATGCTCGTTTATCCCTTTCGCTAGCCGTGGCTGATGTTGATGGTGATGGAGCAGCTGACATCGCGACCGTACCTCGACATGGGGCCCCGCAGGTCCGGCTTTTTTCTGGAACAGGCAAGGTGCTAACGCAGTTTTTCGCCTTTGATCCGGCGTTTCGTGGCGGTGCAAGCCTTCAGGCGTCTGACGTCGACGGGAATGGACGGGCTGATTTCATTGTTGGCGCAGGGCCAGGCGGCGGTCCACAACTTCGAGTGTTTTCCGGTAAGGCCAAGCTTCTCTATCAGTTTTTCACTCAGTCTGCTCGCGATCGAAACGGAATTATTGTCGGTTTTTCAGATTAACTATGACCAACCTCATTTCCTTCATGCTTCGTCATCCTTGGATTCAGCGACGTCCCGGCTTGCGTCAATTTGTGAAGTTTGGAATTGTTGGCGCCGGGAATACGGCAGTCGATTTTGGTTTGTATCTACTCTTGACTCGCCTAGTTCGGCTTCAGTATTTAAGCGCCCACGGATTTTCCTTCGTTGGAGCCGTTACCTTGAGTTACGTATTGAATAAACGCTGGACTTTCCGCGATGAACGCCGCCCCGTTCTTTCTCGTCAATTGGCGCAGTTTCTTCTCGTGAGCATCGTTGGCGCGGGTCTTAGCAGTCTCACGCTTTTTGGGTTGGTTCAGTATGGCGGCCTGCCTGATGTTGTGGCAAAGCTCCTCGCGATTGTGTTGGTGCTATTTTGGAATTTTTTTGCGAATAAACACTGGACTTTTCGGCCTTCGTAGCCACATATCGGCTTTTTTGGTACACTTGAACCTACGGTTGCTGAGCTAGTAGCTTTCTCTAAATCGCCTGGCTCATTCCAATTCTCAGTATGGATTCCTCACGCCCCGACCTCTCAATTGTTATTCCAGCGTATAACGAATCGAAACGGCTCCCGCCGTCTTTAGAGCGGATTCTCGAGTACTGCCGAGAGTTTTCCGCCAGCACGGAAGTTATCGTAGCCGACGACGGAAGCACTGACGGAATGGCCGATCGCATTGAGGGCGATTCGCGCGTTCGGGTTCTCCGGCTTCCACATCGCGGGAAGGGGGCAGCGGTTCAGTCCGGGTTTTTGGCAAGCCGGGGAGAATGGGTGCTCTTTACGGACTCTGATCTCTCAACGCCGATTGAAACCCTCGGATCGTTTTGGTCGCGCCGGGAAGAAGCGGATATTTTGATCGGTTCACGGGGACTTCCGGATTCGAAGATCCGCCGCGCGCAACATCCGGCGAAGTCTTTCCTCGGCCGACTCGGGAATGCGCTCATTCAAAGTATTGCCGTTCCAGGAATCCATGATACCCAGTGCGGTTTCAAGCTGTATCGTCGTCGCTGTCGATTTCTGTTTGAGCGGCAGCGTATCCTTGGTTGGGGCTTTGATTTCGAGATTCTCTACGTGGCCCGAAAGTACGGATACCGAATGATCGAAATTCCCGTTGAATGGACGAATGATACGGCGAGTAAGGTTCGTCCTCTCGATTACCTTCGGACCTTTGCTGAGCTGGGAACGATTCGACTGAATGACCTTCGAGGTTTCTATCGTTAGACCCTTACTATGCGTCGACCAATCTTCGATCGAAAAAATATTCTCGTAACCGGTGGAGCCGGGTTTCTTGGTTCTCACCTTTGCGATGAGCTCGTTCGTGAACATAAGGTCATCTGCCTAGATGATTTTTCGACCGGCCGCGAGGAGAATATTAACCACCTTCTCCAAAATTCGAACTTCGAGTTCGTTCGGCACGACCTCTCTCAGCCGATTGATCTTGAATCCGAACCTAGCCTGAAAGCGTTTCAGGTTCAGTTTCAGGGCATTCAGGAGATTTATCACCTTGCTTCACCCGCATCGCCGAAGGCCTACCTTGAGCGTCCGATCGAGGCCTTAATTACCAACGCCGATGCGACTCGGCATAGTCTTGATTTGGCGGTGAAATATGAAGCCAGTTATCTGCTCGTGTCCTCGGATGCAGTGTACGGCCAACCGATGGAAGAAACGCCCTATCCTGAGAATTACTGGGGTTACGTTGACCCGATCGGGTCTCGCTCGCCCCTCGCTGAGGGAAAGCGCTTTGCAGAAAGCCTCGTCGTTGCCTATCGAGAGAAGCGCGCAATAAAAGCGAAAATCGCCAGAGTGTTCAACACCTACGGGCCGCGATTGCGTTTGGATGACGGTCGAATGATCCCAGAACTGATTGTCCGCGCTCTCAAGAACGAGCCGACCACCATCTTCGGTGCCCGAGATGGAAAAACGACGCTGTGTTACGTGAGCGATGTTGTTGAAGGCTTGCTACGCTTAATGAAATCTTCAGAGCTTGGGCCGGTGAACCTCGGAAGTCCGGATGTTCTTCGGTATGAAGACATTGTACAGCTTATTGCTCAACTTACCGGCTCTGCATCTTCAGTTGAATATCAGGAATCCGGTGAAGGGGTGTATACGCAGGGAACCCCGAATATTCGCGTTGCAAAGGAACGACTTGGCTGGTTTCCAGTCGTCGCCTTAGCTGAGGGCCTTCGGAGGACTGTTGATTATTTCAAGGGCGCACAAGCAATTGACCTATCTTCATTATCAGTAAGTCAAAAGCACGACAATGGGTAATAACCGCCATATTTTTACGTCAGAATCGGTAACCGAAGGTCATCCGGATAAAGTCTGCGATCAGGTATCTGACGCAATTCTTGATGAGCTTTTACGCCAAGATCCGAATTCACGTGCAGGAATTGAAACACTGGCGACGACCGGGTTAATTGTCGTGGCTGGAGAGATTCGGACGAAAGCCTATGTAGATATTGCGAAAATAGCTCGCGAGACAATTCGTGAGATTGGCTATACTGATCCGAGCGCTGGATTTCATTGGGAGGATTGCGGCGTGATTGTTGCGATCGATGAACAGAGTCCCGATATTGCCCAAGGCGTTGACGCCGGGAAGGGGAAGTTTAAGAAACAGGGAGCGGGCGACCAAGGTTTGATGTTCGGATACGCGACGGATCAAACTCCCGAATTGATG
>CAZWTD010000001.1:40035-86091 GCA_964637345.1 uncultured Gammaproteobacteria bacterium
CCGATGCCGATTATGTTGGCACATCGACTTGCGAAGCGCCTGGCCGACGTGCGAAAGAACGGACTCCTGCCGTTTTTAGGGCCTGATGGAAAGACCGAGGTTGCGATTGAGCATGTCGACGGAAAACCGACTCGTCTCCATACGGTTGTCATTGCCTCCCAGCACGACGCGAAGGTGAGCGAACGAAAAGTCGTTGAGTCGATCCAGCGCCAGGTGATTACTCCAGTATGCAAACGCTGGATGGACAATAAGACGCGAGTCTTTATCAATGCAACGGGGCGTTTTGTGAAAGGCGGTCCGCCGGCCGACACTGGGCTTACCGGACGCAAAATTATCGTTGATACTTACGGCGGATTCGGACACCACGGCGGCGGCTGCTTCTCCGGCAAGGACCCGTCGAAAGTGGATCGCTCTGCATCCTATATGGCGCGCTTCGTCGCGAAGAATATTGTTGCCGCAAAACTGGCCCGTCAGTGTGAAATTCAAGTTGCCTACGTTATCGGCGTGGCTGATCCGATCAGTATCTTCGTTGATACGAAAGGGACGGGAATTGTTCCGGACCGTGACTTGGAAGGCATTCTCCGGAAACATGTAGACTTCACGCCGCAGGGAATTATCAAGCAACTCAACCTGCGTCGGCCGATCTATAAGAAAACCGCGGCCTATGGCCATTTCGGACGACGTGAGCTTGGGTTTACCTGGGAGCAGCCAAGTCTGGTCCCGGCCCTACGCCGCGCTGCTCGACGATGGCTCTAAAAAAAGTCCTCATTACCGGCGGCGCCGGCTTCATCGGCTCTCACGTCGTTGATCGCTGTATTCAGGCTGGAGTGAAGGTTCTTGTCGTTGATGATCTTTCAACGGGAAATCGGAAGAACCTGAACCCGAAAGCGCGATTTGTTCAGCTCGACATTCGGGACCCAAAGCTTGTCAGGAGTATTCGACAATTCCACCCTGACGCGGTACTCCATTTTGCGGCTCAAAAAAATCTTCGCGTTTCCCTGGAACAGCCCCTAGAAGATGCTTCAATCAACATCCTTGGGAGTTTAGCGTTGCTTGAAGCGGTTCGACTCGCGAAGGTGAAGCGTTTTCTTTTTGCCTCAACGGGTGGGGCGATCTACGAAGCGCAATCGCCCCGGCCGACACCAGAATCCGCCGAAGCGCTTCCGCTCTCACCGTACGGAATTGGGAAACGCTCCTTTGAGCTTTATCTCGATGCCTACGCGAAGATCTACAAGCTTCAAGCCATCTCACTGCGTTTCTCCAATGTGTATGGGCCGCGTCAGGATCCGAAGGGCGAGGCCGGTGTTGTTGCCATTTTTCTTAACGCCGTGCTTCACAATCAACGGCCGACGATTTTCGGGCGAGGCGAGAAAACGCGCGACTATGTGTATGTTCAGGACGTGGCTGAAGCGTGTTGGCGAGCTTTGAAGTCTTCTGCGACAGGAATCTACAATATTGGGACCGGCCGGGAAACGAGCGTAACTGCGCTTTGGAATGAGATCGCGCGAGTGACGAAAACCAAGATTCGACCAATTCACGGACAGGCAATTCCCGGTGAACTCCCAAAAAGCTCTTTATCGGCTCGGAAGGCCCGAACAGCTTTCCACTGGCAGCCAAAGGTGAACCTATCCCGTGGTCTTCGAATGACGTACCAGTGGTTTTTAGATCACTCGAGTCGTTGACGGAGCGGGCTGTGTGTGGTACACCAAGAGTCGAATATTCTTAGTATTGTATGATCATGAAGAATTCTTTTACCGCTGAAAAAGTGGTTATCATTGGTCTCGGATATGTTGGGTTGCCACTCGCTTGTTTAGCAGCGGAAAAGGGGCATACGGTTTTTGGCTTCGCGCCGAACCCAAAAAAGGTTGAACAGATTAACCGTCAGGAAAGTCCCATCCGCGACGCTCATCTTATTGACTGGCTGAAACGCGTCAAACTCCAGGCCTCTTCTGACCCGGCGACCATCGCTCAAGGCGATATTATTATTGTCTGCGTTCCAACTCCAGTTGACGAAGATCGATTACCCGACCTTAGCCCTGTTCGCGACGCGATGGAGATGGTTCGCGAGCATATGCGACCGGGTGCCCTCGTCGTTATTGAATCGACAATTAACCCGGGAGTTTCTGAAGAGGTCGCGATTCCAATACTGGAAAAGGATGGGAAGAAGGTCGGGAAAGATTTTCTTTTTGCCCATTGTCCTGAGCGCATTAATCCCGGCGACCCGAAGTGGAATGTCCGGAACATTCCGAGGGTGATTGGGGGATTTGATGCGGCTTCGCGCGATCGCGCACAAGCCTTTTATGAATCGATTATTGAGGCGTCGATTAAGCCCATGAAGTCGCTGAAAGAGGCCGAGGCAGTGAAGATCGTTGAGAACTCCTTTCGGGATGTGAACATCGCCTTTGTGAATGAGCTGGCGAAATCCTTTGACCGTTTCGGGATTGATGTTGTCGACGTGATTGATGGCGCGAAGACGAAGCCGTTTTCTTTCTTGGCGCACTATCCTTCGTGCGGGATCGGCGGTCACTGTATTCCCGTTGACCCCTATTACCTTATTCAGCGCGCGAAGCAAAACGGTTTTAATCATGAGTTTCTCCAGCTCGCTCGCGATATTAATAATAGTATGCCGGCTTATACAGTCGAGAAATTAATGCGGGCGATGAATACCGCGGCGAAGCCGGTGAAGGGAAGTCGAATCGGCCTTCTTGGAATTGCGTATAAGCCCGATATCGATGATGACCGAGAGAGCCCCTTTTACCCGATTCGGGCTGAGGTTGAAGCGCTTGGAGCGACGGTGAAGAGTTTTGACCCGAATATCCCTGAAAAATCTTCAGTCGCGACTCTGGAGGAGCTTCTCGATCAATCAGACGCGCTTATTCTTGTCACAAACCACCGACAGTTTCTTTCCTTAACGCCCGACCAATTAAAGGCCAAAGGGATCGTTGCCGTGGTCGATGGGAAGAACGCTTGGCCGCGGAAGGATTTTGAAAACGCCGGCATTGCCTATGAAGGAATTGGACGCTAGGTCTCGCCTCTATGTCGTGATCCCGGCGCTGAATGAATCAGCGACGATTGGTGCCGTTATTGACCGTGTCCCTCGGACGATCTCAGGGATTAATGAAGTTCGCGTGCTCGTCGTTGACGATGGGAGCCGGGACGCCACATCAGAGCTTGCTCGTCAGCACGGAGCCGAGGTATTGCGACATCACTCCAATCGCGGCGTGGGGGCGGCTTTTCGATCAGGACTTGAGTACGCCCTCGCTCATGGTGCCGACTTCCTCGTGAACATGGATGGTGACGGTCAATTCAATCCTGAGGATATTCCCGTTCTTCTTAGCCCCATCTTAGCTGATGAAGCTGATTTTGTGACCGCCTCGAGGTTCGCTGATCCGAGTAAATTTCCAACAGGTATTCCGCCTGTGAAACTTTTTGGAAATCGTTTCTACGCTCGCTTTATTAGCACGATCATCGGGAAGCGCTTTACTGACGTCTCTTGCGGATTTCGGGCTTACTCACGGGAGACGCTCCTTCGCCTAACTCTCTTTGGAGCATTTACCTATACCCAAGAAAGCTTTCTCGACTTAGCTGGAAAAAACGTCCGGATGGTCGAGCGCGCTGTTCAGGTCCGCGGCGTTCGCGAACATGGTCATTCTCGGCTGGCGAAAAACCTTTTCCATTTTGGTTTTAAAACGCTTTCGATCATGCTTCGATCGATGCGTGACCTAGCACCATTCCGGTTCTTTGGAATGGCAGGACTCGTCACCACCCTTCTCGGTGTGACTGTCGAAACCTTCCTCTTTGTCTATTGGCTCATTACCCGACATACATCGCCTTTTCAAAGCCTTATCGTCGTGGGGGGAGTTGTCCTTCTCCTTGGATTCTTATTGGTCATTGTCGCCTTACTGGCTGACATGCTCCACCGCCAACGAAGAATCCTCGAAGAAACACTGTATTATCAGCGACGGAAGTATTACGATCGTTTTTTGAATGAGGCGACGGGGTCGGAGCATGCTTCCAACCAACTCAACTAAGGTGCGTGTTCTCTATGTGGCTCGGGGCGTTCCGCCGATCGTTGGGGGAATGGAGCGTTATAGCGGCGATTTGATCGCTTCTGGGTCAGCTGATAGCTCTCAAGCCTTCACCTGGTCAGGCAGCCGGGTGCATTTGCTTTGGTGGATTCCTTGGACCTGGTTTCGAACTGTTTGGTGTTTGGCGAGCGGCGCTTACGATGTGCTCCATGTTACTGACGCACTCCTCGCGCCTTTTTTTCTTTCCGCCGCCCGTCTGACTGGCGTTCCAATTGTTGTCACAACTCACGCACTCGACGTAGTTTGGTCACCTGCAGTCTATCAGTGGTGCATGAGGATGTTCCTCCCTCGATGTGATAGGCTTGTTGCGGTTAGCCAGGCGACCGCTCGAGAGTGCGAAGCACGTGGCGTGAAACCCGAGCAGATAACCATTATTCCCAACGGTATCCACCCAGCTTCGATGACTGATCGAGCCGTGGCCCGCAGTCACCTTCTCGAAACCTACGGCCTGCCTCCAAATTCGTTTATCCTCTTGAGTGTTGGTCGCCTGATTGAAAGAAAAAATCTCGCTTGGTTTATCGAATGTGTGTTGCCGCGCTTACCGGAACGAGCCATTCTTCTCGTCCTCGGTGATGGACCAGAATTCGAGAAGTTGAGTCGAATCTCCCGCGCCAGCGCCCATACAAACCAGATTCGTTTCGCTGGACGCGTATCATCAGCCGAGCGAGATCTCGCGTATGACGGAAGTGACCTTTTTCTCATGCCGAACCGAAGCGTTCCCGGCGACGCTGAGGGTTTTGGGATCGTGAATATTGAAGCTGCTTCGCACGGCTTGCCCGTGGTCGCGTCGCGGCTCGAAGGGATTACCGAAGCCGTCATCGACGGGGAAAATGGCCGTACCCTGCCACCAGAAGATACCGAAGCGTTCGTTGAGACTATTCAGCACTTCATGGATCATGAAGTCGAACGTCAGAGGCTCGCTGAACGGGCACGACAGTTTACGATCGCACGTTTTGATTGGACTGAGCTCGCGAAGCAGTACCACAATCTTTACCAACAGCTTTGCTCTGGAATGCGCAGGAGGGGAGCATGACGATCGTATACTTTTTAGTAAAATTTGAGCCGACAACCGGAAAATCTAAGCACGTGCTTGAGGTTTCCCGCCGTTTAGTTCAACAAGGAGTAACCGTCCATCTTATTACCAATCGCGTTCGATGGGCGGGGCCGCCTGAAGCCTTGGCTCATTTGCAGATACATCAATTGGGCGGAGGTGTGAATCAGGCCTATCTCAAAACCCGGCAGGTTGCGGAGCTTGTGAACAAGATCCAGCCCGATGTTTTTGAACTACACGGCGGTCTGTCGATGACGCTGTTTGCCAGATCCTTTGCACAGGCAGTAGGGGTTCCAACTGTCGTTAATATTCATAGTCAGCCGTCAGACCTCTGGCGGGAGTGGCGGCACCTGCAGTTTGTTGATTGGTTTCGGAATCGACGATACGTTGCAGATGTTGATGACCTCGTCGGTTTGACGTTGAAGGCCTTTGGCCTCTCGCGACTTTTACGCCACCCCGGCATTCGTGCGGTTTTTGTTCCGAGCCGTCAGCTTCAACGGGCGATTGGTGAGGACGCGCGCGTCCGCTACCTCCCGTCAGGCGCTCAATTACCAGCGGTAATCCCTGATCGTCACATCGCCAACGCTCAATTGACCTTACTGTTTTTTGGTCGCGCCGTTATGGTTCGAGGTATTGATACGCTCATCAGGGCATTCGAACGACTGGCTCGTTCTGAACAAACACTCCAACTGCAGTTGCTATTATTAGATGACGTCGATACAAAACGCATTCAGACTCTCGTTAGTCGTTCGCCATTTCGTAACCGCATGGACGTTCTTGTCGGGCGTCAGGGGGCTATGGTTGAATTTTTTGCTCAAGCAACGGTGGCCGTTTTCCCTTTCCGAAGTTCTGGCTGTATTCCAGAACAGCCCCTGACCCTTATTGAGGCAATGGCCTATGGGGTGCCTGTGGTGACTTGTCCGGTTGGTACAGTCGGTGAGATTATTCGTCATGGGGAGAATGGACTTCTCGTCTCCCCCAATAGACCAACTGAGCTTGCGAAAGCCATTGAATCACTCCTTCATGATCCAGTCCAACGCGAGCGGTTGGGCGTCGCTGGGCGAGCGACCGTGAATGAACGCTTTAATTGGGATACAATAGCAGAGCAGACTCGACTTGTGTATGAAGAACTTCGATCCCAACCAAGTGAATAATCCCGTCCGCTCTGCGCTGAGCGTATTGCGAGGCGAATCCGCGCCTCCGCCGAATCATCGCTGGGTCAAACAAAACCATCTCTCTGCCGTGTTTGATTCTCGCCGGCCTTTTCATAAAGACTTTTGGGTGTCAGTTGGGGACCTCGAGTCTCGACTTCAAGCGGCCGGACTTGACCATATTTTTATAAAAACCGTTCGAAGTTTTCCTTCTGATGATAGTAATATTGATGTAGTGTTTCGTTCTGAGCGGGACTTCCAGGCAGCGCGAAAGATTGCCGAGGCAGATGGTCGTCAGGCTACCTATAGTTATCACGAGCCTGATAAAATCATGTATAGAAAATTCACCAACCGTTCCGAGGTTCAGCCGGGCTGGCATTTCCATCGAGGCGTAACCTGGAATGGAGTGCCATACCTTCCAAATGAGGTCCTTTTTTCCAAAAGTCAGGTGAAGCAGCATGAAGGGTTTCTCCTACGGGTTCCTAGTGACGAAATCGCCCTTCTCATCTACTCCGGACACGCCCTATTTGAGAATTTTGTTCTCCCGCTGGGCGAATTGTATGATGTTGCGGTATTGAGTCGGACAATCAAGGATTGGGATGCAATATACGCCTATGCACGCGAGGAGGGCTGGGAAGGCGGCCTGAAAGCCTATATTCGGCTCTCAAAGGCCTTAGCCACGCAACTTGGGGTAGAGAACGCTCTGCCAGAGATTGGAACAGCGAGGGTCCATCTAGGGGCTTTCCCTTATCGGCTACCTTGGGGGATCGAAGCAGGGGTGTTTCTTAGTAGAATACGGCATAATGTCCGAACCCGTCGGTTTCGATATGCGTTTCGCGAGCTGTATGCCTATCCGTTTTTCTTCGTCTTAGAACAAGGTAAGCTTTTTCTCGGGTATGCCTAATCCATCTGGAAAAAAACGTATCATTGCTTTTTCAGGCGTTGATGGGAGCGGGAAGACAACCCAGGCGAAACGTCTCGCCTCGGCGCTCGAGAGATTGTATGGCGCGGGCGCGGTTGTTTACCGCCACGGGAATCGTCCGTGGATTCATCAACGGCAGGCAGGGTTCGCCCAACGACGCTCTTGGCTGATGAGTATTCTGATCATCAAAAAAGATCTACTCAAGATTTGGCTCGACCTTCTCCGTCGACCCGGGCCGATCGTCATTTTTGATCGTTTTGTTGATGACGCAGTAGCAAAGTTTATGTTTTATCACCCAGGCCACGCCTGGGTCATTTCATGGGTGCGTTTTTTCTCGCCAAGAGCAGATTGCTTATTTTGGCTCGACGTTCCGGCCGCTGTCAGTTATGAACGCGACCGAGAGCATCCTTTTGCGTATCATGAACGAAAACATGCCGCCTACAATAGAGCTTTTCAGTCGTATCGGAACGGCCGCGTCATTCGAGTCGACGCCAGCCGCACGCCTGATGAGGTTGCGGACGATATTTGGCAATCGGTTGAAGGGCGAAACAAAGTATGAAGCGTGTCGGAATTATCACCTACCAAGCTTTTCCGCGAGGTGAAGGTGGGGGAACGCGCTATGCAGCTACCTTAGCCCGTTGGGCGTCTACAGCTGGGTACGCAGTAACACTTATTGCCCGCTCTCCTGATGCGTCTGAACATTGTAGTCGCGTCGACAATATAGATATCGTTGAACTTGGCGGCTTTCGAATCCGCTCGCTCCCGAGCGCCCGGTTTATTGATCGCGATTTCTTTTTTGCGAAGGCGATTCGTCGGTATCTCAGTCGCGAGGGTCCGGAATTTGATCTTCTTCATACGATCATTCCTGATACGTTTCGGGCAATACCAAGGAACTTGCGCAGCCGAACAATCGTTTCAGTTATTGAAGATTTTTGGACGCCGAAAATATTTTGGGCGAGCCGTTTTCTCAACCGTTTCCAACAAGCTCAAGCCGTTTTGGCAACGCGAGAAGCGGGACTTGTCACACTTCCAAGTCAGACGGCGTTCGATTTTTTCCGTGAGCACCTTCGGGCGGACCCGCATCGGCTGCGCCTTATTTATGATTTTGTCGATGAGTCGATTTTTCCAACCGAGGGATCTACGGTTCTTTCCGAAACCCCGCGTCTCTTTGTCCCGCAGCGGGCCGTGGCCCAGAAAAAGGTTGATACCGCTATCCGTGCGTTCCTTGAACTTCGGCAAGGTTGGCCGAGGCTGCGTTTAGCGATCGCCGGGGGAGGACCATTAGTGCCACGTCTCAAAAAATTGTCCAAGCGACTAGGCTGCGCTGACGGAATAGAGTGGCTCGGCGTTGTTCCGTTTTTACAGATGCAAGAGCAGTACCGCTCTTCTGACGTTGTGATTATTACGTCTGCTTCGGAAGGTGCTCAGCCGTCGCCAACAGCTGCCGAGGCAATGGCCTGCGGGCGCCCGGTGATCATGACTGACGTTTGTGATACCGACCGAGTGTTTCAAGACTGCGTGCCCCAATATCAACCCGGAGACGTCCAAGGCCTCGTCCGTTGTACGGAAAAAATATTAGGAGATTACCAAGCTTCGCTCAAGCAGGCAGCTATTGCCCGGGAGCGGATTCTTAGGCGGTTTTCCCTGCACGAGTTTCTTGGGCGGGTTGATGACGCGTATCGACTACTCGCCAGTTGAGGTCTCCGAAGGGGGCACTTCAGTAGCTTTTGAACGCCCGACTAAGGCTCGAAGCCGGTTGAGGTCTTTTGGGAGTATCTCTCGGAACAGCCAAAGGAAGGCGAGGTAGACGAGTCCTCCTCCCAATAACTGGGCGAAGAGCCAGAGAGAATGAATGTGGAACACGACCGTCAGTCCAGACAGTATTGCAGCTAGTAGGGCGTTTCGCGCGCTGCGCCAGTCGATGAGCAGAACGCGTTCGCGATGAATGAAGAGAATAGAAACGAGTAACCCTAAGGCGCTGGAGAGTGTTGATGAGGATGCTGCGCCAAGTATTCCGAAGCGTGGGATAAGGAGCAAATTCAGGGCGAGGTTCAGGGCGATCATGCCGATCGTAATCCACGCGACTCGGGCTGGATTCGATAAGCCAACAAGGATCGTTGTGTAAATTTGGAAGAAGACGAGCATGCCGACGCTGCCGAGGAGAATAATTAAGGATGAACTGGCTCCGGCGTAGGCCTGACCGAACAGTAACGGAAGAAGCGCGCCCGCTGTTAATCCGACAAGTACAACCAGAGGGAGGAGAAGGAGGAGGGCATAACGATTTACCTCTCGGACAATTCGTTGCAGCTCAGGGAAGGCTGATTGCTTCAGGTAGGCAACGGTAGGCAGAAGCGTTAAGAGGAGTCCCGTGAAGAGGTAGAAGGGCATTCGAGCGAGCGTTGTCGAAGCGACGTACCAGCCGACACGCGGATCGGTTCCGAGGAGGTGCTTTACGAGAAAGACATCCAGGTTGATAAAAAGCGGGAAGATGATGAGATAAATTGTGAGCGAAAGAGCGTACCCATAAAAACGTCGAGCTGGAATTTTTTCGGTGTGTTCAATCGGGCGTACGTAATGCCATCCGTAGAGCGCGCCAGCAAATGAGGAAAGAAGATAGGCGACGAGAATCGTCGATGGTTGGGCGTGTAGAACGAGAGCAATGACTATCAAAAGAAATTTGACAACGGCGATGACAATTTTTACTTTGGCCACAGAGGAAAATTCGCGTTGTCCCGAGAGAATTCCTTGCAAGAGTCCGCGGGCGCTGTAGAAGGGGAGAATGATAGCGACAACCCGCAGGAGCGAGGTCATCGCCTCGTCGCCAAACCATCTGGCGATATTGGGGGCAAACACCCAAAGCGGCATCGCAACGACGACAAAAAGGAGCAGCTGAGCTATTGAGGAATGTCGAATGAGGTTGCGCCCGGCTTGGGGCTGTTCAGCAATAAATTTTGAAAGTGACTGCGAAAGGCCGGTGATGACGACAAACTCAACGATGTTTAAAATATAGACCGCAACGCCAAAAGTACCGTATTCGGTTGGGGTCAAGCTGCGGCCAATGAGAATCTGTGCGATATAACCAATAGCCAAAAAGATAAGATTTGAAATACTCATCCAGGCCGTTCCTCGTAGGAATTGGCTCTTCATTGTTGGGTTGGGTCAGTGGACGGATTTTTTGGTTCTTTGAGAATAGAGTACAGCCGGACCGAGGTTCCAGAAGGGCGAGCCACTGAGTAGAGAAGCGAGAAGAAGCGTTGGCCCTCGGGGGTATCAATTGTTTGATTCAGTCCCGTTGGAAGAATAGAGTCGTACAGTCCATTTGTTAGCGTTTGCTCCTCGTCGATAAGAAGATATTCGACAGGGTAGTGTCGAAAAAGCTGATAAGAATATTCCGGGCTCGAGGAATCATAGGCCTCAGGTAGGAGAGCCCCGCCTCCTTCTGAAATCCAAAACCTCGATCGGCCTCCGTACTTCACGATATTTGTTCCTGCCGAAATAATGATAGCGTCAGCCGGTAGCTGGTCCTGAATGTAGGCACCAAGTGATTGATAGGCCTTCACCGATTCTGGTTTTTGACGACCAGCGTTTTTAAAGGTAAGGGTATGCAAATTTCGTTCAAAGGAAATGAGGGATATGACTGTGACACTGCAAAGAATAAAGGGACGAAGAATTCGGCCCCGGTTGCGAAGCCAGTCTGAAATAGTAATCAGTCCTGATCCGAATAATATTCCAATGAGCGCGATTCCGAGAACATGGTATTGCCAAAGAGAAGAGTGGGTCACCTGCGCAAAAAGAATATTAATGCAGAGGCTTGCGAAAAGGATAACCCCCGTGAGGCGTTGTTCTCGTAAAATGCGAATGAGTCCAGCCAAACAGATAAACAGTCCGAGTACGAACAGCCATCGGTAGGCGCCGAACACATCATCTGACGTATCATAGGTAAAAGGAAAGGCGAAGAAGGCAGCTGTCGTATGGACGAGGGATTGATTGGGGGTCCGGTAGCCAATTCGACCGCGGAGCACGTCGGCGGCGGCCTGGTCGGCCGGGTATTTATTATCGATTAGTTTTTCAATTAAGGGGATCTTATCAAGAATTCCGGAGGTTCCCGCGCCGGGGACGTAACCAATCGTTCCGTTTCGTTTCAAATGCTCAATTTGAAAGGGAAGCGTGATGAGTAGCGCGACCGCCAGAATAGCGCTCGCCGTAAGAAAAAAACGGACTCGAGCACGAATGAGTCCAGGAATGAAGAGGCAGAGTAGGATCAAAACAAAAAGAAGGGGAGCGAGGAGAATCCCTTGCTGCTTAATACTCATTGCTAAACCGGTGCTGATGGCGGTTAGAAACGCCCAACGTAGTTTTTTTGTTTCAAGCCAGAGGAGAAAAAAGGCTAGCGCTCCGAGTGAAACCGCAAGCAGCGGCTGTTCGAGTGAAGGAGTGAGGGCGAAGCGTCGGAGATTAAGAAGGCTCGCCGCCATTGCCCCTAAGAACGCCATCCGAAGGTTGAGACGCGACAGAATCGAGAAGGCAGCCAAAGCCGTTAATGCCGCGAAGAAAGGAGACGAGAGCTGAAGGGCAACCGACCCAATCCGGGTTAATAGACCATAAAAAAAGTAGGCCGTCTCCGGGTAATTGATTGGCGCGTAGACCGGTGCGCCGTCAGCTGAAAAGGACATGACAAAATCAGTATTTTCTTTTATCGGCCAGCCTTGCGAGGCTACTTGGCGGGCGATGAGTTCATGATATTGCCCATCCCCATGAATCGGCGTTGAAAAAACATATATCGCCGTAATGAGAAAAACGAGTCCGGCGATTCCGATGCGGAGAACGGCGTAGCGTTGATTCACCATGAGTAGTCGGAGGCCCTTCCATCACTCATAAACCGCCTCATCATACTGGTTTTTGTCGCTTGACGCAACTTCGTTGACGGGCACACATACGCTTGTTATGCTCGAAGAGCTATGATCATGCATCAACCTCAAAAACAAGCTCATTGGCGCGCTCTCGTACTTGAGGCTTTTCTCTCACTCTTTGTGGTCACCGCCCTGTTGACATGTGCGGAATACGCCTGGCCGGGTTCGGTATCGCGTTTTCTTTCTACGAGTATATTCCCGATTTTGACAACCTTTTTGGGGTTGATTGTGGTTATTCTCGATACGAAGGTTGAGGACGGTCCGATGTCGCGCTTTATGGTTTTGCCCGTGATTCTAGGAGGGCTTGTCCTTTTTCTTATTTCTGATCTGTCCCTTTTGGGTCGCGTTCTTTTTGGACTAGGTTACGTCCTTCTGATTTGCGCGACGCTCTATCCAAAAGTCATCGGTTTTCGCGAAGTTGATGAATAGTCGCCAGGATCGTCTCTTTCTTGTTTGTGTGCTCTGTATATTTTTTTTGCTAACCGCTAGTTCGGGACTCTTTGGACGGGTGTTCACCTCTCCTGATGAGGTTGCCAATGCGACGAGTGCATTGAAATTTGTTCAGACCGGAAGCTTTTCCTTCGGCGCCCTTCTGCCGGGTGATGACATCGGAATTCTCCATCCCCGGAGTATCCAAACCGTTCACGGAAGTTATGTGCCCTTAAGCTATCTCGGATATCCCCTCCTGCTCGGGAGCGTAGGTTTTGTTTTTGGTGAGCTTGGCATCCGTTTGCTCGTCCCAGTTCTGATGACGCTTGCCCTTTTCGCGTACTACCAGATTGTTCAAGATTTTTTTCCCCGACGAGTAGCTGTGATGAGCCTACTATTAGCAGCGAGTTTTCCGAGTTTACTGTTCTTTACCTACAAGGCATTTTGGCATAACGCCGCCTTTACGGCTTTATTCATACTCGCTCTCTACAGTCTTCGGGCAGCCAGCCGATCGAAACATCTTTGGAAGACAGCTGGGTTTGGAGTCTGCTTAGCGCTAGCAGGAATGATTCGGCCTAATGAAGCAGTTTGGCTTCTGCCATTTTTTGGAATTGTCGCGATTAATTCGCGCTATCGAATCGGAATGCTTCGACTGGGACTTGCGGCTGCGTGCGCACTCATCGTCCTTCTGCCAATGTTTATCTATAACGCGAACACTTTCGGCAGCCCCCTCTCCTTCGGATATACAATTGCGATCGAACAGAATCTTACTTCAGGGCAAGGGTCCTCTTTTCTACCAGCGCTTCGTCGCTTATTCCTTCCGGCCCGTCCGTCGTTTGAGCATTACCAAGTGGCCACCGAGTGGTATACCTTGCGTCAAATCCCTTTACATCTCGTCTTTTTCCTCCTCGGCGCCTTCGCATTTTCTCTTCGAAAAAGAACAATCTCGTTCCGGTCAGTTCTTGCTGTTGGCCTAGTTCCGCTCTGGCTTTGGTTCTATTATTTTGGAACCGTTTATTATGGATATCCGTCTAATGCCGCGGAACCAACAATCGGCGCGTCTTATCCTAGGTATTTTTTGCCCGGAATGTTTTTTCTCATGCCGTTGGTCGGACTCGGGATCACGAGTGTCGGGCAAGCATTGAGGAGCGAGCGGGCCCAGAAATTGATTCTTTGGGTAACGACCGGTAGTCTTGTTGTTGGTAGTGTTCTCTTGTTTCTCTTTGATCGCGACTCGGGAATGGTAAAATTTTTACGCGAGGATGTTCCTGAGCGCGTACAAGCGAGGCGTGATCTATCGCAAGTTCCGCTCGATGCAGTATTGATCGCTGGAAGGAAAGATAAGATATTTTACCCGGACCGCGAACGTGTTCTCGGATATACGGATCTCTCACAACGGCAACTATCCGCACTTGGTTCACTCCTCGGACGGTATGAAATATATTACAATGATGCAAGTGGCCGGGACGCTCCTACCTGGGAGGCCGAAGCGAAGAAATTCGGATATGAACTTGAGCGTGTTGGTCAGATTGGTCCTGATCCGTTGTATCATTTTGTGAAAGACGAATTATGAAGCTTACTATTATTGGACCCAGAGTTATTGTCTGGTTAGTACCGATTATTGTACTCGGCTGGGTAGTAAGTAAAAACATCGTCCCATCTGGAATTGCTACCCTTCATTATGAACAAGGGCAAACTAAAAATTACCTTTCTGGTTTTGAAAATTCGCTACAATACGGTCCGGTGTTTCATGAACAAGGAAAAAAGTGGCGCGCTCCTCTTGGGCCAAGTGCTTCGATGTATTTTCAACCATGGAAAGGTTTTCGCGAGATACAGGCTTCACTTGCATTGAAGAATCCCACAAGCCGGATTTTTGCTGATCTTGCCTACCTTCCCTCACTTGAGCCAAAGCGACTAACTCTGTTTTTACCAGAACTGGAAGCCTATCGTGACTGGACGAGTATTGAGAGCGACGGGTATGTCCTCCTTCAGCGAGAGGCTCAGTATTCCTCAATCCGCGATTTTCTTGCTTCACCGCCGGAGTCAAAAACCTATAGCGCGTACAATGTGAACGTTGGTGATTTTTCTCCTACCGCCAATTCTTTTGGGGAGCGCGAGGTTCCGGTCGATCAATGGTTCCGAGGGACTGTGACGCTTCGGGTCTATTTGCCGGAAGCTGATCAAGCGCTTCGGTTTACGGTTAAAAAACATGACTTGAACAAGTTAGCTGGTCCTGATCGAATGTCTGTACTTGTTTACGATAATCAAGGCGTTCGTGTTCATGCACAGACCATCGACGATGATGGTTCAAGCGATGTCGACGGACTCACGAAGGGCGATCAGGTACTAAGCGTTGTCCTTAATAGTCTTACTTCGGGTGAGTATACAATTACCCTTGCGGCGAACGATGAAGTTATTTCAACGGTCTCGTTGAATCAGCAAAATGTTGTTGTGTTAGCGCCAGTTCGTCCGTATGCTACACCGGAAAGCCCGACCGAAATAATACTGCCAGGACAAGTTCGTATGATTCGGAACCTCGGGGGAGATACCCAAGTCGTTCAGGATAAAGGAGAGACAATTAACCTTGCTTCAAATGGGTATTATGAGGCCTTTGTTGATCGGACCGAAGGTACAGTTGAATTGTCGTCTCCTAATTTAGAAATTCTCTCTGATCTAGGGATTAGGCCACAAGGTTTTCATGACTACAGGAACTCATCAGCCCTGCCTCTTTTGCCACGGTCTGAAGCCGATCGTTTAGGAGTTCAGTACATTCTCGCTCACTACCAAATGCCAAAACCCCTCGAGGGGCAGAGTTACGCGGTTCGCGCAACACTACAAACCAAAGACTTCATTCGTTTCCGCGAAGGGTATCTTTTCACCCCCATCACGTTCGCCAGTCCTTCTTTGCCGGCAGTTGGGAGCGTTGACCTTCGCCTGGTTGATGACCCCTTACGCTTTTCAGAAGTAATTCGGATCATTACGTCTCGATTACGATCAAGTCTTTCTTACTAGAGCGATTCAACCGAAAGATTTTGAAGAAGGATCGGGCAAGCAAGGAGTTCTGCTTCGGAGAGCTCCCTACCTTCGTCGTTCCAAACTGAAATACTTATCGTTTGCTGACCGAAACCAGGGTTGAAGATTGAGAAATAATCCTTTGGCTTTGATGTCAAAACTCTCCACTCAAAAGAAGCAACACCGTTTAATGAAAATCGAATAATGCGCGGTTCGTTTGAGCAGCTTTGGACGGTGGCTGAAAGTTTACTTGATGAGGTTGATTGTTTTAAGGCTTGAAGCTCAAGCGAAGACCCCTGGCGAAGGGCGCGACGTTGACTATCCTCGCCACGATTTCGAAGGCGTCTCCATTCTCCTCTGCGGCTCATAAGCGGAACAGGAGATTGGTCTTCATATTCAATTTTGTAGAGCTCGCAACGTGAATTTTTTGCAACAAAAGTGAGTTTTCCGATCCCTTCAAGGTCGTTAAGAAATAATCGTTTTTCTTCGTTTGACAGCAAGTCGGTTCGAAAAGAAATTGCCTCAATATTTCCTTCTTGCAACACAGACCGAAGTTCATTTTTATAATAGATGTTTGAGAATATGTCTCGTTGAGATCTCAGGCGGATTGGGGTTATCGCATTTGGTAGAAGAATTTTATTGAGCGCGTCGGCAAAGCCAGATCCTGGATAGTAGTCCTCAAGAAGGCGGTCAATAATTTTTGATGGCTCAATTGGGTTAGAGGAGCAACCTGCGAGCCGTTGGTTGACTGATCGGTAGGGCAGTTCGAGTGTTTGGAGTGATGTTGATAGGGCTTCGGGTATTTGGTTATCCTGGGTTGAGGCGGTAGAAATACGGAGATTGCCAAGAGCAACAGTAGGGTCGATAAGCGAATTTTTGCCGCTGCCCGCTTCAGATACTCGAAATCGGATTGAATGCGCTCCCTGTTTGAACGAAGGAAGGCGAATTCGTATTGGGAGTTCTGTGGTTAGCAGGTAGAAGTTGCCGACGGGTTCATCATCAAACGTTACTTCAAGTAATTGATTTGTCGTACGAGGAGCTTTGGCAATAAAAGAAAGATCAACATCTCTGGAATAGTTTGGAGCTTCAAGCGTCACCCTTGCTTCTTGGTCAATCCATTGGAAAGCATTTTGCGTTTCGAGAAGTGGTTCGCGCCATCCTTCGTTATAAAGCAAGAAGGGGGCCCTTGGCGTCTCGGCCTGAAGTTCATAGGCGATGAAAATATCATCTTCAAAAACTTTTTTCGCGGATAATGAGCTAAGAATAAATTGCTGAATGTTCGTGAAATCTTTAGGCTCGATATCTTCTGGTCCACCTCCCTGAAATTCTTTGTAGAGAAGAATGTATCGGGCATTGAGATTCTCCATTGCGCTCATATTTGCCGCGCGATCACGTACGTCGATAGCTCGGTGATTCATCCGGCTGGCATTTTTCGGCTGAAGGAGGAGGAGTTCGTTGAGAATTGGGTAACTCGTAGTTTGAAGGAAAGCTGGGTCGTTTGGATTATTACGCGAAAATTGAAAAGAGTTGATAACGTTTTTTTTGTGAATCGTCCGATAATATAAGGACCTGGAAGCCAAATTATAATTAGTTGCTCCGGGGATTTCGATGAGGGAATACTTTTCTGAATCACTAGCTAATTGCTCAAAAAACGGTGGGACTGAAGGAGTTGTTGTTGGGTAGGGAACGGTCCAATATTCAAGAGTTATTCCGACGAGGAAAAGAACTGGCAAAAGAACTTGCCAGATAGTCTTCCTAACGTGACGGAGAAGCATAAGAAGTCCGAAAGATGAAGCAATTGCAACTCCCACAATAGCAAATATTGTTATCCGGTTGACCGATCGAATATTTTCGATATAAGGAAAATATTTGTAAAGAAGTAAGTAGGGGAGAGGAATTTTTGGCTCAATAAGGCCGCCAATATGCAGGAATGGTCCAAGCGATAGTATTGAGAAGCCCGCTCCAATCCACGCCCAAAAACGTCCATTTCGGCTTTTTCGTGAGAATAGAGCAATACTGGAGAGAGAAAGAACAATAATTCCCAGGTATGCGGGCGATTTAAAGGCATTTCCCTGGAAGGAGCTTCGTGCTTCAGAAAAAAAATCCCCCCATAACGTTTGGTTATACGGAGGGATGAGAAAACTTAGCAAGTCGTTCGAATGGTTGCTAACAGAGTTTATTCCAACGTTTAAGTAATTATTATCACTGGATGCAATGTGAAATAGTCCGGAAAATTCTCGCGAAAAAAGTGCAATGGCGCCAGCAATTGCGACTGCAATAAATGCCCATGATCGAGGGCGGCGGATCAGTTGGTAAAGCTGATGACGATAATACCAGCCTAGGACTGGAAGAAGTAATAGGAAGAAGACAGCGAAGTGGTATTCTGTTTGTACGAGGAGCATCGCAGAGGCAGCCAGAGCGATAAAGCGAGGTACAGTCAGTTTTGAAATGTTCAGCAAAAGAAAGTACAGGGTCCAGACAATCCATTCAGTATGCATTGTCCCATAAAACCCCTGGCTCCAGAATAACCGCATCGGAGCAAAAGTGAAGATGGTGGCGGCGATTGCGGCGGAAAAATACAGGTTTCGGTTTTTGGGAAAATCAGACGTAAGGAGCAATTTGGCTAAGTAGTACATTCCCACCCACGAAGCGATAAAGGAGAAGAGCCAGAATAAATTATACCCAAGAGGAAAACCAAAGAAGAGGACCCAATACGCATTAAGCTGTATTGGATCAAAGCGAAGCTGGGCGGCGGATGAGATAATTGTTTTAATGCTACCTCGGGCCTCAATAGAAGAGACTCGCTCTTGTACTGCCGCGATAGACTGAAACAAATCGGCTCCATCACCAGCCACCTTTGTTGAAAGATGTAAAATGACTGGGGCGGTAAAAATACAACTTAAGATTGTTGCAATCAGAACGAGAGCTCCAAATGTTCGCGCTCTGAATAATAATCCCTTTACCATAAAGAAATCATAACGTTTTTATGATACTGAAGCAAGAAAAATACATAGCGACATTATTGAATGGCTTACTCGGAAGAGGTATACTGATGGCTGTGCGAATGTATTGCTTGATAGATTATGGATTTACTGAAAAGCGAAAAAAATGCCAACCAAGTCAGAAAGATTTTTGGCGTTGTAACGATAGGGCTAGCTATTACGTTAAGTATTATTCGTCTTTGTGTCTGGCCTTGGGTTGACGGGGGCCTCTTAGTCGTTTTATTTCTTTGCGGGATACTAACGCTTAGCGTTTTGCGTCAGCCGAAGCATGAACCTTTGTTCGTCAGTTTTTTAGTACTCCTTTTTCTCCAACAGTGGTCATGGGCACTCGGTCTTAGATCGTCCCTTGCTTTCGAGGTCGCCCGGACGCCGATTTCTTTTAATATTTCCCTTTTAGTTGTTACCTTCCTATTGTTTCCCGTAGCAGCAAGGTCAACACGAACATTTTTTCGACGAATACTCGACGCATTGTCAGATTTAGACCAGTTCGTAAAAAGTCCCCAAACAAAACATACAAAAATTATTTTAGCGTTGATCTTCATTTTACTCATTGGCGTGAGTTTGCGAATTTGGCAAATTCATGGGCTTGGGGATAATGTCGATGGATTTCTCCATATTCTGAATGCTCAATCACTCGCTCATGGTGGAGTGAACGAGCATCATAATGCCCAGGCGTATACGTATGCGATGTCTTTATTTATTCGAATTTTTGGGAGTGGCCCTCTTTCGCTCCATGGCGTCAACCTGCTTTCAAGCGCTGCGCTAATGGTTCTAATGTATTTTTTTGGAAAGCGTCTTGGTAATCAAATAACTGGATGTATTTCCGCAGGGTTAATAGCTGTGTCTTATTGGCAGATCGGGGATACCGGAAATATTCGAATGTATACGCCGTATCTCCTCGCTATGACGGCTTTCTTTTTTTTCACACTTCGGATTTTGTTTGATTCCGGGTTTATGAGTTTTCCGGCTAAATCCATTCAACACATTCTCCGAGAGTCTTGGCGAAGTATTGTTGGGATGATTGCTGCGTTTCTGTTCGCGCTCCATCTCCATCCGGTAGCCGTGAGCGTCCTTGTGCCAATTGGCCTGACACCCTTTCTCCTTTTGCTTCTCGTAGTCATCCGACACAGAAAGCGCGTCTGGCGCACTCAACGGTTACTCAACCTCGTTTTCGCATGTGGAACGCTTCTTGCCGGTATCGCAATAATATTTTTTATCGATCCGTCATTCGTAACGCGCTATTTTTCTAGTGTCGGTTTTAACAGGGAATTTTTTTCAAGTAGCCAATTTCTTACCGCCAATGAGTGGACGAGCTACGGGTGGATTGTCCGCTTGTACGGCCCCTGGCTACTCATACTAACGATTGGAGCGACTGCGTATCGCGCGTTTCGTCGTCGCGACCTCGCGCTTTGGTTTATTTGGCTTTCTTTTATCGTTGTTTGGCTAGAAACTATTTTACTTTTCGACAGGTACTTTGCCCCTCGCTATATAATTCATTTGCTTCCACTGATTATTTTACTGCTCGCTGTCGTACTCGAGCGAATATCAAACGCCCTCCAATCTGTTCTTCGCCTCCCAGGCCTACTTACAGCATTAATCGTCGTTTGTGTAGTGACTCCTTGGTCGTCAGTCGGGTCGGTTGTACAAAAAAAAATCGGACCAAGTCCAATTCAGGAAATCTATTATGATTTCAAAGGGACAATCGCGTCGCTCCCAATTCGTTCGAATGACGCCTTAGTTGAAAGCGTTTGGGGACCGTTTGAGTTTTTTCAACAGACAAGCAAGAACATTATTTCAATCAACGGCTTAACAACCGATGGAGTCGGTAACTTGTTGCCAGAAGCCGAACTAACGAGACGTTTTGTCCGTGCTGTAGCTCAACATGAACACGGGTGGTTGCTGACCGATCAGTATCGCTTTATTCGATGGGACTGTCGGGATATGCTGAATTGTCAAATTCGAGACTTCATTTCTTTGAACCCGAGTATGTTTCGTCAGCAGATTTCGAAAAGCGACCCTCAACTCATTCTGTATGAGTGGGGTTGGGATGAGTCCGCTCGAGATGCCCGATCCAGTTGGCTGAAGGCACAAAACCAAGATTGAGGTTGTTCGGAGGGACGTTTCCGGATAGGAAAAGTGACGCTGGGGTCAGGCCCGGGAAATTAACCCGAGGGTTTTTAAGAACCTCTCGGAGGGTAGGCATTTTTGTCCAATCAAGACCCATAATATTCGCCGCAACGTAGTCGACTGCTAGAGGATGAAACCCCCCGAGGAGAACGCCGGACTCTTTCGGGACGCACTCCATCGGCCCTTCATGGTCGCCGCCAATAATTCCATCAACAAGACAAAAGTAGTTACGCTGAGGCTGGTCATGGAGTTGACCGGTCTTATCGGCATTGAAAATAATATCATTCAGGTCAGAAACTGTTCGCCACACAGTGTCATTCCCGTACCAACTGCCCTCAAAGAAGCGGCGGCCTGGGAGCGGGTAGAGCTCATTGAAAACACGTAAGGTGGCCCCAGGGTATTTTTTTTGAAATCGTTCAAAGCGACTCTTCAACTCGGGAGAGAGGCCGGTACTCGTTGGTTTCGGTTCCTTGAGGGATCCAGTAGTCAAAAAGAGCTTTGTACGCCAGGCGAAACGGAAGGCTCGACGAATAAAGGTGGCGAGCCACACACCAAGCGGCGGATGTCGTTTTAAAAATACAAAAATACGGAACTCGAGATAGTCGCGTAGTTTAATACGGGGGAACTCGTCTCCTCCTGAGCCCTGGAGACCTTCCCGATGGTGGGCAATCCAGCGCTTATCACCGTTAATGCCGATGAGATTTTTCATCGCTACGGTTATACCTGCCTTCCGGTGTGTTTTGAGTTTTGGGATATTAATGAAGAGGTCGGCAGAGAGGATTGTTTTCGCGATGTAGTACTCATTCGTGTCATCATGATGATGCTTTGACACGGTTCCCTTGTCGTAATCTGTGATCATTAAGCGTTTTGATTGGGACATGATTGGCATCAGAGCGCTCTTCGTCCCAACATTCACAACGGCATAGCCACGCGGGTCCCGGTCTTTAAATTCACGATGGGTGATAACGTGCTCCTCATTAACAGTTGAAATCTCTCGCCGGAGATCAATGAGCTCGATTGTGACCCCACGGTCTCGGTAGAATTCAACGAGAGACTTTGCGCCGCTTTCTGTGATCACTTCTTCCCAGATTGAGCTTTGGAGGATGCAGTCAGCGATCGTAATAATTCCTTGCCCCTTTGTTGAGAGGAGGATGTAATCGATAATCGGACGCATCAAGGACGCGTGGGTGATTACGCTTAAAACGCCCGGCCGACCGAGGAGATGACGGCCGCGGACGAAATTCGGCTTTATGACCGCGTGCTGACCCGGCTTTATGAGATCCTTAAAGGGCTCCCAGTTCGGAGTCCCGAAATGCTCTTTATCTAATTCGAGCTGATGGAGTATTGAACGAACGTAGCCGTAGGTGCGATTCGTCGGATTAACCGAAACACGATAGGGTAGGGAAGAAAGTTCAGGGAAATCCACCCCAGGATCGAAGGGGGCGTCCGGATATCTTACGTCGTCTGGGTGGTGCTCGAGCGCGACATGATTTTCTTTCATGACCGGTACTTTACCATACAGCTTGGTATCAGCAAGGCTGAACCTTATGATTTTGGTATTTTCGCTAAGGTTAGAAGAAGTTCGCCAAACTGCCGGGCATTCGTTCTAACATCGTGACTTTGCATAGTATAGCGATAGCCATTACCACCTAGTTTTCGGAGAAGTTCTGGATGATTAAGCATGTTTTGAAGTAGATCAGACAGCTTGTTCGTGTCACCGTTCGCCCATAAACCCATCTCGTTTGTTTCCAGAACATTATCGGGGTTTACGACGAGAGAAAGAATCGGGGTCTTATGCATGGCCGCTTGAATAAAGGTGTTGGGAAATCCTTCGAACCGTGAAGTATTAATGTAGATCTTCGCATCTCGAAAGTAGGTATTGATTGACGAGAACGGGACAAAAGGGATAAATGTGCAGTTCGGGAGAGATTGAGCTTCAGTTTTTATTCGTTCAAAGTTCATCCGGTCAAGGGCGAAGGGGGCGATCATGACGAATGATTCTTTTGGAAAACGTCTGGCTAGGTTCAGAAAGATTTCTGGTTGTTTCCAGGGTTCACATCGGCCAACCCAAAGAATCGCCTTTTTCGTTTCGGCGCGTAATTCCGATTCGTCTGGAATTGCGTAGGAGGTTCGAAGAACAGTGCTCGGGCGGCCGTGAAAATCTTGAACAAGTTGAGCTTGTTCGTTAGATTGAGTAATTACGAGATCAGCGTGACGGATGCCGTATCGGTATAGGGCGCCGAAAATCCTTGGTTGTTGCCGCTCAAAACCGCCGTTGCAATCAATTTCATGAGCGGTCATATACACAAAACGTCGACGTCTCATTTTACTGAGTAGACTACATAAGCCGGTTATCTCCCCAGCCGCACGCTGCACTATAATGTCTGCATTGATACTCGCAATTGTACCGAGAAGCTGGAGTGTTGTCGTTTTTGGAATCCGATATGGGATTCCGTTATGAATTGCCAGCCGGCCGATGAATTCATGACGTGGTTGCCCATAATTTCCGACAACAACGTGAATTTCAAAACGGCTATCGCGGGCCAGCTCTTGGGCGAGGGTGGCAATTTGAATTTCCGCTCCGCCGAAGGGGGCTTGGAAGTTTGGCCGGAATATCGGATAACTAGCGAGACTTGGAAAGCAAACTTTAAGGGGTCGGCTCATGAAATAAGGATTTTTTGATAAAGGATCGCGTCAACTGGATAAAGGCGACCAAAAAGAAGAAGTTCACGCCGATTGTTGTCCAAATAACACCAAAGACGCCTAAAGGCTTTATCAGGATGAGGTAAAGGATAATATTCAGGACGGCTCCAACTCCTAGAATAACCGTTACGGATCGAATACCTCGTGGGCCCTGTGCGTTTAACAGCCACATGTATAATTGGTAGACAATATAAAGGCAGTTAATGACTGAGAAAAGTATGACAAGGTCAAGTCGGATAGGAAATTCTTTTCCAAAAAGCCACATCACAAGAAAAATTGATCCTACGGAGAGAAGGAAAACTGGAAGAATTGAGACTATTGCGACAATCCGGAGGCGTCGACCAATATTCGCCTTATCACGATCTCCGGTCAGAGTTGGGAAGTAGACATTAAGAAAGAGCTGGAAGAATTTTCCAACAAGAACAGTGCTGGCGTTGATGTAGGCTGAATACACCCCAACCCAGTATAAGGATACATAGTGGTTGAGGAAGAAGCGGTCGGTATTCCCGATAATCGCTCCGGTAATCCCCCCGAGGATTGCGTAACTTGCGTAGTGGAGAATGGATCGGCTTTGAGTCCATGAAACGAAGTTGAGTGACCAGCCGCGCATCGTCGGTCGAAGGAAAAAGAATGTTCCTACGAGAAAATTCACAATCATGGTCATGACAAAGGCGCGGTAGGTATGTTCGTTCAAAACAAACAGAAAGAAACAAAAACTCGCTAGCAAGGCAAAGGAAGAAACGATTGTCGAAATGAAATAGAGGCGGTAATTTTGAAGTCCACGGTTCATCGCCTCAAAAATAAAATACGCCGCGTTGATGACGCTTAGGAGAAGTCCCCACCAGAAAATATCGTCCGTAATTCCAAAGGAGCGGAGCCAAACTGTTTTCGTAAGAATAAGCAAAAGGATTGATCCGGTTGTTGTCGCAAGGCTTAAGCACGAAATAATTGAAATAATTTCCTTTTTGCGTTCTGGCTGAGATGGGAGAAACTTAAGCGCAGCGGTTGTTAGACCGAAGAGCATTGGAATAAGAAAAAACTGCACAAGACTTAAAACCAGAGAAAATTTTCCAAATTCTTCCGGACCGAGAAAACGCCCAACGAGAATTTTTACGGGGAACCCAATAACACTAGCGATAATCTCAGCGATCGCGACATATCCAAAGTTATCGACAAAAGACATCACCCGGTCGCTTGGAGCCTTGTGGGTAACCCGTTGGTAGCCCCAAACAAAAATCCGTCGGATGAGAGCCTGGGTTTTTTGTCCAGATTCCCGAACGAAGGTTCTTGGCTGGGTAATGGGCTGGGACGGAATCGATGTCATAGATTTATGAGAAGGGAACTTCGCTTTTTGTATATAAGTATTTTCCTGAATGGCTCGGGGGGATATCTCCGACGTATGAAAAGGTCACGGCACAATCTGCTCCCATAACGATTTGAATTTTTTCGATAATATCCTTGACGTCCGTTTCATTCGGCTTTCCCTCGGCGACTACTAAGCATTCTATCGCAGAAAATGTTTTTTGTACGATTTTGAACTTTTTTACCCATGATCGAAAATAGAACAGATGGGTAAAGTATTCTCCGTGTACGACCGTTCCATCCGCTTTTCGAAAGTGGTCGGTGGAGCGTCCATGTACTGTCGTAATTCGCGCTGTCTTTCGTCCGCAAGAACACTCGCCCTCCTTAGTCCAAGAGGCCGTGTCACCAATTCGATAACGGATGAGCGGCATCGCGTAATTCGAGAGGACAGTGACGTATATTTCGCCGATTTCTTCAGGGGCGCAAGGCATTCCTCGGTCGTTAAGAATCTCAAAAACATATTGATAGGAAAACACGTGTAAACCGTCGTGCGCCTCGCATTCGGCAGCCATACCTCCGGCTTCCCGTGAGCCGTAGTGATTAAACGCCTTTGTTTGAAAAACACGCTCGATAATCTCTCGAGCCTTTGGGAAAACCGTCCCCGCAGCAAGAATAATTGTCTTTGGTTTGTGCATGCGGTATCCCGTTTTTTCGGCGCGTCTCGCAAGTTCGTAGAGGGAATCAACGTAGGCCCAGAGCGTTTTTGGCTTTTGGGCATTGATGAGGTTAAGATAGCGGTCCATGGTCGCTTCGGTCATACGAAAGCTATTCAGCAGGGTTCGGTGGTAGAGCCAGTTTTCTAGTTTTGCGCGCCAGCCAATCGAGCCCTGGAAGATATCGCGTTCGGATCCCCCAATTCGAATTTCTGATTCTCCGTCACGTTTTCCTGCCATTCTCGCTGAAATAATCCCATTCGCCCAGGATGATTCGCGGTACCGGCCGTCCTGGAGAAAAGTGACTGGGTCGCCGGTTGAGCCGCCTGAGGTATTTTTATACCATTCGTGCGAACGGTAGTCGTCAGCGTAGAGTCGCTCACCTTCCCGTCGGATAATCTCTTTTGTTAATGGGGGAATCAAGGTAAAGCGATGGAGGTCCACGCCAGAGTCGGTTATCACTCCGGCGCTTCGGAGAACTGTTCGGTAATATGGGACATGTTGGGCCGCATGTTCGAGTAAGGATCGAAGGCGTGCTTCCTGGATAGAATTTAGCTCGGAAGCGGTTTTCCACTCGTCAGCTTCGCAACGTTTTAGCCAATATAAAATTCCCGGGCTCCAGAAACGGTAGGAAAGGGTAACGAGTAGTCGCCGGAGTAGGTTCATAATCATTTGTCGTTGATGAGCTCAAGAAACCGTTCGGCATTCCGTTCAAGAGAATGGTGTGTTTGTATGTAGTCGGGTCCGCGTTGAGCGATGCTTTCCGTGAGTTCTCGATCTGTGAGTATTCGTTCCAGCGCGGCTGGGAGCTGGGTTGAGTTGTTCTGACACCAAATTCCGAGTCCTTCACGATCAAGGAGGCCATCCGGATTCACGTTGACACTCAAGATCGGGACACCGTTCTGCGCTGCCTGGATAAAGGTATTCGGAAAACCTTCGTAGTCAGAGGTTAGAACATACGCCTTTGCTGCTTGGAAGAGCTTTTCGACAGAAGCGAGCGGTTGGGCTTCGAAAAACTGAAGGTTACTGAGGCTTGATGCCCGCTCTTGTATCTTTGTAAAGTAATTAAGGTTGTTAGGAACAGCGGGGCAGACCATAACGAAGCGTTCATTTGGGAAGTGTTCAGCCAGGTCGAGGAAGAGGTCTGGTCGTTTTAAGGGTACCGCCTTGCCCACCCAAAGTATGATGTCTTTTTGGACAGTCTGAGAGCTTGTCGGGGCGGGAAAACTATTTGGGAAATAGATTGATTCGCGATGCCAACGTTTCTGAATTTGATCGCGTTGGAAGGAATTTTGATTAAGGATGATGCTCGCAAAACGGAAGGCAAGGAAGCCAAGCCAGGCATTTAGCCGACCTTGGTCTTTTTCGAAGCGACCATCTACTTCATAATCACTCGCTACCATATATACGAAGCGTTTTCCGAGCATTTTATACCAGAGGGCGAGAATACCACTCATAGGGTTAATCGCTCGCTGAACAATGACGTCGGGCCGAGCAGACCAGAGAGCGCGAAGAAGCTTTCCTAGCCCTAATAGTCGTGACTCGTTGAGCTTGAACGATGAGTAGGTGTCGATACCATTGAGGTGCTCGTAGGGCGGTTGACCGTAATCAGCTGTAACCATAGAAACATGGACCGACGAATGACGCTGGAGTTCACGGGCAAGGAAGACGAGCTGAACTTCACTTCCTCCCACGACAGTGTTTTTTTCGATCTGGTTGGCTAAAAGCGGATAAGCCTGGGGGCTAAGGAAGCAAATTCTCATGCGTGTGTTTTGATTTCACTGATCGTATACCGATATTTTCCTGAAGACGTCGGGGGAATGTCGTCGACATAGGAAAATCGAACGCGGCAGTTGTTGCCGAGCACGTGCTTAATCTTTGTTTCAATATCGACCAGGTCGTTTTGGACTGGATTGTTGAGTTGGATAATTTTTACTTCTACGTCAGAATAATCATGCTGAACGACCTGGAATTTTTTTATCCAATTTCGGAAGTAAAACAGGTGGGTAAAGTATTCTCCGTGAATGATCGTTCCGTCTTGTGTTCGAAAATGGTCACTCACCCGGCCGGTTACGGATTTCAGAAGGGGGAGGTTTCGGCCGCAGGAGCAGGTTCGGTCAGACGGAATGCTTGTATCACCGATTTGGAAACGAATAAGAGGGAAGGCATAGTTCGTTAAACAAGTCACAACATTTTCGCCCATCATTCCAGGGGGAACTGCGCGTCCCTGCACATCAAGTACTTCAAGATGTTGGCCGAAGGTGAAAATATGCAACCCTTCCTGGCGTTCGCATTCCGAGGCAATACACCCAACCTCACGTGAGCCATATTGATTATAGGCCTTCGTTCTAAAGGCTTGTTCAATAGTTCCGCGGATCGGCTCGGTTAGCGTGCCGGCTGTTGTGACGATTGCATGAGGGCGATGGATCGGTTGGGGGTGGGAGAGGAGGTAACGCGCGAGCTCGTCAATCGATTCAACGTAGGTCCAAACACTTTTCGGACGGAAATCGTTGAAAGTGCGTACCGCGCGGGCCAGATCGTTCGGTGTCATTCGAAAACTGTTGATAAGCTTGGCGTTGTAGAGCCAGTTCTTTAAACGGAAGGCTAACGTTTCATGACCGACGAGCGTATCGCGTTCCGACCCCCAGAGCTTCAGTTCAGGTTCGCCGAGTTCTTTTCCTACGAGGTGCATGAAATAGAGCGTGGCGGCTATACCGAAATCCCAATAACGCTGATCTTTCTGGAAGCGGACTGGTTCACCCGTTGAGCCGCCTGACGTGTCGTCGAGAACGCGACCTCGAGGATTCCGAGATCGAAGATCATAAAACCGCGCTCGCATCAGGTCTTTCGTGAGAAAAGGAATTCGGTCGAAGCGATCGAGGTGAACCTTGCCGCCGATGACTACGCCACAGTCGCGTAAAACCTTAGAGTAGTAAGGAGTTGTTTCAGAGGCGTGAAAGAGGAGCGCTTCGAGACGTTCATGTTGACGTTTTTCCTGGGATTCTCGGGAGTCAAATTCGTGCGCCACCATTTCTCGGTAGTCCGTCAGAACGTGACTACCCGTCGCGCGCAACAGAACAGCAATCGCACTTCGTCGCCAGTTCATAGGTGTTCGTTGGGGGTCGTTAGGGGTGTCCAGGGGAAAATTAAGCAATCCTCAAAGCGGCCGAGTGTGAAATCGGCTGTCCCGTAGAGCGTGGCTGTGTGAATGTTCGCTTTTGGGAAGAGCGCTCGAGCTTCGTTTAACGTTGTGCCGGTTCGGACGACGTCATCGACAAGAAGAATGTGATCCTTTGTATTTGATATTGTGAGTCCGTCAGCGCGCTGGGGTTTTGGTGAGAGTGTTTTTGGGCTGGGGCCGTCTTCGTACCAGCGGAGATCGACGATGTTGAGTGGTACGCGAAGACGGCCAGCGAGCCAAGCCCCAAAGACGAGTCCACCGCGAGCAATTGCTACGACTCGGTCTACTTTCGGCCAGGCGATTTCGTTCAGCGATTGCTCGAGATCAGTCCAGTTGATTCGGCGAGGATTCATGGTGGTTAGTCGGCTTCATCCAATGATGGATTGCCGGAAGTACGAGTGGAAGGAGAATGAGCTGGATAGCGATTCCAGGCCAGCCAGTTTGCGCCGCCTGGAGAATCTGGTCGAAAGGCGAGGGTCCGGTTCCCTGAATCGCCATGACCGCCAGAATAGCGATCCGGCCAAGAATAACGGAACCAAGGACGACAAAGAATGAATGCCACTTGGTTCGTTCAGACAAGATTCCGGCCAGAAGTCCATATAGGCCAACCTCAATCGTTATTGACCCGAGAATGGGGGCGGGCGGCATACCAGTGAGCGCGTGGCTAACGAGGGGACTTAGAAGACCTAGGAGCAAGCCAAATCGCCAGCCGAAGAGAATGGCTCCAGCCATGACTAGGGCATGCATCGGAAGATAGATTCGGCCTGCCATAGGGTCAAGCTGGTGGGCGAGCGTCGGGATACCCACGGCCAGGGCTAGAAAAAGCGTGAGAACTGCAGAGAATCGGAGCACGGCGCCTTGTTGGTTAACGTGCTCTCCAATACTATTGATTGCCATAGTGAGAAGAAAAATGTGGATTATCGGGCGTCCGTTTGGGCGACCCGTCGGTAGAGAGAAGAATAGGCTTGAGCGACTTTGTCCCAGCTTAAATCTTGGACACGTTGACGAGCCGCTGTTTTTCTTTTTGTGAGGAACTCTGGCTGACGAACGTATTGGTCAAAAATTGCCGCGAGGGCATTAGCGTTGCCCACAGGAAAAAGATCAACATCGGCGTTAAAAAGCTCGCGTACCCCGCCAGTATCTGTCGCGGCGATTGCGAGACCACAAGCAGCCGCTTCCAGTAAAGCGTTACTCATACCTTCAGTAATCGATGGGAGAACAAAGACATCGGATTGTTGGTAGTAGGTAAGAAGCTCACCTCGATTTTTTCTTCCGACAAATTTGATTCGCCGATCCTGAAAACGAGCTTGGAGCTCTGGCAGCTGAGGACCCTCGCCCACGAGGGTCAAAGTCGCATGTGGGAAGCGTGTTGAGAATTGTTGGAACGCGGTCAGTAGGGTCGGGAGGTTTTTGATTGGATTCATTCGACCGACGTAGAGAATGCGTAATTCATTTTCTTGACGTTTAGGACCTGGAACAAAATAGGCCGTATCAACGCCGTTCGGGATAAGGACAAAGGGGAGCTCAGGACACGTCTTCTGGGCCAGTCTCGTAAGGTCTTGGCTATTCGTTACGACTGCACCGGCCCTTTTCCACGTTTGAATTATTACGGGCCTGAGAAGGGTATAGATAGGGGCGTGGGCTGGACTGTGTCCCGGTACCTCAGTACCCCGGAGACTTAAAATATAAGGGAGCTTGAGCCGAAGAGCGGTGTAGCCACAAGGGAGCCCATTGATAGCGTGGACGAGGTCGTATCGCTTTGAACGCATAAAGGAACGGCAAGCACGCTCGGATTGGATGGCGAAGCGCAGTAAGTCGAGATAAGACTGGGAGTGAATATTCTTGCCTCGTTTTCCAATATCAAGAAACTCGAGATGAATCTGGGGACCGAGCGTTTCGACGTGTGAAGAATGAGACGCGGCCGTAACAACGTCGATCTCTAGGTCCGGTTGGTACCGGAGAATATGAAGAAGGTGATATGTGAAATTACCCGCGCCGCCCCCTAGCGGGGGATATTCGGAGTTCAGGAGGAGAACCCTCATTCTGAGATATTAAACCGATCTTCAATAATATAGAGCGGTCGTCGGCGGGCATCGTTATAGACCCGGCCGACGTATTCCCCAATGATCCAAAGAAACATAAATTGGAGACCGAGGAACATGAGAGTAATAACGGACAGCCATTTGTAAAGCGGGTACTCAACGCTATGGAATATCGAATCGTAGGCAATCCAAAGAAGCATAGCTATACCAGCGGCGACACTGACCATTCCAAGGGCGAGCCCAACTTTCAAGGGGAGAAGGGAGAAGCTGAGGATTCCGTTCATCCCCAGCTCGAGCATCTTCTTTAGGCTATAATTCGTCTTTCCATCAACCCGTTCGGGGCGGTCGTAATCAACAAAGGCGTGGGAGAAGCCAACCCAGGCAACCATTCCGCGAAGATAGCGGTCACTTTCAGTAAGCTTTCGAATTTCTAGGAGGACGCGTCGGTCAATCAGTCGGAAATCTCCAACATTGCGAGGAATTTGGATGTTGGCAAACTTCCAAAGAATTTGGTAGTACCAATTGGCGCTCACTCGCTTAAAGTAACTATCGCGTAGTCTTGTTCGACGTCGGGCGTAGACGATTTTTGTTCCTTTTTGCCACTCAGTAATTAGTTGAGGAATTAATGCCGGTGGGTCCTGGAAGTCCGCGTCCATCGTGATAACGGCGTCTCCGGCAGCAAGATCAAGTCCGGCGGTTAGGGCAGCCTGATGGCCGAAATTTCGACTAAAGCGCAAACCTTTAACGTTCGAATAGCTTTTTGATAATTCCTGAATCCGCATCCCAGTTGTGTCCGTACTTCCGTCATCAACAAAAATATATTCAGTTTCATACGTCGCGAGCGATGTCTGGCAAACTGTACGAATGGCTTCGAATATTTTTGGAAGACTCGCTTCCTCGTTGTAGGCCGGGATGATAAAAGAAATCTTCATTGTTTTTTTGGAGATGAGTAGTGCTCCTTGAACCACGTCAGTGTTTTAGCCATTCCTTCTTTGAATGGTACGCTGGGTTTCCAGCCAATTCGTTCGTGTGCTAGAGAGTTATCCGCGAGAGTATCGTGCGGCTCAATACGTGGTTCGAGATGGACAACTGGGCCGCCGATCGCCTCAGCAATTTCGTTAACGGTGTGGTTATCACCAGCCCCGATGTTCAAAACCTCGCCGTGGCCGACTTTCGGACTATTCATCGCGAGTACGTTAGCGCGCACCACGTCATCGATGTATGTAAAGTCACGAGTTTGGGTTCCGTCGCCAGCAATCGTAAGCGGCTCACCCGCGGCTTTCTGACGACTGAAGACTGACAAAACCGTAACGTAGGCGCCCTCGGTTGCCATGCCCGGTCCGTAGACATTGAAATATCGTAAAGCGACCGTCTCAATATTCCAAAAGATGCTCGCGAGCCGGACGTATTCTTCGCCAACGTATTTCTGAAGGCCATAGGGACTTTTTGGTCCCGGCTTCATCGTTTCCTTGAGCGGAAGGGAAATCGGGTCTCCATACGCCGAGGATGACGCTGAGTAGACCAAACGACGGACCCCAGCCTCTTTCGCTCCGAGGATGACATTCAGTGTTCCAGTGATGTTGACCTCGTTCGTTTCGCGGGGGTTTTGGATTGAAACCTGAACGCGGGGAAGAGCGGCGACGTGGAAAACCCCTTCGATGCCGACGCAAGCTTTAGCGACCTCATCAGGATTTCGAATATCGCCAAAGAGAAACTCAGCGCGGGGGTCGAGTCGTTCTTTTTGTCCAGTTGAGAGATTATCAAGAACTCGAACTTGGTCCCCACGGTCTAGAAGAGCACGGACGAGGTGAGAACCAATAAATCCTGCCCCTCCAGTAACGAGAAAATGCTTCATGGTGGTCATGGATACGCGGCTTAGAGTATAAGATAGTTTAGCTAAAAAAACAACATAGAAGTTGAGCTTTGTCTAGGGTGAACAGATTAGGAGGTTTTGACATCACGGGTTAGTTTTGCGTAGTATTCTGTTAAATGATATGCGCCTTCTCCTCCTCGCTGAACAATTTCCTTTTACCTCGGACGGTGATTTTCGGGGCGGGGTTGAAGCACGAAGCTACTTCTCCGCGTTAGCTTTAAGTGCTGATCATCAGATTACGGTTTTCGCAGCCCAAGAGCGGAGCCGAACCCAGTCAGCGCTTCCAGGGATTGAAATTCGACGGCTTGGTCCGCCACGTTCCTCAGTTGGGAAAGCTGGATTTTGGTTTCGTTTTCGTTACGCTCTCGCTGTCCTTCGCGAGGCTCGTCAACTTGATTTTGACGCTGTTGAGGGAACAAATCACCTCACGTATGAATTAGCCCGTCGTTTGGCGACGAAGAAGAAGGTTGCTGCATTTGCCACCTATCACGACCTTTGGATTGGAGAATGGAAGCAGCATTTTGGACGCTTAAAGGGTTTTATTGGGGAGTGGGTCGAACAGCGGACTCTGCGCTATCCTTGGAAGAAAATTATTGCCGTGAGTACGGTTACCCGCGCGAAGCTCATCGAGCACGGAGTGTCCCCGGACCGGATCGTCGTTGTGCCGAATGGAGTCCCAACCGATCACTTGCCCGCGGTTCAAGACCGTGATGAGCGCCCTACTATTTCTTACGTAGGCCGGCTTGTTTCCTACAAACGTGTTGATGACCTTCTCGCGGCGCTTACGCGCCTCCGCGAGTTAATCCCCAATGTACTCTTGCGAATCATTGGAAGCGGCCCGGAGCGTCCATCACTCGAGAGAGCAGTTCGACAACGTGGACTTCGCGACCATGTCGTTTTTCACGGCTTCATTCCTCGACTCACAGACGTTCTTGACCTCGTTGCTCGTAGCCACGCTTTCTGCCTTCCTTCAACCCTGGAGGGCTTTGGCCTTGTTACCATTGAAGCGATGGCGGTCGGAACGCCGTACGTCGCAACGGACATTCCGCCGACGGTGGAGGTGACTCAGAATGGCATCGGCGGGATTCTCTACCCGCCCGGAAATATTGATGACCTCACCGCCGGACTTCAGGCAATTCTGACTGATCGAGCCTATGGAGATCAGCTTGGGAAGGCCGGCCAAGCCTTCGTTCTCGCTGAATACGACTGGTCAAAGCTCTCTGAGCAGCTTCGCGCTGCCTATCGCGACTCTTAAGTTTTGCTTCGTCAATTTTGCTTTTAATGCTAGAATATGACAGCTTAATGCTGATTCTTTCGCTATGATTGACGGAGTTCAAATTAAAACCTTAAAAGTTTTTCAGGATGTTCCGGACCGTCCAGAGGATACAGGTAGCGGCGGTTTTTTGATGGAGGTTCTGCGCGATGATGACGGCTTACTGAAAAAATTCGGCCAGTCGACGTTTACGTCAGCTTCGAAAGGAATCATTAAGGCTTTTCATTACCACGAACGACAAGACGATTTATGGTTTGTCGCAACCGGGCGAGCTAAAGTAGTTCTACACGATCTACGTGAGGGTTCGCCAACGAAAGGGCAGACTGATGTTCTTTACGCTGGAAGAGATGATTATAAGCTTATCGTCATTCCTGTCGGCGTGGCCCACGGGTATCAAGTTCTGAGCGAGGAGCCGGTGCTGTTGTTTTACCACACAACCGAATCCTACCAGGCGGCGCATCCTGATGAGAAACGGCTGGCCTGGGATGATCCGGCCATCGGGTTTGACTGGAGCGCAGATTTGTCATGACAGACCGAGTTCTAGTATCAGGATCATTGGCGATAGACCGGATCATGGATTTTCCCGGCTTCTTTCCGGATCATATTGTTCCGGGAAAGCTTCATGTGCTGAATGTGAGTTTTCACGTTGAAAGCTTTCAAGAAAGTTTTGGGGGGACTGCCGGTAATATCGCCTATAGTCTTGGTCGCTTAGGCTTACGACCTCGTATCCTGGCGAGTATAGGGTCAGATGCAAAACGTTATGAACAGCATCTCCGTGAATCAGGGGTTTTACTGGATTCGGTTCGACGGGTTACTCAAACCCCGACCGCTACTGCGATGATCATTACCGACCGAGCTGATAATCAAATTACTGGGTTCTATCCAGGTGCATTGATGACCCCGGTCTCTGGCGGTGCAATACCAAACAACGCTGATCTAGCAATTGTGGCTCCAGGAAATCTTGAAGACATGGTCCGTCTTCCCGGTAGGTACCGTCAACGTCGAATCCCGTTTTTTTTCGATCCCGGTCAACAGATTGTTCGTCTGAGTTCAAAGGCATTAAAAGATGGGCTTCAAGGATCGATTGGACTCCTTGGTAATGACTACGAAATTGCGCTCATAAAGAAGAAGACGGGTCTCTCAAAGCAAGCGTTAGTAAAACGAGCGGGTATGGTCATTACGACGCTAGGATCAAAAGGTTCGCTTTGTGAAACGCCGACCGCACATTTTCGCGTTCCTCCAGCTAAGCCGACGAAGGTTCTTGATCCTACAGGAGCCGGTGATGCCTTTCGCGCAGGCTTGCTTTTCGGTCTCATTCAGGGTTGGCCAATGCAAAAAGCAGCGCGGTTTGGGTCTGTCGTAGCTGTGTACGCTATTGAAACTCAAGGAACTCAATCACCGAAACTTTCTCGCGCCTCAGCTTTTACTAGGTATTATCGAACGTTTAAGGAACGCCTATGAAATACGATATTGTTTCCCTCCGCTTGGCTGATCGCGGCCGAGAACGCATGGCCTGGGCAGAACGTTCAATGGACGTCCTCCGCGGCATTCGGGAACGCTTTACGAAAGAAAAACCGTTCCGCGGCTCAACGATCGCAGCTTGTTTGCATATTACGGTTGAAACGGCGAACCTTTTGAAAACCTTAAAAGCCGGTGGCGCTCACGTAGTTGCCTGCGCGTCAAATCCACTCTCAACCCAAGATGATACGGCGGCAACCCTCGTTCGCGATGAAAAAATTTCCGTCTTCGCGAAACGCGGCGCCAGCCGAAGTGTGTATTATCGGCACTTAAATGCCGCGCTCGATGCCAAGCCAAACATTACGATTGACGATGGCGCTGACCTTGTTTCTCTTCTCCATGGAAAGAGGAGTGAGGACGCTGGCCGCATTTGGGCGAGTATGGAAGAGACGACAACCGGCGTGATCCGACTTCGGAGCCTGGCTAAGTCCGGGAAGTTGAAATTCCCCGTGATCGCCGTGAATGACGCGAAGACAAAGCACATGTTTGATAACCGTTACGGGACAGGCCAGAGTACCCTAGACGGCATTATTCGAGCAACAAACATCCTTCTCGCCGGAAAAACAGTGGTGATCGCCGGCTATGGTTGGTGCGGTCGGGGGACAGCGGTTCGCGCGCGTGGACTTGGTGCGCACGTCATTGTTACCGAGGTTGACCCGGTGAAGGCAATCGAAGCGATGATGGATGGTTTCCGGGTGATGCCGATGCGAGAGGCCGCACCCCTTGGTGACCTATTTATCACCTTGACCGGTGATATTCACGTGCTCAGACCGGAGCACTTCCGTATCATGAAGGACGGAGCAATTCTCGCAAACTCTGGTCATTTTGACGTCGAGATTGATCTCCCTGGATTAACGAAGATGAGCCGGAAACAGGCTCGAGTTCGTGAGGAGGTCGTTGAATATACCCTTACTCCGAAGCGACGAATCATTGTGCTGTCCGAAGGGCGACTCATTAACCTTGCAGCAGCCGAAGGTCACCCTCCTTCAGTAATGGATATGAGCTTTGCAAACCAGGCCCTGGCCGCGGAATATATCGTGACCCACCGACGGAAACTTAAGGCGCAGGTCTATGGAATTCCCGAGGACATCGACCAAGAAATCGCCCGGCTCAAACTAGCCGCAATGGGATCGAGCATTGATCGGCTAACTCCCGAACAACGGGAGTATTTGTCTGCCTGGGAGCATGGAACCTAAGGGAAGTCCTACGACCCTGGTCTTGAATTTCTAGGGTAGAGTCGCTTGTCCTTTTTAGCCATTTCCCTTACCATATTGGCTGTATGCGTATTCTTGTAACCGGGGGGGCTGGCTTTATGGGGTCGGATTTTATCCGCTACCTTATTGGCACATACCCGGATGTTCAGGTTCTCAATTTTGATAAGCTGACCTACTGCGGCAACCCGGCGAACGTGGCTGAGGTGGCCGAAGATTCGCGCTACGAGTTCGTCCAGGGCGATATCGCTGATCGGGGACGCGTCCGCGAAACTTTTGCGCGTTTTCACCCCGAGGCTGTAGTGAATTTCGCAGCTGAGACACACGTCGATCGGTCGATCCTTGATCCGACGGCCTTTGCGCAAACAGATGTCATCGGAACATTGACGCTCCTCCAAGCTATCCGTGAATTTCCGGTTGAGCGCTATATTCAAATTTCGACAGACGAGGTGTATGGGCCAATCGCTGACGGTGAAGTCGATGAGTCGGCCCCTTTTCGTCCCTCAAGCCCATATGCTGCTTCAAAAGCCGGGGCTGATCATCTCGTGACTGCTTTTGCGACGACGTACCATCTTCCAGTCATTACGACTCACGCAGCGAACAATTACGGCCCCCACCAGTATCCTGAGAAATTCATTCCGTTGTTCATCACGAATTTACTCGAAGGAAAAACAGTCCCGGTTTACGGAAACGGTCAAAATGTTCGCGAGTGGCTTTTCGTTCGGGACCATAGCCGAGCGGTTGATCGTATACTCCGACATGGACAACTCGGGGAAAGCTACAACATCGGTTCTGGCGTGCGAAAGGCAAATCTCGATGTGACGCATGAACTTCTGAAACTCGTCGGTTGCGATGAATCAAGGATTGCGCATGTTGAGGATCGACTTGGTCACGATTTACGTTACGCAGTGAATGCCGCGAAGCTTCGAGCCTTGGGTTGGGCGCCGTCCGGAGATTTTGCTGAACATCTTCGACAGACCGTCGAGTGGTACCAGTCACACGAAGATTGGTGGAAGCCGTTAAAGAGCGGGGCCTATCTTGAGTACTACGAGAAGCAGTATGGCCGCTCATCGTCAGTGAAATCCCAAGCGACATGAAAAAGCGGCTCCTTATTCTCGGCGCGCGCGGAATGCTTGGATACGATCTCCAACGGATTTTTGCGGATTATGAACCGACCTGTTGGGATCGCGAAGAGCTCGATATTGGTGATGACAAGGCGGTCAGAAAAGCGATAAAAAAGCTTAAGCCGGAACTAGTCATAAACGCTGCAGCATATACGGCGGTTGATGATTGTGAGTCCTCGTCGGGGCTGGCTATGCAAATTAACGGTGACGCCGTTGGAAGCATTGCTGATGCGTGTGCTGAAATTGGCGCGGTACTTGTCCATCTCTCTACTGATTACGTATTCGACGGGGCTCGGGCTGATGGATATGCGGAGGATGATAAGCCAAACCCCCTCAATGCGTATGGGCAATCAAAACTTCGTGGCGAACACCTTCTCCAAGAGGCAACAAAGCGCTTCTACCTGGTTCGGACAGCCTGGCTTTACGGACGAAACGGAAAGAATTTCGTCGATACGATGTTGAATCTTGCCCAGAAGCGTCAGCCCATCCGCGTCGTCGATGACCAGGTCGGATCGCCTTCGTATTCTGCTGATGTCGCGAAGGGGATTCGTGAACTTGTCGACCAAGAGCACCCCTTTGGGATTTATCATCTAACCAACGACGGTGCGACGAGCTGGTACGGACTCGCGAAAGAGATTTTCCGGTTGACGAAGCAGGATGTCCAACTGACCGCGGTCCGGAGCTCGGAATTTCCACGGGCGGCCCAGCGGCCGGCTTGTTCGATTCTCCGCAATACGAAACTTCCCGCGCTCCGGCATTGGACGGCGGCGCTGGCCGACTATTTAACGACGAAAGGGTAGCGTATGAAAGGTGTAATCTTGGCTGGCGGAAAGGCAACGCGGCTCCGACCTCTTACACTCGTGACGAATAAGCACCTTCTCCCGATTTATCATAAGCCGATGATTTACTATCCGCTTGAGTCAATGGCGCAAGCGGGTATTCGGGATGTTCTCCTTATCACAGGCCCGGACCATTCAGGGAGCTTTATCAATCTTCTTCGGTCAGGGAACGAATTCGGTCTTCGGATTTCCTATGAAATCCAAGAAGAAGCTAAAGGTCTTTCCGATGCGGTTTCCATTGCCGAACGCTTTGTTGACGGCGAGCGAATGCTCGTCATCCTAGGTGATAATATTTTTCGCCATAATCTCAAACCTGCCGTTGATGCCTTTGAGAAGCAGGAGCGCGGTGCAATGGTCTTCGCGAAGGAAATGCCAATTGAAGTTGCCCAGCAGTACGGGGTTATCGAATTAGACGATACCGGTCGGGTTCGCTCGATTGTTGAAAAACCAAAAGAGCCGAAGTCAAACCTCGTGCAGACGGGCATCTACATGTATGACTCCCAATGTTTTGACTTTATTCGAAAACTCTCGCCATCAGCGCGAGGCGAGCTCGAAATTACCGATTTGAATAATTTTTACGTCAACCAGGGCACGATGACTTGCGAGCGGATGTCGAGCTGGTGGGTTGATGCGGGCACATCCTTTGACGAGCTCCTCCGAGCGAACCGTATCGTAGCCGAAGAGCTCCAGAAAAACGGGTACTAGTGCCTATTGCAGCTTAAGTTGATGTAGAGTTGTTTTGTTGTCTCGCAGAAAGATGCGAAGCTCTTTTTGATCAAAACCAACTACGCTCGCTTGTTCAAAGCGGGCGAGTTCGGTCCGAACCGGGGATCGGCCGGCAAAGTCGATGGCGTCAAGGCCATCGCTATCGAGAAAGAGCAGCGCTTGACCCTCAGAAAACCAAGTAAAGCCGCCGTAGGGACTTGTTTGTCGCGTCAGTGTCGTCGTTGACCCGGATCGCAAATCGGTCAGAAGAAGTTCGTAACCGTCGCCACTCGCAACGTAGCGGCCATTTGAATCCATTGAGAATTCGGTACAGCGACCGGGGAGCGTCTGGCGCTCGAGAACCCCGCTAGAAACCCTATGATAGAGTACGCAGCGCTTCGAACCATCAATAATGCCGAACCAACCATTTGTGCCTTGAAGGAAGTGGGAAGAGCCGTTCTCAAGGCGGGCAAGTGTTTCCGGTTCATTTTTCGTTGGGTCAAAGAGGGCGAGAACCGTTCCTTCGCCTTCTTGAGTGAGGATATACCCGCCTGCTTGGGCCGGCAGCCAGTCGATCACCTGAGAAGAGAGGAGCGGGGTGGTACTTTTCGTGGCGAGGTCGTAGCGGGCGAAGGCTCCTTGAATATTGCCAAAGAGAAGGTCATCCAGTCGTGGGCCCCACCAGATCCGCTCAAACTGATCTTGAATAACGTATTCTTCTCCAGCTGGTTCAACCGAGAGCACGCTGAACTTCGGATGGCCGGATTCAGCACTACGTTCGATGAGGAGGCGCCGACCCTGGGGTGACCAGTCGAGTGAAAGTATTGTTTCGTCGACAGGGAGCTCAAGCAGCGTTTCGCCTGACTTCGGTTCCAGGACGATAAGCTCCCTCGGGTCATCGCTTATATAGGCGAGGCGGCCTGTTTCAGGGTCGAGCGCCGCAAGGGTCGCTTGTTGGGCAAGCACAGCAGCTGGTTCAGATGATTGGAACAGGACAGCGTCTTCGAGGATTGTTGACCGTTGTCCTTCGATGCGTACCGCCCCAGCCCAGTCATAATAGCCAGATTTCGTTATTCGAACGGTATACTCGCCCGGCATGATGGAGAATGTCGCCGGGGTTGATTTTTGCTCATCAAGAGGGTGTATTGAAACCGTTGCAGTTTTTGGCAGCGCGGTGACGGACAGTAGTCCGGTTCGGACGACTCGGCGGTTTGTCCAGTCGAGTCGAAAACCGCTGGCGTACAGTGTGAGGAGCGGTGCAACAAGCACAAAAACGGCGATGGTGAGCAGGAAGTAAAGCGTTTTGATGCGCTGGGTCATTTTGACGTTCGGAAATGCCTACGGTATGCTACGAAGGCCCTAAGGACGGAGTTTATCAGAAAAAGCCCGGAAAAGCTAGATCCTATGAAATTTCAGATTCTTGGTCAACAACCCCTGTCCGGTACGATTCAGGTGAGCGGCGCGAAAAATGCCGCCTTGAAGTTTATGGCCGCGACGCTGCTCACGAAGGAAACCTGGACAATTGAGAACGTCCCGGCGATTTCAGACGTTCAGGCGATGGCTCAACTCCTCGCAGCATTGGGCGCCTCGGTTGAGCAGCCCGAGCCCAACGTGTACGTGATTAATACCTCCTCAGTGAAAACGACAACGCTCCCTGACGAGCTGGCGCGGAAGTTTCGGGCATCGCTACTCTGTGTTGCACCGCTCCTCGCACGTTTTGGGGAGGCACGGTTTTCCTACCCGGGTGGGTGCGTACTAGGAAAACGTCCAATTAATCTTTTCTTGGATGGATACCGAGCTCTTGGGGCGACCATTGAAGAGCGTGATGATAGCTTTGTGGTTTCGGCGCCCGATGGTTTGCGCGGAAGCCGCTTCGTTTTTCCCTTCGTGTCTCACATGGCAACGGAAAGCCTCCTCCTCGGAGCTACCTTAGCGAACGGGACTACAACCATCGTGAACGCCGCAATGGAACCGGAAGTTGCCGCCTTGGCGCAGTGGCTCCAGTCCGTTGGTGCAAAGATTGAAGGAATCGGCCAGCACACAATGACGATACATGGGGTTTCCGAACTCGGAGGCGGTCGTGTGCGCATATTGCCAGATCGAATTGAGGCCGGAACTTTTGCCGTGCTTGGGACATTGTTAGCCGACGAGCTGACGATTACCGACTGTGAGCCAAAGCACCTCGATACTTTTTGGGAGCTCTTGAAGCGAGTTGGCGGGGATTTTACGATCGAAGATTCAACTGTGCGGGTTCGTCGTGCACGCGAGCTCCGGGGAGCCGATGTTCGAACGCGCGAGTATCCGGGTTTCCCGACTGACCTTCAAGCGCCTTTTACTGTTCTTCTGACCCAGGCGAAAGGAATGAGCATTGTTCATGAGGTGATTTACGAAGGCCGGCTCTTCTATACGGATCGACTGAATACCATGGGGGCGCAGATTATTATGGCCGATCCCTACCGCGTTATCGTTGAGGGCCCTTCGCAGCTTGTTGGGAAAAAATTGGAGAGCCCTGATATTCGCGCCGGAATCGCCTTAGTGATTGCGGCAATGATTGCCCGGGGGACAAGCACGATTGATAACGTGAGCCATATTGATCGCGGATACGAGCGAATTGATGAACGACTCCGAGCGCTCGGCGCTGACCTCAAACGACTTGAGTAGGTAATGGAATTATCCTCAAGCGCCATTCCAACTCCTCCTCAGCCGCCGGCCAGCCGGCGCGCAGTTGGCGTTGTCGTTATTTTTCTTCTTGGGCTCTGGGTCGGCTGGTGGATGCGGGGAGATGCTTCGCTGGTAACCCTCAACGCCTTTATCGAACGAACAACCCATCTTGGCGGTTCTGCGACGCAACTGAAGGTCTTTGAAGAAGTGTGGCGGACAATTACGGGTCAGTATGTTACTCAGCCAGTTGCGAGCGACGCGCTTCTCGAGGGCGCAACATCAGGACTCGTAAGCGGCTTGAATGATCCCTATTCCGTCTATTTTAGTCCAGAGGCGTCGAAAGATTTTAAGTCGCAAATTCAAGGAAACTTTGAGGGCATTGGAGCTGAAATCGGTTACAAAGAATCGCAGCTTGTTGTGATCGCCCCGCTTCCCGGTTCTCCAGCCGAACAAGCGGGCTTGCGTTCAGGAGACCTTATCCTCGCGATTGATGGAACGACAACCGTAGGAATGACACTCGATGATGCGGTTGATCGTATGCGGGGAGAGAAGGGGACGACCGTGTCGCTTTTCATTCGAACCGGAGAAAGTGCCGAGCGAACCGTGGTTGTAACGCGCGACGTTATTCAGGTGCGCAGCGTCGCCGTGACCCGCGTACCGCTACGCGAAGGGCAAGAAGCGGGCCTCATTACCCTTGCGCATTTTACTGATGCAACGTCGTCTGAACTTCGTTCAGAGGTAAACGATCTCTTAGTCCGTCCTCCGGCGGCGCTGGTGCTCGATCTTCGAAATAATCCTGGGGGCTTCCTCCAATCGGCTGTCGACGTCGCTGGACTTTTTCTTCCTGAATCGTCGCCAGTTCTTCTTGAAGAACGTCGTGGGAGTCGCGAGACGCTCTCAACAACCGGAAAAGGGGAATTAGTCCATCTGCCGATTGTGGTGTTGGTCAACGAGGGGACCGCATCCGCAGCGGAAATTTTAGCCGGGGCGCTTCGCGATGGTCGCCAAATCCAGCTTATCGGTGGAAAGACCTTTGGCAAGGGTTCAGTTCAAAATTTCCTTGATCTCGCAAATGGGGCGAGCATGAAGCTCACTGTTGCTCGCTGGCTGACGCCATCCGGGCAATCGATTGACCAGAGCGGTCTCGCTCCTGATATTGCGGTTTCAGGTTCGACGGAAGGGGATACGCAGCTCGACCGGGCGCTTGAAGCGCTGCGGGCGGCTGTTCCAGCGTCCTAAGGAGCATGGCTTGAGGGCGCCTTCCCGACATCGGGTTTTTTGTGCTAGAATCCTTCCGGAGATTACCAATCATGAATGTGTTGCTGATTCGCGATGTACCAGGGTTCGGACGGGCCGGCGAGATCAAGACGGCGCGACCTGGCTACGTCCGCAATTTTTTGTTTCCCCAGCAGCTTGCTGTTGAGGCAACGCCGGATCGTATTGCGAAGGTCAAGCGTGACGAAGCGGCCGTCTCGCAACGCCGCGCTGCGGTTGAGGCCGATCTTCAGGAACTCATGCAAAAACTCGGGCAGGTTGAGCTTCGGCTTTCCGTTTCAGCGAATGCGGAAGGCCGTCTCTATGGGAGCGTGAGTGTCTCACAGATTCGCCAAGAGATTAGCAACCGCCTGAAGTTGTCCGTGCCTGAGAGCGCGACACTCGAGCCGGCAGTTCTCAAAACCCTCGGCGAGCACCGTTTGGCCTGGCATTTCCCGAATCATCAAACAGTCCATTTTATTCTTCACCTTGACCCAAGTCCATGACGACCCGCGCAAAGAAACTCAACCCGAAGCGGCCCCGGTATATTTTTGTGATGGGTGGAGTTCTGTCCGGCCTGGGAAAGGGTGTTGCAACGTCAACGATTGGTCTTCTTCTGCAACGGAAGGGCTTTACCGTCACGTCGATTAAAATTGATCCTTACGTGAACGTCGACGCCGGAACAATGAACCCGACGGAACACGGTGAGGTTTTTGTCACAAAAGACGGGATGGAGACGGACCAGGACGTCGGTAACTACGAACGCTTTCTCGACGTTGAATTGACGGCAACGAATTACATGACAACCGGTTCGGTATATCTTTCCCTGATCCAGGCCGAGCGGAATCTTGTCTTTGGCGGGAAGCAGGTTGAAGTTGTTCCGCACGTTCCGAACGAGGTGATTCGACGGATTAAAGAGGCGGCCCGTAAGAACAAGGCGGACATTGTCCTTATTGAAATTGGTGGAACCGTTGGGGAGTATCAGAATTTACTTTTCCTTGAAGCGGCGCGCATGCTGAACCTCATGTGCCCCGGGGATGTCCAATATATTCTTGTAAGCTATCTGCCAATTCCGTCGAACTTGGGAGAGATGAAGACGAAACCGACGCAATACGCGGTGCGCACGCTCAATTCGGCAGGAATCCAGCCGCACTTCATCTTGGCCCGCGGAACTCATCCGCTGGATCGCCCGCGCCGGGAACGGATCGCGATGAACACCGGCGTGCCGGCCGATGATATCATTTCCGCCCCGGACGTGAATTCTATTTATGAAGTCCCGTTGAACTTTGAACGCGAGCGTCTCGGCGACAAGCTTCTCGCTAATTTCGGACTGAAGCCGAAGAAAACGAAGCTTGATGACTGGCGGGCCCTTGTTCGGAAGATTCACCACCCAAAGCGAACAATTCGGATCGGTATTGCCGGAAAATACTTTGAAAGCGGGGACTTCACGTTGCTCGACGCCTATATTTCTGTACTCGAGTCGATTAAGCACGCAGCCTGGGCCGTGAATGCGAAGCCGGAAATTGTGTGGATTGAATCAGAGGTCTTTGAACGAGATCCGAAACGACTGAAAGAGCTGTCGAACGTCGACGGGCTTATTGTTCCAGGGGGATTTGGGAGTAGGGGAGTTGAAGGAAAAATTGCGGCCATTCAGTACGCGCGAACCCACAATATTCCGTATCTGGGATTGTGCTACGGCATGCAGCTCGCTGTGGTTGAATTCGCTCGCCATGTGTTGGGATGGAAAGATGCGAACACGACGGAGATTAATCCAAAAACAACACATCCGGTCATCGACATTCTTCCCGAACAGCGTGAGCTTCTTGCGAAGCGCGACTTCGGCGGGTCGATGCGGCTCGGAGCTTATCCTTGCCGTTTGAAGCCAAAGACCTTGGCGGCCGAGGCTTACGGTACTCGAACGATTTCCGAACGCCATCGCCATCGCTACGAGCTGAATAATAAGTATCGTCCTCAGCTCGAGAAAGCTGGCCTGGTCGTCTCCGGCGTGTACCCGGAAAAGAATTTAGCGGAAATCATCGAGCTGCCGGACCATCCCTTCTTCGCCGGCGTGCAGTTCCATCCGGAGTTCCTGACTCGCCCAACGCGTCCTCACCCCATGTTTGCTGCTTTTATGAAGGCGGCTCTGAAGCGCAAAGGGAAGTAAGGACCCTACGGACACAAGATCTCTAAAGGTCTAGCTGTGTATTTCTATTTGTCATCCCGAGCTTTGCGAGGGATCCAATAGATGCTTCGCATGGCTCAGCATGACAGGTGAGTAAGTTTTTTCTCTTATATTAGCCATTTCCTTTCCATTACCCCTTGACAATTTTGCAAGGGTATGCTATCGTAGCCTGTTTGACGATTGATCAGGGGGGTTCATTCCAAGTCGGAATGCCAGGCGAGTATGGAGGGGTCCAAGGTCGAAAGGCCTTGGCAGGCTTGAGAGCACATCGGTGGAGCTGATGGCGGTGGGTGAAAACGCACTGCTTTCTGAAGAAGCCGATGGACGAGGTGAACTTCGGTTCAAAACCTTGTCCCGTTCTCACCTCCAGACTCGCCTGAAGACATGAGGGGGACACGGTCGAGGTATCCTATGGTCCCCAGCATCTGCTGTGGGTTATAGAATCACAAGATGCCTCGACCGTGTTCCTATTCCAGACTGACCATTGACAATTTCCTTCTCCCAGAGCCCAGCACCCCGAGGTGCTGTGTTGCGGGAGGGCCCTGATGTAGTGTCGGGGTATCGAAAACACAGAACATTGGGGGTAGTCATGTTGGAATTTGGAATTCGCCTAGTCGTTCTCATCGTTTCGATCCCGGTCGTGGCCAGCCTGCTCGCCTGGGATTTCATCCGGGCGATGGCCGAGATCATGCTCCTTGGGACCAAGGCCGAATGCGCCGTGGCCCCGAAAAGTATCGCCGGCAGGTGGGTCACCTACGTGATGACTCCGTCCTACTGATCTTT
>CAZWTD010000002.1:0-81220 GCA_964637345.1 uncultured Gammaproteobacteria bacterium
TGACAGCAGGCCAGATATCGTGTTAGATACTGTCCGGTAAGGGTTTAATGATCTGAATACGTGGTACACCAATTCGCGCGATACGATCTACTCGCATCCTTTTATCACGGTAACGGGCATTGATAAGAAGAACAACTATATTGAAATTGGCGTAGAATCTTCAGAGGATATCCCTATACTCGAGCAGGCCTTAGTAGCGACAGGTATTCCAAGTGACGCTCTCTCAATCACTGTTCAGGAACGTTTCGTTACCGAATCTTCAGTGGAGAGTTCAGGCATACCCTTGCTAGGCCTCCTTGCGGTGATCGGTGCCGTAGCCCTCGTGCTGGTATGGTTGTTCGTATTACGGCGCCGCAAGCGCTCAGGCCCGGATGCGGTTACGCAGAGGTGATACTGACCTTCCCTTACGATACGGATATTCGCTTGTCCTGCTAGACCAATCGACTCTTTAGGTTCACGAGAGGCTTCCATTTCCCGGTCACGCCGCCCTCTTTTAGGAATTGTACTGGTTCAGTTTGTCTCTGGACGCGGAACGCTGCAAATTTCACTTCATTTCGGTAATAAAACCAAATCAGAAGACCGTGCTACAGTAGTTCCTATAGTCTTCATCACCCCCTGCCACATGATGATCTCTTGGTCGTCCGGCCCCGTTTCAAACTTTTCCTCGAGCTTGTCGAGAGGGAGAGCGCGAAACGGGGCCTATTCTTTTACTCACGAAAATTTGATATACTTTCTACGGATAGTAAACGATACAGTCCGAGGTCACGGCTTCGGGCGGTTGAACTCTGACGTATTGAAGCAGCCGGAATATCCGAAGATACGTTTTCGGATAGTGCGCTCTTCGTATGATCTAAACAAAGATTTGGTGTAACGTACTGGCGGAGTAGAGTCTCTTGAAATTTGGAATTATTCTCAGTCAGAGGTTGGTCAGTCTGTGTCGGAAAAAGCTGATCCGAGACGTATTGAGTGGTCATTTGCCATGAGTCGAGGTGGGCTCGACGATTTCCGTCCGGAGCGTAGGCCGAAGGGGTGCACGTTTGGCGTTTTTTTGGTATACTTCCTTCGTTATTTTCTATTTGAAAGGTCATGCTATGGAAGGGACAACTGTTCAAATCAACCAAGCGGTTCAATACGGCTGGGCGACTGTAAAAAAGGACTTCTGGTATTTTGTCGGGCTCGCGGTGCTGTCTGGCATTATTAGCAATCTTACTGTTGACTGGGAGGATGGAAAAAGTCAGTGGAGCATTTTAAGTGTCTTCCTTTCGACGTGGATGACCTGCGGGACAACCGCTCTTGTGTTGAGCTATCAGCAAGGGAAGAAGCTCCCCTTAAGCGATCTCTTTACGCAGTTTAGGTATTTTTGGCGCGTCCTTGGGGCAACCCTGCTCGTCGGAATTATTGTTGGGATCGGCCTCGTGTTATTGATTGTCCCTGGGATTTATTTTGCGCTTCGTTTCGCCTTCGTGGTCCAGCTGATTGTCGATCGGAACTTGGGTATTAGCGAGGCAATGAGTGAGAGTACGAGGCTGACAAAAGGCAAGAAATTACCTCTTTTCGGCTTTGGACTAACGATGCTTGGCATTATGATTTTGGGCGCTATTGTATTTGGCGTTGGGGTGTTTGTCGCGTTGCCTGTTGTCTGGTTGGCCACCGTTGCAGTGTATCGTCAGGTATCAGGTACCCCACAGACCGTGGGAGCTCCTATCGCAAAGTAAAAAGATACGACTAAAGCAAAACATGCCGTTAGGCATGTTTTGTGTTGAACCTTTAGCGGCGGTAGGTTTTTGGATTGTTGAAGGTGTAGGGTGTTTGACAGGGCCCTTGTTGTTTTTCAATTCTAAGGGTCCGGCTATCAACGAGTCGGATGAGGAAGTGGACGTTTGAATTCTCCTGATCTTGGTAGCAGTATTTTGTGGTGCTCGGGGTGATTGTTTCAAAAGCACGGTTGAAGGTGCCAGATTGCCGCGGGGAGAATCGAACGGTACGAGCAGATGCTACAATTCCGCCGATCGAGAGAATCCCAGTTCGTCCGTCTCGGTTATCGTACCCGAGCGTGAGTTCTTTTTTCCATCCGGCCGGGTTGTCTTGCGCGTTCCCGTAGAACCAATTCCCGCGCAAGGTCCCGGCCTTATCCGGTGTAAGGGTTCCACAGAGCGGAGCCTTTGTCCGCGGGGCGCCGAGATCGCCGAGCTTAGCGGTCAATCGGTTTCTCACCGTTGTCGTGAAGTATTTAATCGGACAAGTCGTTTTAAATAAATCCGTATTGGGATATCGGTTCGGGTTGGCGAATTTGGATCGCAGATTAACGCGGGTATCGAAGGTCCAAAGGTCGAGCGCGTGGGAAACTCTTCCTCCCACTGTCCCGATTTTTATCCCATTCTTCATCTCGATCGCTACTTGCTTCGAGCAGGTTTTAACCTTATTGCCAACCGCGTTTGATTCATAGGTTTGGCAAGAGTCCCAATTTTTTAACTTTGCCTTGAGTGTTTCCGTGAGGCTTGAAAGATGGCCAAAACGGCCAGTGAGCTGATCGCAGACTCCGAAGGTGAAGGAGTAGTCCCTCGCGAGCACGGTTGTATCCTGATAGTACGTTGTCGAACTGACTGAGGTTACGGTTATTGTCCCCGGGGCGTAGACGTTTTTAGCTTCTGTGTTCCCGTTTTCGTCTTGTTCCAACATGAAGTAAACGTGGTCGGTCGGAATGGTGTGGTCTGGGGGGTTGAAATTTCCGAGCGGCAGGATATTTGTAAAATCGGCGTTCCGCATCGGAGCGGTTTTAAAGGGCGCGGCTGGGCAGGTCGCAGCCGAACTCGGACGAAAAGCCAACAGGACGAAAGCCGCCACTAAAGCGCTTATGTACAGGCTTATTTTGAGAGATGTGGGTTTATTCATTTCCGTATCTTCAGCATAAAGCTTGCCCCTTTGGTCCGCAAGTAGCGTTCCCAACTGGATGGCGATTCCTCACCTGAGCTTCGTGGTGCAATTTTTAGAATATCCTGATAGAATATAGGGGCATGAGAATTTCCCAACGGGTTGAAAAAATTACTGCAGTTACAATTGTGGGACTTGTTGTTGCTGCGCCAAGCTACGCCTATCTTGATCCGGGGAGTGGGAGCTTTCTTACCCAGGTTGTTGTCGCCTCGATCGTCGGCGGCCTTGTTGCGTTTCGGTCCTCTCTCCGACGCAGCCTCGACTGGCTTCGGTCGAGGGTTTCGAAGCGGCCTAAGCAATAGCTGTGGATTCCTCGGGTTTTCGCGAACCGAGCTCGTTTCGTGATCCGAGCGGTTTTGTGTTTCGGCGCAACGGGGTTCTCTATCGACAGATTAACCGGCTGGGAGCTGCGGATTTTGATGCGCTTGAGGGGCGAGGAATTTTCCAAGAAGCGGCTAAGCGAGGATTCCTCCTTCCCTTCGAGGCAGTCGACGAGGCGCCGTTAGAACCCGGACAGGCGGCTCGAGTGATTCGACCAACGCTCGTTCCCTTCATTTCCTATCCCTACGAATGGTCGTTTACGCAACTCAAGCAAGCCGCCCTACTAACGATCGACACTCAACGCTGGCTGATTGAGCAGGGCGCAAGCTTGAAAGACGCGAGTGCCTATAATGTACAGTTTTTTGGGAATCGGCCAGTTCTCATTGACCACGTATCAGTCGTGTCCGCTGAACCAGGACACCCATGGGTTGCGTATCGTCAGTTTTGTGAACATTTTCTCGCCCCGCTCGCGCTCATGGCGTATCGAGATATTCGACTCAGCCAGCTTCTTCGTGTCCATCTTGATGGCGTCCCACTCGATGAAGCGAGCCGGCTTTTGCCCTGGCGAACAAGGTTGTCGACTGGCCTTCTTGCCCACATTCATTTTCATGCTCGGAATCAGCGAGTACTCGCGTCGTCTGGTTCGGGACGTGAAGTGCGGATCGCTCCATCTCACCTGCGGGCCTTGCTCAACCACCTGCGAGAAACCGTTGAGCGTTTGCGGTGGGAGCCACGGGGGACTGAATGGGCAGAGTATTACGACCATACGAATTACTCTGATATTGCCGCCCAAGCGAAAGAGCGTCTGGTTCAGGAGTGGGCAGGAACGCTACCAAGTGGACGAGTCCTTGACCTTGGAGCAAATACGGGCGTGTACAGCCGAGCTGTTACTCGGTTGGGCCGATCAGTTGTAGCGGTTGATAACGATCCGGCGGCTGTTGAGCGCCTCGTACGCGGTCTAGAGGGTGAGTTGATTCTTCCTCTTGTCGTTGATGTTGTTAATCCGAGTCCGGCGCTTGGGTGGGGGAACGAGGAACGGCAATCCTTTCTTGAACGAGCCCCTTCACAGCTTGTCCTCGGACTTGCGCTTATTCACCATCTGGCGATTAGTAATAATACTCCGCTTGATGCAATAGCCCGGCTTTTTGCCCGGTTGGGAGACTTTGCGATTGTTGAGTTTGTTCCGAAGACCGATTCGCAAGTCCAAAAACTCTTCCGTTCCCGGCCTGATATTTTCCCTGAGTATACGATTGAGGGATTTGAGCGTGCTTTTGCAATGTTGTTTCGCATACGAGCGGCCGAGACGCTGCCGGAGTCTGAACGACGCTTGTATTTCTTTGAACGACGATGAGGCGAATTCGCTCAGGTATTCTAGCGCTCCTTCCCATAGTGTCTTTCGCCGCCTTCCCGGCCCTCACGCTACTCGCTCAAAATCCCGAAGAAGCCCGTCCTGAAATGCTGGCGCACCCAGTTGCTTTTCTTAGCGCGCTCGGGATTCTTGTCTGGTTGTTTATAGCCGCGATAACAAAAAAACCAAAGGCTGCAGCAGTGATAGTTTCGGTATTACTATTATTGTCATTTTCTTTTCAACATCTCGCAGACGCATTTCGTCTTCCGATAGGAAAGGATCTTTCTTTTGTTGTGTGGTGTATTGGATTGTTCGGAGCGTCATGGTTAGCGATGCACTCGCGTTTTGGTAAACTGGCTTTTCAGGTGATTCTTGGCATGGGTCTTGTCCTTGTGTTGATGTCTGGTATTCGGGTTATTTGGCAGCAGCTCAATAAAGACCATAGAGCCGTGAATCCATTTGATCTCCATCTCGTCGTACCGCCGACCTCCAAGGCGGCGGAGAATCTACCGGATGTTTATTTTCTCATTTTTGATCGCTATGCTAATGAGCCGAATCTTCAGCGGTACGTTGGGCTAGATAATACGCCTTTCCTCGATGCATTAACGGAGCGGGGATTTCAAGTTGATCCGACGAGTCGCTCGAATTATCCGATTACGCTTCTATCACTAGCTTCAACGCTAAACTTCGATTTTCATAACGATTTAGTAGAGCAATACGGAACAGGTAATGCGCCGGCCGAGCCGCTCTATGAAAAATTAGGTCAGTCTGCAGTAGCCAGGGCATTTCAATCCCAAGGGTATCAGTATATCCATGTTGGTTCTTGGTGGACACCCACGCGCACGAGTCCGATAGCCGATATCAACCTTACGCTGACGACCGTATCAGATTTTTCTATCATGCTTTACGAGAATTCAGTTTTTCCTTTCTTAACTGATCGCTTTCATCTTTCTCAGTTTGGTTTTCATGATCTCTTTCGTCGAACGGTTCATGCCGCTCAGGCGAAATATCAATTTTCTGCTTTGGAACAAATTCCGAAGGATCCTGAGCCGACATTTACCTTCGCCCACATGCTACTTCCTCACCGTCCATATGTTTTTAATGCTGATGGAACTGAGGTTTCAATTTCCGAAGGTGCAAAGAGGGGCGGAATAGTGAACTATCGAAATCAAATACAGTACGCAAATACTCGCATCGTCGAGCTTGTAGATCGCTTGATTGCTGCCTCCCCGGAACCCCCGTTGATTATTCTCCAGGCTGATGAAGGTCCGTATCCGGCTCGTTATAACGACAATGGAGATGAGTATAGTTTAAGCTGGTCCGATGCGACCGATGAGGAGCTTCGACTCAAAACAGGCATTTTGAATGCATGGTACCTTCCAGAGAAGTATCGAGCTCAGGGAAGAATTCCCCATACACCCGTGAATACATTTCGGGAGGTTTTTCGACTTCTGTTTGGGGCCGATTTGCCTTGGAGGCCGGATACGACATATATATATCCCGATAAGAGACAGCCGTATCGTTTCATTGATGTGACTGATCGAATGAGCACTGAGCTGCCTGATTGTTTGATCGATGACGGGTGTTTCTCTGACCAGAATCCTGGAGTTGAGGCCGACCATTAGCCTGCTTGCCCGCTTTTTTTAGGCAACGTACAATAAGCGCGTGCCACGCTTTCATCTCCGATTCCGAATTCGCCGCGACCGGCCCTTAGCGCTCATCTACGTTCTTACGCTTTTGACGCAGCTTGGGTACGGGATGATTACCCCCTTTTTAGCGGTGTATTTCGGCGGCTTTGTTTCGATTGAGCTGGTCGGAGTCATCCTCGCGGGGATCTACGCGGTGACCGTTTTGGCGAATATTTTCGGGGCGAGCATAATCGAGCGGCTGCACGAACGGCGCTCTCTTGGGTATGCTCTCGCCGGGGCAAGTGTTGCGATTGGCGTTCTCGGTTTTGTCAGCCATATTTCCGGGATCATTGTGCTCTTCTCTCTCTACGCCTTCCTATTGACCCTGGTGCTCTTTAATATCGACCTCTACGTAAAGCACTATTCAGAGCAATCGAGCTTGGCCGGGAACGAAGGGAAATTAGGAGTCTTTGGAAATTTGGGCTGGCTGCTCGGACCGATCATCGGTTCGGCTGTCGTTGTTGAGTTCGGCCTTTCAGCGACCTTTCTTGCTTGCGGGATTGCGACACTTCTCGGATTCATTCTCTTTATCGAGGCTCGACCGCATGACGTCGAGCGTGTGATGCAACCGCATCAGTCTTTTTTCGCTTCATTACGTTCATACATGAAGGATCAGGAGTTGAGAAAGTTATATGTTGTATCATTTGGTTTAAGTTTTTTGTATGCGGCCTGGAATTTTGTTCCGCTTCTTCTCGTCGATCGAGGTCTCTCGCTTGGTTCGCTGGGAATTGTCTATGGACCAAGTGCTTTACCCTGGGTCTTATTTGAATATCCTGTTGGACGCCTTGCTGACCGCAAATATGGAGAAAAAGTGTTTATCGTTACTGGGTTTGGCTTGATGGTTCTTGCTTCATTTTCCTTTAGCGTTCTCGCGTCGCTTGCCTGGCTCATTGGAGCGCTTGTTCTTGGGATTATTGGATCAAGCCTCATCGAACGAACTCAGGCCGCTGCGTTCTTTCGGAGAGTAGGGGATGATGACGTCGAACGGATTAGCGTATGGCGAACCTCAAGCGGCTTAGCATTGATTCTCGGTCCGCTTTCGGCCGCCGCTGTCAGCTCCTTTGTTCCGCTGCCGTTTTTCTTTATGATTGTCGGACTCTTGGGTTTGCTTTTTCTCGCGACTGCTCTCGGGCTTCGTTCCTCCCGTCCATGATTCAGGATTTCAAGCTTGTTGAACGCGTGATCGAAACGCCGAGCGTGTGCACTCTTCGGCTAGTTCCAAAGGGCACGGAGGAGTACAGCTACCGCGCTGGCACCTTTGCGCTGGTATCGATACCAGGCTCAGATATTCCCGCCCGGGCTTTTTCATTTTCCTCAGCGCCCAGCGACCCTTTCGTTGAACTCACAATCGAACGAACTGGGAAGATGACGACGGCGCTTCATGAGCTTCCGCTGGGATCGCTGTTGAGACTCAATGGTCCTCGCGGTCGATTCACTCTTCCGGACGAACTCTCGGGCCCCGTCCTTATGGTGGCCGGAGGATCGGGAATTGCGCCGCTTCGGTCTATGCTCCGGTCGCTCAAGCGCCATTCACGCCTTCCACCCATTACCTTGCTCTATAGCGTCCAGAGCCCCTCGGAGATTATCTTCCGCTCTGAGCTCGAGCAGATTTCGGAAAACATGGAAGGGTTGACCTACGTGCCAACAGTCACTCGTCCAAGCACTGAAGTCGACTGGTTAGGCCGGGTAGGACGGATTGACAAACAGACCCTTGCGACACAGCTTCCTGTCCATAAATCTCTCGAGGTCTTTGTGTGCGGCTCGCCAGCCTTCGTTTTTGCCATGATTCAGTACCTCCGCGAACTCGGAATAGAACGTGAACGCATTCGAACCGAGCAGTGGCTTCAGCCAGAGCTTGAGTAGACGGGTCGACTGGTATTTGGTACCATGACAGCGAAATCGCTAACGTAACCCCCATGAATGAAACACAAGGCCAGTCTCAACCATCCCGCCCTTTGACCTGGGTGGTTATTGCCCTCGTGGTGCTCATCTTGATTGTGTTAACGGTCGTCTTTATCCTTTGGCGCGATCGTTTGACTGGGGATGAAAATGGCAACACCAACGCGGTGAATCAGACATCGAACACCTCAGCGACGAATACAAACAGCGTTACGAACAGCGATTCGGGATCTTCGAACACCAACACGGTTGTTGCCGATAGCGAAGTCCTATATGCCAATCCTCAGTTTGGATATTCTGTTCGCTACGCTGATCCCGACCGAAGCCTTATAACGACCTCGACAAGTAATACTGCCGAGCAGCTCTATAGCGGGTGGACTCTGGAAAGCGGAGAGGGAGTGATTATCGCGATTGATGTCTTTCCGAAAGAAGGGGCGGCAGGAGTATTTACAGACCGTGGGTACGCTGTTACGGATGACACTGTTGAGCTGGGAAACGTTACTGCGAATATTCTCACGATCGATGGCGTAAAAAAGGGGTATCGGGTTGAGTATGGGAATTACGTATTCGTTCTTCGCTCAGACGCGGTACTTGGCGACGGTTCGTCGGCTGATTTCGAAACCATCGCGAAGACCTTTCTCTTTTAGGTCTCTACGGTTGACGAAGGATGAGCAAGGGCGTACACTGCCTGCGTTTTCTTGAACCTGAAGAATTGGAGGCTTGCCTGGCCGGGGTGTAGCGCAGTTGGTAGCGCGCATCGTTCGGGACGATGAGGCCCGGGGTTCGAGTCCCCGCACCCCGACCAGACAAGCTTCCTTGTGTTTATCAAATTTATTTGTGAGGAAGGAGTGCTCCAAGCTGCCAAACAACCACTACGCCGAGGATAATGAGGACGAGCTGGAGAATGCTTCGGCCGATTTTACGTTCATGCTGGATTGTTGGTACAAGGTCGGCTAGAGCGATGTAGATGAAGTTCCCGATAACAAAGGCGAGTAGGGGTACTTCAATTCGTTCGACGAGTTGAGCGTTTAAGAGAACGAGTAGAGCGCCTAAGGGGCTTACGAGCGCTCCGAGGAAGTTCCAGAGGAGCACCTTTGATCGTGCCATGCCACTATGGATGAGGATGCTGAAATCACCAATTTCCTGTGGGATTTCGTGGGCAACGACGGCCAAGGAGGTAATAACTCCTAAGCCTGGGTCGGTTAAGAAGGCCAGGGCGATAATAGCGCCGTCGAGAAGGTTATGGATGGCGTCCCCGAAGATAACAAGCGGGCGAACGCTGGTCAGATTGGAATGCGGTTGCTCTTCGTGCGTCTCCTCGCCGTGCTGGTGCGAGTGGTGGTGCCAGACTAAAAGCTTTTCAAGGGTGAAGAAGGTGAGAACTCCAATAAGCGTTCCAACGAATACTGGGCCGGTGTTGTCTCCGGCGTGTTCGAGGGCCTCGGGGAATAACTCAAGGAAGCTAGCCCCGAGAATACTCCCGGCGGCGAAACTCATCAGATAGATTGACCAGCGCTTTATCCGCCATTCGTTGAGGATGAGGATAAGTCCGCCAAGAAGGCCGAGGAGACTGACGCCGGTGGTGATGGCAATAATAGTGAGTGTTGACATAGGAATCCTTAGGTACAGCGGACGCAAACCCCGTAGAACTCGAGGGCGTGCCGTTGAGTGATAAATTGATAGTGTTTTCGGATGCGCCCCTCCTCTTCGCCGAGGTCGCGCTCAAGTTGGACGTCTTGAACCGTTTTACACCGAAGGCAGACGAGGTGGTGATGGTGGTTCCCGCGAAGCTCAAAGCGGCGGATTCCATCCCCAAAGTCGATAGCTTCAAGGAGGCCCTCCGCTTCGAGATGTTCAAGTTCTCGATAGACAGTGGTTTTATTTGGCTGCAGGCCAACGCGCGCGAGTCGTATTCCCACCTCAGACGCCGAGAGGGGAGCTGAGGCTCGATCCAGGACCTTTGAGAGGCCGATTCGAACACGGGTTATCCGGAGGCCCTTTTGTTGGATGCTGTGTAACAAGTTCGCGTTAGGCATGGAGTAAACATAATGCAACTTAGTTGCATGTGTCAAGTACTCGACTTGCCGAAAAGGGGAAAAACCGCTAGGCTAGAGCGTATGAAGCAGGTTTACGCGGGAGTTTTTCGTGGTCGAAGACCGGCGTTACAAACGGAGATTGCCGACTGGAAGAGACAGGTAGAGCGTCGACTTGAACGGGTATTTCAAGAGTACCCAAGCCAACTTCCGATCGGGACTCCAGAGGTGAAGTCTGCTATTCGGCTCCTCCGTGAATTTACCCTTCGTGCAGCGAGTAAACGGGTTCGGGCCTACCTTGTCCGTCTTGGCTATGAATCGCGGTCCGCTCGCGTGCCGCAGGGCCTTATTGACGTAGCAGCCGCCGTAGAGCTCATTCAGACCTACCTGCTCATTCATGATGATATTATTGATCGGGACGAGGTTCGGCGCGGCGGACCGACCGTGCACGCCGCTCTTCGGGCGCAATTGACCGTGCCGGTGTTAGAGCGACGTCGTTTGAGCAACAGCCTTGCCCTATTGATCGGGGATCTCGCCTTTAGTTGGGCGATGCGATTAGTAAGCGAGTCTCCATTTCCGGCGGAGCGACGATTGCGCGCGCTTCGCGTTCTTTTAACGACGCATGAGACCTGCGTTGGAGGGCAGTACCTCGACGTTCTACCCGTTAGCGAGATTTCGTTAACTCGCGAACGCGTCGAGGCAATCGCTCGGCGAAAAACAGCCTCCTATACCTTTGTTGGCCCCCTTTGCGCCGGGGCGTATTTAGCGGGAGCCTCAGAAACGACAATTCGCGCGCTGTCAGCCTACGGGGAATCCGTTGGAATGGCCTATCAATGGATTGATGATTTAGATGACGTTCTCGCGCTGAAGCAGGGAGCGCGTTCCTCAAATGATCTCGACGAGGGTAAGGGGACTGCCGTTGTGATTGCAACGCGAAAACTTCTTCGCCCGTCAGAACGCCGTCGCTTTGACGCGCTTCTTCGGAAAGTCCCGAAAACACCTCTTGCCCTTCGGCGTTTGACGCGCTATGTTCATGAGGCGAAGGTTGAGAAAATGGTCCGCGCCGAAGCGGCGCACTTTGTCCAGCGGGGCATCCGCGCCCTAGCCTCACCGGCGGCGCTTCGTTCGGCTGCCCGCGGACGTTTACGAGAGGTATCGCACTTCATTCTTGGAGTAAAGACTGAATGACGAAGAAGAACGTCCCGCGCCACGTTGCGATTATCCCAGACGGCAACCGCCGCTGGGCTCGACGAAACCATCTCCCATCGGTTCTCGGTCATAAACATGGCGTCGAAGCTTTTGAGCGTATTTGCGATGAGGCGCTCGCGCAGGGCGTTGAGGTCCTTACCTTTTATACCTTCTCAAGCGAAAATTGGCATCGGACGAAGACCGAGGTGCGCTATCTTTTCCGTTTGCTTGAGGACGTGTTTACGAAACGGCTTGAAAAGTTACAACGGCAAGGCATCCAACTTCGCATCTCCGGGAGAGTCGACGAGTTTCCGAAGCGACTTCAGGAGATTGTCGCGTCCGCGGTTCAGGCAACGAAAAAAAATCGCCGTGGGATTGTTCATCTCTGCTTGAACTACGGAGGAAGAAACGAACTTATTGATGCAGTTCGTTCTCTTGTTCGAGCGAATACTCCGGCCGGACGGATCGATGCCCGCGCGATTTCAGCCCGCCTCTACCAGTCCGACCTCCCTGAGCCGGACTTGATCGTTCGAACTTCCGGTGAGCAGCGGCTTTCGGGTTTTTTACTTTGGCAGTCTGAGTACAGCGAGCTCTACTTTAGCGAGAAGCTGTGGCCAGATTTTCAGCCGGCTGATTTCCGGAAAGCGCTCGCCGAGTTTGTTCGCCGTCAGCGCCGTTACGGAGCGTAACATGAGCATGGGGGAACGATCGCCAAATGTACTCCTTGATCTGAGTCGCCCAATCGGGCGATTTGCCGCTTTTGTGTGGATTATGGGTCTCTTCTCGCTCTACTTTCCAATTAACTGGGCTTGGGGCGCAGTCCATCAGTTGAAGACCCCACTCGACGAGTTTATTCCTCTTGTGCCAGCCTTCGTTATTCCCTATGTGTTTGTGTTTTTTGCCTGGGGTGCGGGCTTAATGGGCTGGGCGATTGTGTGGCGCCCGAAGCTCTTTCTGCGCCTCGTCGCCTCATTTACCATTGCGTGCGGCCTCTCCTACATTGTCTATTTGGCTTTCCAAACGACGGTGCCGCGGCCAGACCTTGAGGTGACCGACGGGTTTACCCGCATCCTAAAGTGGATATATAGTAGCGATCGGCGCTTCAACGCTTTCCCCTCAGGTCATACATTAACGACAACAATTCTTCTCTTGTCGACCTACCCGATCGTTCGGGGTCTCTGGAAAGTGGTTTTTTGCCTTGCAGCTGCAAGTATTATCGCAGCGACGCTTCTCTTGAAACAGCATTACATTCTGGATATCTTAGCTGGGCTTGCGGTTGGCTCGTTTTCCTTTTGGCTTGGACAAAAAATCGGCCCTTGCTTCTATCCGGCAGAGGAAAAACGCGAAAGGCCGAGCTAGCGCTGCGTATTCGTCGATCCTGGATGGGGAGCGAGAAAACGGGCGGCTAAGGTTGTTGCAATTGGAACTGCGAGGATGAGCGCGCTACTGCCGACAAGTGTTCGGATGACTTCTTCAACAATGAACTGGTCATTGAGTGTGATCCAGAGCGGGACCTCGCTTCGGAGTCCGAAAAGGAGAAAGAGCGGCAGGGCAGCGCCGACATAGGCGAGCGCGAGCGTATTGACGAGAGAGGCAATATGGCCGCGCCCCACACGGAGGGCTCTTCGGATCAGTTCGCTGCGGGGCAGTTCGGCATTGGCGCTTGCGAGCTCTTCGACCACACTTGTTTGCGCGGTCGTTATATCATCAAGAACGCCGAGTGTTCCGAGGAGGATGCCCCCGAGGAGGAGCCCGGAGAAGTTGATTGAAAGGCTTGGGTCATTGAAGAGCATAACAGCTTCTTCGCTTCCCAATCCGTTTAATCGAGCAAGCGAAGTAAAAAAGATCGCCAGAAGCGATCCAAGGCCGAGGGTAATGAGAGAGCTCGTGAGTGCAATGGTGGTGCGGCGGCTTATCCCGTGCGAGAAGTAGTGCGATGTTATTGCAATCGCAACCGAAGCTACAAGGCAGGTTGAGAGGGGGTCACCCCCGCGCGCTATTGTTGGGATGAGGTAGGCGCCGATGATGAGAATACTGATCGCGAGTCCGAGGATTGATGATACCCCTCGTTTTCTCGCGAAGAGGACAACCAAGACGAAGAAGAGGGCAATAACGATGAGTACAGAGGGGAAGCGGTAGGCATCGATGATCGTGTCAACGGTTTCTCCGCTTGCACCGCTTGTGAGAATGACAACGGTCTGACCAAGGGAGACAAGTTGGTCATCCCGAAGGTCTTCGAGTAAGCCATGGTCTAGCGTCCGCTCGGTGTTTTTTTCCGGCCCCGAGAGGAAACGGATTTGGACCTTTTGCCAAGCGGAAGTCCCCAGTTCTCCGTTCGTCCTCGTTCCACTCTCGAGAATGTGAATCACTTTGGCCCGTGCGTAGGTGTCCGGGGACCCACTTGCCTTGGCGGGAATGGGATTACCGAAAAAGAAACTGAGGAAGAGGCTGAAAACAGCAAGGCCTTCAAGGACTACGCGTTCTCGCGGGGTTTTCCAGATAATCATTATCCGCAGTGTATCAACTTCACTCATACACGGAAAGAGGCTAGTGATTTCGAAGTTTTTTTGATAGGGTGAAGATATGTCAGATGACCTATTTTCGAGTTCTCGACGCAGCGCCCGTGTTCGAATGGCTCCATTAGCGGAACGGCTCCGACCCCGGAGTTTTGAGGAGTTTCTCGAACAGGAGGCGCTTGTGAATGAGGGGAGCGTGCTCCGCTTGGCAATTGAGAACGACGAACTTTTCTCGATGATTTTTTGGGGCCCGCCGGGTTCAGGAAAAACAACGCTCGCGAGGCTAGTTGCGGAAAAAACAAAGGCGAATTTCGTTCAGTTATCAGCAGTCAGTTCGGGAATTGACGAGCTTCGAAAAGTCGTACGCCAAGCGGAAGCGGACTGGAAGTATGACGGCCGACGAACCATTCTTTTTGTCGATGAAATTCATCGGTGGAACAAAGCTCAGCAAGACGCTTTTCTTCCCTTCGTTGAGAATGGCACGATAGTCCTTATCGGGGCGACAACTGAAAATCCTTCTTTTGAGGTGATTGCGCCGCTTCTTTCGCGTTGCCAGGTGTATACACTGTACCGGTTGAGCCCTGAAGGGCTTGCGCGGCTCGTGAAGCGTGCCTTAACCGATCGAGAACGCGGATACGGGGATCGGAAGACCACGATAGTACCGGCGGCTTTGGATTTTCTTGTCGGAGAATCAAATGGCGATGCACGAGCTCTTCTCAACGCGCTTGAGATCGCCGTGAAGGCTGCGCCCGTCCAGGGGAGGGGACCGCGACGCATAACGCTCGCCTTAGTCGAGGCGGCTGTTCAAAAACGCCATCTGTATTTCGATAAAGGTGGAGAAGAGTATTACAATATTATCTCTGCGTTTATTAAGTCTATGCGGGGGTCAGACCCGGACGCGACCGTCTACTGGCTCGCTCGACTGTTAGAAGCCGGTGAGGATCCGAAGTTCATTGCACGACGAATGGTTGTGTTTGCTTCAGAAGATGTCTCAGTAGCGGATCCCCAAGCGCTTGCTCTTGCGGTTGCGACCTTTCATGCCGTTGAGCTTATCGGGCCTCCCGAGTGTGCAATCAACCTGTCACACTGCGCTATTGCTCTCGCCCTCGCTTCGAAGAATAATTCGACCTATGAGGCTCTTCAGAGAGCGCGCGATGATGTGGCCACAACGCTGAATGAGCCGGTTCCGCTCCACCTTCGAAACGCGCCGACCGAACTCATGAAAAAACTGGGTTATGGGAAAGGCTACAAATACTCTCATCACTACTCTGCGTTAGATGGGCGCCAGGAGTATCTTCCGACGCGCTTGAGCGGCCGCCGCTACTTTATTCCGAAGCCTAAAGCCAAGCGAACAAAGAAAACCCGCTCCATATGACGAATGCCGATATCCTTCCGAAGCCAAAACGATTCGGACCAGAGGAACGATTTTTAGTAATCGGGCTTAGCGTGGTGTCGCTTTTCATTATCGCGATGCTCGTCTTTCCAGAGTTAGGGGATGAGCTTTCACGCTTCTCTCGGTCTTGGCAGGCTCTTGCGATTACGTATGGCTATCTTGGAGCTTTCGTTAGCTCTTTGGTCGGGAACGCGACTGTCATCATTGTCTTTCCCTACACAGCAATTATCTTTCTTCTTGCTGCCTTCGGATTGAATCCCTGGCTCTTAGCCCTCGTGACCGGGCTAGGATCCATGTTGGGCGAACTCGTCAGCTATGTTGTCGCGCGGACAGGATCGGGTGCATTCGAGCGAAAGAGACCGACCTCATACGCCGCCGTCCGTTCGATTGTTGAACGTCGACCTCGCCTTATTCCGCTCCTGCTCTTTTCCTTCGCTGCGCTTCCTCTTCCGGATGATCTCTTGCTCATTCCGCTCGGAATTGTCCGCTACTCAATTTGGAAAATTATCGGACCGAACTTTCTTGGAAAGCTTACTGCTGCTCTGGTCATTACCTATACCGGTCGGCAGGCGAACGCGCTCGTTTTTACCAATCAATCAGCGACTGGGGATATACTTTTTAACGGGGTCATTCTTGGAGTTATCGTCATCGGCCTCTACCTCTTTTTTCGCATTCGCTGGGAGCAGGTGTTACAGCGCTTTGTCCCGGATTTTCCCGACCAACTTCCTCGGACAACCCTCCGCTAGCCTTCTCAAACAGTTTTTGCTACACTGGGCGCAGCCATCAGGTTAACTGCCATGAAAATCATTATTCTTGAAGACGACGCGACTATCCGACGACTTTATCGGACGATGTTTCTTAAGGCAGGCTTTGATGTTCGCGCTTACGCTGATGCCATCGATATTGTCATGAAGACAAAAGCATTTCATCCAGATGTAGTGTTAACAGATCTTCTCATGCCGAAGATTGATGGCTATGAAGCCATTCGATTATTAAGGGCGGAAGAGAGTCTACACGACCTTCCCATTGTCGTTATTTCTAATCTCGGCGATTACGTGAGTCAGCAAAAGTCCGCCTATCTCGGGGCCACTGATTTCGTCGTGAAGTCAAATTTCACCCCCTCGGCCTTAACGGCACGCATTCGTGACGTTGTCGCCGGTAAAGTTCCTAAACTCGTTGTTGATCCAAAGGTGACCGCATTTCTCCAGGCGGAAGAGCGTGCCCACGCTGAACACGCGAAGATGACATCTGAGGATCGTCAGTACACATAAACTATGACTGACGAACGCTGGCAAGAAACCCTCGATCAACTCAGCGAGCGTTTTTCCGTTTTGTCTCGGGCGACTGAGCCAGCTGAAGACGGGCATGGAACAACCGAACGGGTGGTATTCTCTGGTCCACTTGGGAAGCTTCGCCTGTCGCGGACGGTGCATGATCGAGTTGTCGGTGAGCGGGCAACCGGCTCACATCGTATCGGGAGCGACGTTGCGATTGAAAAGGTGTACGACTCTGGCGATCACGTCAGCTTTTTAACGCTGGAACGCGAGGGTGCGAGCGGAGAGTGGGAAGAGCTTGATCCAGCCAAGTTAGGAGTAAGCTAACACACGGTGCCCGAGCTTCCAGAGGTTGAAACAGTCCGCCGGACGCTCCGTCCCGTTCTTCTCGGACGGCGTTTTGAAAAAGTAGAAGTCCGACTACCAAAGCTGATCCGCGGCTCTCCTCTCGAAATAGTGAAGCTCAATCACGATCGAATCTGTGGGCTTGAACGCCGAGCGAAGATCCTCATTATCCGTTTGGAATCCGGGCGCAGTCTTTTGATCCATTTAAAAATGACGGGACAACTCATTCACGTTCAGCGGGACGGCAAGCTGCTGACAGGAGGGCACCCAATTCCCGGTGGGGAGGTGGGCTTACCAAATCGAACAACTCAGGCAATTTTTCATCTTGATGACGGAAGTGCGTTATTTTTTAACGATGTTAGAAAATTTGCCTATCTCCGCCTCCATCACCATCGTGAGCTTCAGGCTTTATTCACGCTTCTTGGACCGGAACCGCTTCTCCCTTCCTTTACCTTTGCGGTGTTTCGTTCGGCCGTCGCTCGTCGGCTCAAGTCTCAAACGAAAGACGTGCTTCTTGATCAAAGCGTTATTGCGGGACTTGGTAACATCTATGCCGATGAGGTGAATTTTGCCGCCAGGATCCACCCGCGTCGGCTGGTACGGAGCTTGTCGGAGGAGGAACTTCGCGCAATCTACGGGGCAATAAAGCGCATTCTTCGTTTTGCGGTTCAAAAGCGCGGTACAACCTTTAGGCATTTTCGAGACGGTCGCGGGGCCCAAGGTGGAATGCGCGCCTATCTCAAGGTCTACGGACGAAGCGGCCAGCCCTGCGTGCGATGTAAAACGCTGATTGTCAGAGAGAAACTCGGAAGCCGCTCCGCCCACTACTGTCCGAGATGCCAAACCTTGACCAAACCGAAGTGGGCGGGTACGCTCTCCGTATGATTGATCTATTGATCGCAGCACTCTTTGGGGCGGTTCAGGGTATTACCGAGTTTCTTCCAATCTCAAGTTCGGGACACCTCGTTGTGCTTCATGAACTCTTTCCGAGCTACCTCAATGCCGATCAAGTTGGTTTTGATGTCGCGCTTCACGCCGGAACGCTTTTGGCGCTTATCGTTTTTTTTCGCCAGGACATCGGTCGATTGCTTCGCGTCGCTGTCGCCTGGCTATTCCGCCGTTCTCGGCCCGAGGATGCGCGCGATCGCGTCATGATTCTCGCGTTGGCAATTGGAACAATTCCTGCGGCGCTTGTTGGTGCTCTGTTTGAATCTCGTATTGAGTCAACTTTTCGATCCATGGTTTGGGTCGCAGTATGGTTAATTGTTGGCGGATTAGCCTTTCTCTTTGTTGAAGCGCTTACCAAAGCACGACGAAATCTTGAAATCCTTCGTTTGCGGGACGCGCTGATTGTGGGAGTAACTCAGGTGATCGCCTTTTTGCCAGGTATTTCTCGTTCTGGGAGTACAATCATTGCTGGTCGAGCACTCGGCTTCACACATCAGGCCGCTGCCCGTTTTTCTTTTCTCCTTTCTATTCCAGTTGTGTTTGGGGCTGCCGTGAAAAAAGGCTTTGATCTCGTCGATGCCGGTGTTTCGACCGAGTTAGGCGTTACGATGCTGATCGGCGGTCTTTCGGCCGTTGTTGTCGGTCTCTTGGCGCTCCGTTTTCTTATGGGTTTTTTTGCAGCGCATACCTTACGAGGCTTTGCTGTGTATCGTTTTGTTCTCGCGGCGTTGCTTCTCGTGGTGGCAGCGCTTCGATAACAAATCACCCCGCGATTGGCGGGGTGATTGTGTTGAGAAGTGCCGGACTAGATTGAATGTCCGTCTTTTGGGACAAAACGATACGGACGGAACAGCGTCAGGATAAGGAAGCCCACGACGACGATCCAGGGGAACCAGCCGGCGACGCTATCGCAGCGGGCAAGGAAGTAGAGAACAAAGAGACCCGACGCAAGTAGGAGTGGTACAATCCAAATCCAAAGGTCGGTTTTCGTCTCAATGAGTTTGTAGTACCCATAGAGGATGAGGAGGCTGCCGATGAGGACGATGAGCCAGCCCCACCATCGGATATCCCAGCAGGATTTCGTGGTTTCGTTTGTGCTGGTCGGTAGAACTTCAGTATCGGTCCCTAGGACATCGCCGCTGTTCGTATTCGCGTTCGCGTTACTGTTTACTGCCGTGGTGTTTGCGAGAGAGGGGAGCGGGGCGTCGACAGCCGCAGCCCGAACGCGGACATCCGCGCTACCAGTTACTGATCCAGACTGGGCGATAATACGGCCTTCGCCATCTCGGTTCGCGGTAAAGAGTCCTGTGGCGCTTACTGTTCCAATCGATCCTTCAAGTTTCCAGGAGACCACAAGATTCGTGAGGAGGTTGTTCATCCGGTCATAGGCCTTCGCTTCGAATTGGCGCCTCTCGCCCCGTCCGACAATTTCCGGGAGGGAGTTCGGATTAACGACGATGTGATCAACGGGGCCCGGGCGAACAGTTACGGTTGTGCTAACCGATGCGTTATTGAGTGTCGCGCGGACCTTCCAGCTTCCGAGTGAGCCGGCTGTGTAGACTGGACCGCTCAGGTTCCCGGTTGGGTCGGTTGTTGTGACTTGAGCCGCCCGAGAGGCGTCCCAGGTTTCTCCGGTATCCGGGTTTGTTGCGAAAATGGAGAATTCGATGGAAGAGCCAGCGTCGAGCGTTACCGTTGTCGGCGACAGCTTGAGAGTTTGGTCGTCATCTCCAGTTGCGGCATTCGCGGGAATGGCGAGGGCGAGAAGTCCAAGGAAGAGCGCGAAGCTTCCAAGAAGACGAAAGCGCGTGCGGGGAGCGTGCGGCGTGTGCAGCATAGTGGTTGAATTACTGTTCAGCGGTTGGCGTAAATGGCCGACCGTCAATGACAAGGCGATGGGAGGTGGAAAACATTGGTGCGCAAGTGAAGAGCGTCAGTTTTGGCTCCACGCTAGGGTTGAGTATTTCGGTTTGGTCGGGCGTAACAAGTCGCGTTTCCGCAATTTCGAAGTCGTACTCTTTCATCACTCCGTCCGTTTTCCAGTAGACAATGATCATGTCGCCCGCAGAAAGACGGTCGGCGAGAGCTAAGGTATTTGGTCCGGCGAGGTATTGAAAGCGATGGACTGTGAGTACGGTATTACCTCCGCGATCTGGAGTTGAGGTGTTCGGAAGGCGCCAAGAGCCCCGGAAGAGCGAGTCCTCATTCTCTCCTTCAACGATCGGCATGTCAACACCAATCCTGGGAATAACGAGGCGGTTCTCTTTCGGAAGCGCCGATCCGATTTTTGGCAGCCGGCCGCTCGGGGCAGTTGTTGTTGAAGGGAGTTGGGTGAAATAGGGGAATTCCGGTTCTGGCTTCAGCAGCTCGTATCGAAGGATAGGAAGGAAGGGATAAAGGAGGACAAGAACTCCGAGGACAATGAGGCCGCTTGCTGCAAGTTTGATTGGATGAATACGAAAGCGGGGCCCTGGTCGGGCTGGGGCATTTTTTATCGCGGTGTCTTCGGTCTCCCCCAAGGCCGGACGCTGATCGTTCGGCATAACTTAGGCGCTGGGGTGTTTCGAAAAAGGATAAAATGCGAACGTGGAGATTCCCGCAGTCAAAAGGATTGTCGCGAATACCACGAGGAGCCAGTCGAAAAATGTGATGCCGCTTGCGGGCAGTTCAGTCGAGGCCCCAAGAACCTGGCCCTGCCGCGCGGCAATCGTGATCTCTGTGCTCGCGGAGAGGGGAGTCGTTTGAGAGGCTGAGAGTCCAACCGAAATATTACGCGTGCCTGTTGTTGCGCTTGGATCAATTCGGAGATCAACAATGCGAGTTATCGTTTCTCCTGCGTGAAGTGTTGGAATCGTGATCGGCGCGATGGTAGTAAGGCCCTCGTTGGGATCTATGGTTAGGATCAAATCGCGAGCAGCGTCAGTTCCCGAATTTGCGATGGACATTGTAAGTGGGGCGCTCGATCCGGCGACGAGAGTATCTCGAGTGATCGATAGTGTCAGCGCGAGCTTCGGGGAAGATAGCGTTGAAATGACGAGGCTTGTCGCAATAGCTTCGTTTTGATCAGAGTCCAGGGTAGCCTGAATCGTCAATGCGAGATCATTTTCAATTGTTTCATTAGCCTGAATACTGAACTGCGTTGTGTGGTTTCCAAGAGCTAGCGCTGGGAAGGACCAACGGGCACTTCGTTCAGAGCTTGCAACAACGCCAGGCTCATCGACAGCAACTATGCGAAGCCCTGTGGGAACCTTGAGTTGGAGTCGGGCGTCGGTAAGCGCATAGTCGGCTACGGAGTATGTGAGGGTAACGCGTTGTATCGCCCCGGCGTCTATTTCTCCCTCACCGTCAATAGAAAGAGTAACCGCGGACACTGTTGTTGTCTTCGGTCGCTCAATCATTTGCGCCGACGCACACGAGGACCAGGTCGCGAGGAGTGTGCAGCAGGTAAAGAGGGTGATGAGCCGGCGCATCGGAGTATTTACTCAAGAAGACGAGATCGGCGAAGGAGAGAGGCGCCGGCGACAAGGAAGCTTAGGCCAAGCAGCGCGAGGAGCGCATCGAGGGCCCCAGGTCCCGTTTCCGGAAGCGTGTCTTCCGCCCCAAGCACTTGCCCATTTGTTGCAGGTGTTTCATCGTCGTTCGTGTCTTCTGCGCCGAGAACTGAGCCCACAACAACGGCGACGCGCGCGGTCGAAGAAAGAGGATCAAGTCCATCCGCGCTCACGCGGGCAATATTGTCATAAGTGCCTGCGCTCGCTGAGGGGGCAACCTTCGCCTCGTAGGTCGTTGTAATACTTTCTCCGGCCGGGATCGTACCAAGCATTTTCGCCATCGTTGTTGAATCTGAGTCGGAGAAAGTGAAGGAGGTCGGTAGGGTATCGGTCAGAACAACATTCGTCGCAGCGTCAGATCCCGAGTTTTTTACTTTGACGGTGTAGGTGACGACTGAACCCGGATGTGCTGATTCCCGATTCGCCGTTTTTTCAATTGTGAGCTTGGGTGAAGATGTAAGTGTCACGTCGGCGCTCGCCTCGAACGAATCAACGCCCTTGGCCCGGACATTTGCGGTATTGATAACAATCGTATTGTCCTGAACAGTTGCGTCAACCTGTGTTGTCACTGAGAGTACGTACGAGTTTGGGGAAAGTGTTCCGAGGGACCACGTCACTGTCCGCGTCGCAGCGTCATAACTCGAACCGGAGCTTGCTTCAACAAAGGTGAGGTGTTCCGGGAGGGGATCGGAAACAATCACGTCTTCGGCATTTGCGTCGCTTACATTGAGCGTTAGGAAGTAGGTGATTGTTCCGCCAGCGGCTTGAATAGAGGCATTCGCTGATTTTTCAAGAGTGAGCTTTGGCGTAAGTGTTGGATCTCCTTCGTTTTCGCCACTCGCTTGGTAGTTTCCGAAGTTGAGGTTAGCAATTGTCTCTCCGAAGCCAAGCGAAATCGGGCCATGCATGGCGCTCGGCGTTCCCGGAAAGCTCTGGGTCCAGTCCGGCTGCATGACTTCTCGGACGAAGTAGGTTCCTGCGTAGGCCGGGGAGAAGGCATATGATCCGTCAACGGCTGTATGAGTTGTAGCGATTACCGTCGGGCTCCCGGTGAGGTTTCCGCCATTGCTGAAGGGGATGCCGAAACAGGCTAGGTCAAGGCGACTAATCACTCCGTCATGGTTCAAGTCAACGTTGGGGTTGAAGTTTTGGAACCCTTGCGTCCAGGCGACGAAATCTGACAGGTCAATGATGTCGTTATCGTAGTAGTCGTATTCGTTGATATCTTGAGAGCAGGTCGTCAGAAGCTCGACAGTCCAGTGTTCGATGCCGTTTTCCTGGTTGTCCCAGTTGGTATTCTCATTTTCATCATTCCACTTGCCGCCGGAAATGGATCCCTGGCAGAGACCGAAGAAATGTTCAGTCGTCGCCGTTGAGCGGTTGTCATCCAGGTTTCGTTCAGGGTAGGGGACGTCCTGACTCGACGGAACTGGAGCAGGAAGAACTTGCTCAATGTCGGCGGTGTTCACGAGTCGTTCGCAGGTTAGAACCGACGCGTCAATTGTTACCGTAAGCGAAATAGATCCAGTTTCGCCGATATCGAGCATTGGAATCGTCCAGGTCGCTACTCCGTTATTTACAGAGTCGGGGGTAGGCGTGGACGAGGCGATCGTTGCGCCGTGAGGAAGGACGTCATTCAGAACAACGTTGTAGGCCGGCCAGTTTCCTGTGTTTGCATAATTGATAACATAGGTAATCCCCGTAAGTTTTTCCCCGTTCTCGGCAATTTTTTTATCAACTTGGAGATCAGGGTTTTTCGGGCAGAAACGTTGGGTTGTTGAAGTGGTATCTTCGACAATGCCGTCGTCCTCCGGAGTTGAAGCGGGTCCGACGCCACGAATATTGGCGGTATTCGTCACGGAAACGCATTCGGTCAGGGCGCCGAAGTCGAACGATGTGTCGAGGGAGACCGTCCCGTCGGTGTGCCCCGGGAGCGTGCCGATATTCCAGCTCACTGAATGAGAAACCGGATCGTAGGTTCCGCCATTCGAGGCGCTCATAAAACTAGACGTGGTGGGGAGCTTATCGGTGATGACGACATTGAAAAGCGTTATCCCTCCAGCGTTTTTGTACGATAAGACATACCCGGTGTCATTTGCTGGGTTGACGCTTTTTATAAGCTCCAGTGGGGAGGTGCCGGGGATAGCCGGTTCAGACGGAAGTACGGCCGCGGTCGTCAGGAGCGGCTGAGCGAGCAATCCAAAAAGAGTCGATACTGAAAGAATGAAGCGAGCGAGTCGCTGCCCCTTTCTCCAGTTTGATGCATATGATGGGTTCATGAGTACCTCCTCGTAAGTATTGAACGAATGAATCACGCGAAAATGTCTTTCACCGACGTTTTTAGGGTGAAAAGGAGCATCTCTAGCGTGTCAGGCATCATAGCATAGCCCTTGGTTTCGCCACAAACAGCCGTATTCTGTCAATCGAGTTCAGGAATCCGACGTCGGAAGAGCGTAACACCCAGTAACAGGCTCGTGAGTCCGAATGCGAGAATGCCATACTCGATTGGACTGGCTCCGGTTTCGGTCAGCGCTCCGAGCACTTGTCCGCGTTGGACAGTAATCGCTGCAGTGGCGGTCAATTGGGCAACATTATCTCCAACCACGCGTGCCGTGTTGATGAGTTGGCCGGCAGCGGCCGAGGCGCTCACGCGGACAGCGACGTGAATAATTCGTTCGTGGCCGGGGAGCAAATCCCCGAGCCTCCAGGTTGCCGTGCTTCCAGAGTAGTCAACAAAGGAGAGGCCGGCCGGAACTTCGTCGGTTAGCCGGAGGTTATACGCCGGGGCCAGTCCGTCGTTCCTGACGCTAAGGGTGTAGGTGACAACGCCCCCAATCGGAACAGTTGAGCGGTCGGCGACTTTTGTCAGAGTGAGCTTTGGACTTGGCGTATTCGTTGGAATCACCAAACTTGAGACCTCAACCGTTGCTTTTGCATTCCGCGTTGGATGGTTTGAAGAGCTAACCGTAGCCACATTCTGATAACTTCCTGCTTTTGTGTCAGTCTTCACGACGACTGCATAGGTAAGGGTCCGGCTCGTTTCAGCTTTGAGCGTGCCAATCGGGAAGGAGCGATCAGTCGCTCCATTGTCGAGATAAACGAAGCCGGTCGGCAGAACATCCGAGACGACAACCTGAAGCGCGTCGCCGCTTCCCGTGTTTGAAACGACAATGGTGTAGAGGATTGTTTCACCGGGCTTCACCGAGTCTTTGTCAGCAGATTTCACGATCGTGAGTTTCGGTGCGCCGCCTACCGTCAGCGATGCTGATGCACTCACCGGCTGTGCGTTGTCAGCCGAGAGCGTCGCGGTGTTATTGAGTTTTGCGCCAGGTTGCGTTCCAGCAGCGACTCGCGTCTGGACAGTCACGCTACCGCTGTCGCCTGGTTGGGCGCTTCCGAGCGTCCAGTTGATTTCGCGCGTTGGCGCGTTGTATGCGCCGCCGTTGCTCGCGCTGACAAAAGTGAGGCCCTCGGGCAGAGGATCGCGCAAGAGTAGTCCGTTGACTGCCTCGGTTCCGCTGACTGACCACGCGAGCGTGTAGGTGACAAGCTCGTTCGGAAGCGCAAGCGTCGGCGCTACCTCTTTAGTGAGGTGGAGCATCGCCAAGCTCGTGACAGTTGTGCTCGCGGAAGCCTGAACAGGTTTTAGCTCACTGGCCGAGAGGGTCGCGGTATTGGTAATCACTGTCCCGTTCGCGAGAGGGGAGATAATCTCTGCTGTCCACTGGACGCTGCCGTGGGCCCCGGGAGCTTGGTTACCCAAATTCCAGCGAAGTTCGTTCAGGTTGGGATCGTACACGCCGCCTTGTGAGATTGTTGCAAAGATGAGATTGGCTGGAATTGGGTCGGTAAGAACCAGGTCGTATGCCGGACCGCTTCCGCTGACATTCCACGCAAGGGTATAGGTTAGCGTTGTTCCTGGAGCGGCAATTTCCGCGCTCACGGTTTTTTCTAGACCGATAGAAGGGATGCTTTCAATAGTTGTCGTTGCCGAATCAGACACTGGGTCAAGCCGGTCAGCGTCAATTGTTGCGGTATTTGTAATGACTGTCCCATTGCCGACCAGAGTATTGATCGTCCCGGTCCAGGTGAGCATCCCGTGTGCGCCGGATGCTTGGGTTCCGAGCGTCCAGGTAATGGTTGCAGTCCCAGAATCGTAGATCCCGCCGTTTTCGGCTTGCACGAAGCTCAGCTCTGTTGGAACGGGGTCTGTTACGACAACATTCGTGGCAGTTCCGTTTCCGCCAATGGACCAGTGAAGGGTGTACGTGAGCAAGTCGCCAGGATGTGCAAGGCTAAGGTCGACCTGTTTGTCGAGGTTGATTGTTGGGTGATTGGCTGGACTTGGGAGCGGAGCGGACGCAGTTGCTGGGGGTTCCGGCGACGTTTCAGGCTCTTCCGATTGGGTGGTTGATGGTTCCGTAGTTGAATTCGACCGTAGAGCGGGAGTGAGGTTATCCGCGAAGACGGCGGTCTCGGATTCTGGAATAGCCGCCTCTGTTGCTTCGAGGGTTTTTCCATACGCGAACCCAGGAAGGCAGGCTTGAAGAACAAGACTGACAAGTGCAATCACGGCCATTTTTCGACCGAAGCGCTGGCGGGAACGGAACACAGAGAAGTTCGGCATGGGTGCTCGAAGGTTAATCAAGATGATAATGAAAAAGCCAACGAAAGAGGACAAGAAAAAACGAAGAGACAGAAACTCCGTTTTGTTCGCTTTCGTTGGCTTTTCCCCGTCCTCCGCGGGTTTTTCAAGAAAGAACAAGTGCGAAAATGTGCGCGATCCCTCCGAAGGTGCGATGAATGTTTTGGGTGTTCTTTTCACAGGAAACCTTAGCAATCACTTTCGTTTGTGTCAACGTTAGCACAACATACTTTTCGTCCCTGTCAAGATAAAAAGCAAAGAGGGGAATCCGAGATTCTTCGTTGGAAAAATGAAGTTTGCTATACTATTTAGGCACTCGACATACTCGAAGGACCATTCTTGAATCCGGAATCGTATGAAATACGTCATTTTGGCTGGCGGGGGAGGTACTCGACTTTGGCCCTTATCTCGATCGAGTCGGCCGAAGCAATTTCTGCGCCTTATCGACGATCGGACACTCCTTGAGTTGACGGTCGAGCGTTTGGGAAAAGATATTCCCAGCTCGAAGCTGTTTTTTTCGGTGACCGAGGAAACTGCCCATTTCGTGCGCGAACTTTTCCCCAAGGTAAGCGAAGATCAGCTCATTATTGAGCCTGAAAAGCGGGATACTGGTCCAGCCATGGGTTTTGTCGCTGCTGTTCTCGAATTATCAGACCCGGATGAGCCGATCGCCTTTCTCCCCTCAGACCACTTTATTCGCGATACTGAGCGTTTTGTGCAATCACTCCAGGTGGCTGATGACCTAATTCGGGAAACTGGCTGTCTTCTCGATATCGGAGTTATCCCAACTTGGCCGAATACGAACCTTGGCTATACCCGCGTAGGAGAGCGGAAATTCGAACGAAACGGGATCGCAATTCATCAATTTCGTGGACACACCGAAAAACCTCCAATCGAAGAAGCCGAAGCCTTCGTTGCATCTGGTGAGTATCTTTGGCACGCGAATTATTACATGTGGACTCCTCGGCGTTTCCTTGAGGCGTATGAAACCTACGCTCCGGAAACGGCGGCAACGCTGCGGACGATTCAAAAACTGTGGAAGCAGGGAGATCGAGCCGGCGTCGCGCGTGAATATGCGACCCTCGAAAAGATTTCTATTGACTATGCAATTACCGAAAAAATTGACCCAAGCCGAGTCCTTATCGTCCAGGCTCCGTTTGACTGGAGCGATGTCGGCCTCTGGAGCGTGTTAAAGAAACTTCGAGAAGAAAATCCGAATGATAATGTAGCGTCCGGCTCGGAGCTTCTCGCGATCGATTCCCAGAATTGCCTTGTGTACGGCGAGAAAAAAAAGGTGATTGCGACCGTCGGAGTTCGTGATTTACTGGTTGTTGATACTGGAGACGCTCTCCTTGTCTGTCGAAACGATCGCGATCAGGACATTAAGCTTGTCGTCGAAGAGTTGAAACGACGACAAAAGAACGAACTAACCTAATGCGACGTTCGCTTCTCATTTTCTTCATTTGCTTCCTCGTCATTCTCGGCACTGGCGCCGTTGCCTGGTTTTGGTTTTCGGCACAGCTAGGAGCCGCTGATCCTGAAGGGAGCAGTCAGCGTTTTACTATTGCGAGCGGGGAGAGTAGTGAAGCAATTTCTAAAAGGCTTGATGAATCGGGGATTATCCGAAGCTCGCTGGCTTTCCGGGTGTACACAGCTCTCGAAGGCCTTTCGAGCGGACTCCAAGCCGGCACCTACGATCTTTCTCCAAGCAGCAAGCTTGCCGACATCGCTCGTGAGCTGTCAGATGGAAAAGTGCTTAGCGATGAGATTAAGGTCGTCATCCCCGAAGGATTAACCAATGATCAACTTGCTGATCTCTTGGCCGATGAATTTTTGCCGTACCAAGAATCCGGGAGCGGCCTTAGCTCCAAGGCCCCATTAAAAGCAGCCTTTCTCGATTCTTTTTCCGGTGAAGATCTTACGACGTCTGACTACCCTTTTCTTGAGGGTCGCCCAGCCGGCGCGTCGCTTGAGGGCTTTCTTTTCCCTGACACCTATTACTTTTTTAAGACTGCAACTCCCGAAGAAGTACGGAATCGACTCCTTGATACGTTCGAGGAGAAAGTTCCAGCCACGCTTCGCGCGGAAGCAGAATCACTCAATCGAGATTTTTTTGAAGTCTTGACCCTAGCGTCAATTCTTGAGAAAGAGCTTCGAACCAGCGCTGACCGAAAAGTTGCCGCCGATCTCTTTTGGCGAAGGCTTGATTCAGGGATGGCTCTTCAATCTGATGCGACGGTGAATTATGTAACGGGGAAGTCGAGGCTTCAGCCGACCTTAGACGATCTTGAGGTTGAAAGCCTGTACAACACCTATCTTCATCCCGGTCTTCCGCCTGGACCAATTTCTCATCCAAGCCGCGACGCGATTGAGTCTGCGCTTGAACCAACGCCGAATGACTATGTGTACTATTTGAATGATGCGTCGGGAAAAACGCATTTTGCGAAGACCTACGCTGAACATCTTGCGAATAAAGCAAAATATCTCTAATGAAGCCAAGTTCCTCAACCTTCGTTCTCTCACTTGGCGGGTCGCTTCTAGCGCCGAGCGAGCTTGATGTTGCGTATCTCAAGCGACTTCGTCGCTTCATCCTCGGCTGGGTTCGACGAGGAGCGCGTTTTGCAGTCATTACCGGCGGCGGCGACCTGAATCGTCGCTATAACGCTGCGACGCGCCGTGCTGCAGATATCCGTCCGGCAGATCTCGATTGGATCGGCATCGCGACGACAAAGCTTCACGCGCAGGTTGTCCGGGCTTTGTTTGGTACACGTGCATATGAGCACATTCTCGACAACCCTGAGCATCCGCCGAAAACGAAGCGCCCTATCCTCGTCGGCGGAGGATATGTCCCGGGAAGCTCAACTGATCTGGATGCAGTTCTTCTGGCGAAGGCCTGGGGCGCGAAGACGATTATCAACCTAACGAATACCAGTCATGTATATGATCGCGATCCGCGGAAGGACCCAAAGGCTAAGGCGCATTCGGAAATGACCTGGACGGCGTATCGAAAATTGATTCCAAAACGCTGGACGCCCCGACTTTCGACGCCCTTTGATCCGGTCGCGAGTCGGGAAGCCGAGCGGCTTGGGTTAACGGTTTGCATTCTCAACGGGCGAGATTTCTCGTCGTTTCAACGCTTGCTCAAAGGAAAGTCATTTAAAGGGACAAGGATCTCCTAGGGAACTCTTGACTATGCTTCATTCCTAGTGTACGCTCTTTTTGCCTATCGAAGACCGTACGGTCCGGCAGTCGCCGGATTCAAACGCCAACCGTACCGAGGTAGCGCGAAATGCCCGAAAAGCGGGCAAATCAACGGTCTTCGAGGACCGTTTCTTTATTGAACACCTATGGGGAAAACCCGCACCCAGAAAGCTGAAGAACTCGATCGTCTGCGCGAGCGACTCGCCCGCATGAAGGTTGCCGTTATGACAACCTCAAGCCGTTTGACCGTTTCCGAAGAGACGGAGCTCCGCCGTTCGATGCGGAAATCGGAGGCCGATTATCTCATTATCAAGAAGACCCTCCTGCGCCTCGCGCTCAAAGAAGCTGGCATTGATCCTGCCGGACTCGCGTCGCTCGATAAGCCCTTTAGCGTAACGCTCGGGTACGGCGATGAAGTCGGAGTTGCGAAAGCGCTTGCAGCGTTTAAAAAAGAGCATGAAGCAGTTGATTTCCTCGGCGGAATCCTCGACGGCCGCTACCTGAGCGCTGAAGAAGTGAAAGCCCTCGCGAAACTTCCGTCGAAGACCGAGATGCTTGGACAATTCGTCCGAACGCTCCAAGCGCCAGTCAGCGGATTTGCCTCGGTACTCCGCAACAATATCTCGGGACTTCTTACCGTTCTTTCAGCCGTTCGAGATCAGAAATCAGCATCGTAATCTTTACCAGTTATTTATTGAATCACTATGTCAGACGAAAGCACGCAAGCGAATGAGACCGTCGAGGTTCCGGAAAAGTTTAAGGCCCTCGTTGAGCAGATTGAGAAACTCAACGTCCTCGAGCTTTCCGAACTCGTTAAGGTTCTTGAAAAGAAATTTGGCGTTTCCGCCCAAGCCGCTCCGATGATGATGGCGGCCGCCCCAGCCGGGGAAGCGGCAGCTGCTGAAGAGAAGTCTTCGTTCAACGTCGAGCTGACCGAAGCTGGCGCGAACAAAATTGCCGTCATTAAGGTTGTCCGAGAGTTAACCCAGAAGGGTCTCAAGGAAGCGAAAGACCTTGTCGACGGAGCTCCGAAAGTGATAAAAGAAGGCGCGACCAAGGAAGAAGCGGAAGATATGAAGAAGAAGCTTGAGGAAGCAGGTGGAAAGGTGACGCTGAAATAATCATTTCAGTTTTATCCTAAGCAACCGCGAAGGATCTCAGCTAGCTTTCAACGATTTTCAACCAAAAGGACGGGCGAGCCCGTCCTTTTGGATTTTACCTAGCACTATGCGTCTTCGTTCAGGCTTATTCGATAGATGAGGTTGCCGTTGAGGATATAGGCGCTCTCGCCGTTGTCTTCAATCGCGAAGTCGCGAAGATCAGTAAAGGCTGGGGAGGTGAATTGAGCCTGGAATTGCCCTGACTTCGAGAAGAGGACAAGGCGGCGACCACTCGCATCGAGAACGTAGATTCGATCCGAATTTTCACTTGTCCAAAGCTTTACTCCGGACGCTAAGGGAGGATCGACTGGCCCGAGACTGAAATCATCAAGCCGGCCCTGGGTAAAGCGTCGAACTCCGCCGTCCTGGTTAAGCACGTATACTGACCCATCAACCGCGAGTGATACGCCGTTGACCAAGCTGACATCAGAGTCTTGAATCCAAGCGGAACCAGTACCGAAACCGTTCGTTCCAAGTTGATAGCGAAAGATTTGATTATTTTTCGTGTCGAGGAGATAGATTCGCGATTGATAGGTTGCGAGCGCGGTGATTGCCCGGTCCGCATTTACTGAGGTGAAATCTAAAGAGCGCGTTCGGTCGGTTGACAGCGAAAGGTCAAAGAACGCGTCGAGTCCATCCGAAAAAACAAGGCTTTGTCCGATGCTTGCTCCGAAACGAAGAGGTTCCGAAGTATCATTCGGATTCTCAATCAGCGTTGAGGATCCGTCGCCCGGGTTGATACGGAGCGCCTGATCAGCTCCGTTGCCAGCGAAGAGTTCTCCGTTACGGAAGACGAGAAATTCGGAACCCTGACCGGTAACGACGTTACCCACGTCAGCAACTTGGGTCGGGGAGTCAATGGTCACTAAGTGACGAGTTCTTTCGCGGATTTGGTTGACTGACTCAGCGAGGTTTTGCAGAGTAGAATCATTCGGGTGTTGTTCCGGCTCTAAGGTTGCCAGCAAGTCAACCGCTTCAGCTATTAAACGGCCAGCTCGGGTTTCGTCGTCATACGACAGGGCCGCTTCTGCATCAAAGGTCTTTTGCTCGATAGCGGTAATCGTTTCTTGACGAACACTCGTGGTTGTTTCCGATTCATTGCGTCGGCCCATCGAGACGATGCTTTGCGCAAAGAAAAAGAGAAGCGCGACAATAGCCAGGAAAAGAGCTTTCCTGGTAAAGGACCACCTCGGGAAGCTCGCAACGAGCCGTGCAATTGCGTCGGCAATTCGTCTAGGTATAGTCTTCGCTGAGGCCAAAACCGTTCCGCGTTGTCGAAAAACCGTTTGAACGCTTTTGGCGACTGCTCGTCCGCCTTGGAGGGGAAGCGCGGTGAGTGATGATGCGGCCGGACGTCGAGTCTGCTGGGGTAAAGTAGGAGACTCGGTCCGAGATCGATCTCCGCCGCGTTGCACGGGTTGATTACCGCGAACGTTTGCCGCCATCTGTTGGGCGCCCCGGAGAAGCGTTCCGAGGAAGCGGCGCGCAACAAGCCAAAGTGACGGAGTAAGAAGACGCTGCGTTGCTTCTTCTCGGGCGATTAAATCGTCCATTGATGATCGAGTTTGAACCGTCAGCAAAGTCGGCATCGGCTGAGCGACAGACGCGGGGGTTTCAAGTTCCTCACGAACGGGTACTGCGTGGGCGAGGAGCGCAGCAAACGCGGTTCGCGGAGGCGCTTCAGCGAGGAGTTCGTCAAGGTGTCGAACCGCATCAAGCGGCGGTCGATCAAGAACAATGCGCTTGAGTTTTTCGAGCGAAAGGTAGTCGAGGAGGCTTGGAGTGAAGAATACGAGGTAGTCGTCTTCTTGGAGTTCGCCAGTGATAATGTTCGAGAAGATTTTCAGCGGGTTAACTTTGCGTTCTTCGGGTCCGGCTGAATCAACAATGTCGACAATTCTTCCCCGGTGGACGAGCGTTGCGTGGATCTGGCCAATATGGGTCAGGATGAGCGTTTGATCCTTCAATACCCCGAGAATGATATTGAAATGGTCGAGCCAGTCGGTCATTCCGCCCTCAATCAGTCGCTTGAGCTGTTCGTTTACGTGTTGGAGGGCCTGCTCAAAGGCGGTCTCAAGGCGAAGTTGAGGGCCCTGATAATAGGCCCGGCGCATCTCATCCTGGAGTATTTCAATGAGCTCCGTGTTCATCGGAGCCCTGGAGCCAATTTCGACAACAAGAAAGAGCCGCCCGAAGGTTCTTAGCTCGAGCGGTGTCGGCTGGGCAACGGAAACATGGACTGTTGAAACGCTCTTCTCTGGGTCATAGAGAAGGAAGGTTTCGAGTTCGTGGGACAGTTGTGGCATGTCGCAGACGTCGGCCGGCCCAAGTGGTACGAAGCGGGCCAGCTTGCGGTTGAAAACGACCTTGAGTATACTGAAAATACGCAAAAACGACAAGCCGCTCGGCGAGTGGCTGACGTAGCCGCACTCCCATGCTTGATACCCTCTTTGGATCACGAACCCGCGCGAAACTCCTCCGACTCTTCTTTGCTCATCCGAAAGAGCCCTTTTACGTGCGTGAGATTTGCCGGAAACTCGACGAGCACTTGAATGCAGTTCGGCGAGAACTTGTTCATCTCACGGACCTCGATCTCATCCGTGAAGAAGAGCGCGATCATAAAAAGTACTACTCGGTGAACACGAATTTTGTTCTCTATCCGGAGCTTCGTGCGCTCGTCCTCAAAACCCAGGTTATGTTTCAGCGTAACTTCCTTGAGGCGGTACGGGGTATTGGGTCCGTAAAGCTCCTCGTCCTTACCGGGGTTTTTGTCGGGCTTCCCGACACCTTGACTGACGTGCTCATTGTCGGAAAGATTAATCGCCCAAAACTTCGGAGGCTTCTAGGCTTACTTCAGGAACATGTTGAGCAGCCGATTCGCTACACCCTTTTTTCGACCCGCGAGTTTACGTATCGAAACGATTTAACGGATCGTTTTATCTATCACATTCTCGAAAACAAAAAGATTGTTATGGTTGATCATATTGATGCGATGCTTAAGCGGGCGGCGCTGAAAAAAGCCGACGAGGCGAAACGTGAACCAGAAACAAAGAATTCTTAAGAATTCCAAAGCGCAGCATTGGCTTATCCTGGACACACGCAACCCGCAATGTGCGGTTATCGGCTTGTTTCGAGTAAAAACTTTTTCCTTTCGGCGCGAAATTCGACGAAGACATCAAAAGCCCATTCCACTTCTCGCTGAAGTGGACCGTCTCCTTAAGGGTAGAGGCACGCTCGCTGGTCTTTGCTTTGTAAATGCCCCCGGTGGATTTACCAGTTTACGAACCGGCCTTGTTCTTGCTCAAACACTAGCCTTCGCTCGAACTATTCCGCTCATCGAGCTCACCTCAAGCGATCCGAAAAGTATTTCAGCGGCAATTCGGCGAGCAAAGAAGGTAGCGCAGCTTCAGTACGGCCGTGCTCCATCGATCACTCTACCTCGATCGAATCCTACGCGGAAACCATCGGCGTAAATCCCGGGGCGAGTAGCTGCGCTCCAAAGCCCTCAACGCGTCCGCGCAAGCCGCGGATGGCAGCCTGAATGCGATCGCTATTCCAAAGCGCACTTGAATGAGCTGCTCCGCGCGTTTCGAGCTGTTCGAAGCTTACGGTGAGCGAGTGAATGCTTAGGGATAGTCCAAGTGTATCCAGGAATATCCGTCGGACGAGGGATGCAAAGGTAGTGCGCGACCGCAGATCAGACAGCTCAATGCGGCGTTGGTGGGTTTGGCCTTTATTGTCCGTCATTCGGAGAGTAAGAAAACCCGCCGAGCGGCCTTGCGACTGAAGTGCCCGTACGCCTTTCTCGGTAAGGTGCTGAACTGCTGAAATAAGCCAGTCCGTATTTTGAACTGGTTGCTCGAAGGTTAAGCTTCGGCTGAGACTTTTTGTTAGGGCAACTGGAGTGATGTTGCTTTCGTCCCGGCCTTGAGCTTCTCGTTGCCAAATGAGACCGGCCTGACCAAACTGTTTTTCCAACCAGGCGTCCGAGGCCTGGGCGAGCTGACCGAGAGTTGAGATCCCGTGTGCGATAAGAAAGTCCCGTGCGCGTTCGCCCAGCGAATAGAGCCGTTGAAGCGGGAGCGGGTAGAGGTAGGCCCGTTCGTCTCCATTCGGGATCATTGTTATTCCATTGGGACGCTTATGACTTGAAGCAGCATAGGCAACCGCTTTCGTTTGTCCGATGCCGATGCTTGCGGTTAGTCCTAGCTCCTTTTCAATCGATCGTTGAAGTGAAACAGCGAGATCGGCGGGCGCGCTTCTCGCAAAACGCTCGTCGCTAAGATCAAGAAAGGCCTCGTCGAGAAGCCGAGGTTCAATTCGATCGGCGTAGCGGAGAAGGAGCGAAAAGAAGCTTCGAGAGCGGCGCTCGGCTTCTTGGAGGTCAAGCGGTTGAGCGACAACGAGAGGGCAAAGGCGAAGCGCCTCGGAAGCCTGAAGACCAGGGCGAAGTCCAAGACGGCGCGCGAGAGCGTTAAGGGCGAGAATCGGGCCATTTGCATTTCCATTAGTCACTACTAATGGTCGGCCTGACCATTCTGGACGTCGCTGGGTTTCAATTGAGGTCAAAAAACTATCGAGGCGGATATGGAGAATAAGGCGAGGGGAGTGCGGGGTATGCATAGGCCGAAGAAAAACCGAAGGATAAAAGGAAAAAAATTTAGTATTTTCGAACGACGCCGAGGACTTTGCCTTGGATGACAACGGAGCGAACCTGAATCGGCTTATAGTTTTTATTAGCCGGTTGGAGCCGAACGTAGTTTTTATGCTTGTACATTTTTTTCAGTGTAGCAGTACCGTCTTCCAGGAGCGCGACAACCATATCGCCGTCTCGAGCGTAGTCGGTTTTTTCGATAACAACATAATCGCCGTCGGCAATCAGGCTCTCGATCATCGAGTCTCCGCGCACGCGAAGGACGTAGGCGTTTTTTCGTCCGACGATTTCTTCGGGAACTGAAAGCGTCGCATCCCGATTTTCAATCGCCTCAATCGGGTAGCCGGCTGCGATCGTTCCTACCAGCGGAAGGAGAATCCCGCCGTCGACAGCTCGGTCGTTCTCAAGGGAATCATCTGGGTCAAGAATCGTAATTCCACGCGCTTGTTGGTGGTCGCGTCGGATAAACTTACTCTTTTCGAGAAAGTCGAGATGCTCGTGAACCGTTGCGAGCGAGGAAACGCGGAAAAATTTCGCGATTTCGGTTAGGGTCGGCGCGTAGCGATGCTCCTCGATGTATTCTTTGAGGTATTGGAGGAGCGCTTGTTTTTTCTTTGGAAGAATTGTCGCCATACGAGAGTGAGGATTTTCGGTACCCTAGTTCGGGTTTAGGAGGGGAGGGTCTTTTGTTGTAAAACCAGTATAAACCGAAGGAAAACCGAATGTCAAGGGCCTCTTTGAGAATGACTAATTCCCAAGAAAAAATGACCAAAATTGAAAAGAAAGGATTGATCATTAGGATTTGGTCATTCGTCGTTTCCCCGCTATACTTCCGGCGCTATGGCTGAGAAATATATCCTCAAACGCACTGAAGGACCGTCGACCTTAAAGGTTGACTACGCGAAAGAGCTCAATGCAGAGCAGCTGACCGTTATTGAGAATGGCGACGGTCCGGTTCTCGTTCTCGCCGGCGCGGGCTCAGGAAAGACCCGGACGATCGTCTACCGCGTGGCCTACCTCCTTGAGCGGGGAATCCGGCCCGACAACATTCTCCTCGTTACGTTTACGAACAAAGCAGCAAAAGAGATGCTGTTTCGGATCCAGGAGCTCCTCGGCGCTTTTCCGAAAGGACTTTGGGGCGGAACCTTTCATCATATCGCGAACCTTTTGCTTCGTCGCTTCGGTTCAAGCATTGGTTTTGAGCCGAATTTTACGATTCTCGATGAAGAGGATGCGAAATCCTTGCTTTCGGTATGCGTGAAGGATGAGGGGATTGATACAAAGGCGAAGCGTTTTCCCGCGCCGGCCGTTTTGAAGAGCATTATTAGTTTAAGCCTCAATACGCGCGAGTCGATTGAGGATGTTCTCGAGCGCCAGTATTCGAATTTTTTGCCTTTGGGCGAGTCGATTCGTACGGTTGCGAAGCGTTACGCTGAGCGGAAAGCAAAGCATCATCTCATGGATTTTGATGACCTACTTGTTCAACTGGACCGCCTCCTTCGCGAACGGCCGGATATTCGCGAGCGGATCGCCGGGCAGTTCAAGTATGTGTTAGTCGATGAATACCAGGACACGAACCGCATCCAAGCTTCCCTCGTTGAACAGCTCGCGAGCGCTCATGGTAACCTGCTGGTGGTCGGGGATGACGCGCAGAGCATCTACGCCTTCCGCGGGGCAACGGTTCGGAATATTCTCGATTTTCCAAAAACCTTCCGCGGGGCAAAAACCTTTAAACTCGAGACGAACTACCGCTCGATTGAGCCGGTGCTCGAGGTAGCGAATGCCGTTATCCAGCATAATACCGAGCAGTTTGAGAAAACCTTAAAGCCGGTTCGCGCTGGGCGGGCGAAACCGATTGTCGTTCCGGCGGCTTCCACTGAACAAGAAGCGGAATTTATTAGCCAGCGCATATTGGAGTTTCGCGAAGACGGTATTCCGCTGTCGAACATTGCCGTGCTCTTCCGCGCGACCTACCAATCCCAATCGCTTGAATTCGAGCTGACCCGGCGGGATGTTCCCTACGAGTATCGTGGCGGCCTTCGTTTTTTCGAACGTGCCCATATTAAAGATGTCATTTCCTATCTTCGCTTGATCGATAACCCCCGGGATGAGGTGGCCTTTCTCCGCGTCGCGCAACTCTACGAGGGAATCGGGATTGAAACAGCCCTCAAACTCTGGCGCGAATGTTTCTCGAAAGTCACGCCGGGTGAAGGACTCGCGAGCGTTGACTGTTCAGCGGTTGGCGGCCAGCGGGCGCAGGCCGGGATCCAGGCGCTTCAGACTGCGTTGAAAGACCTTGGGAAGCCGGATGAGGCACAGCCCAGCGATCTTATCACGCGCGTTGCGAAAGGGAGTTACCGTGAGTATCTTCGCGTGACCTACCCGAATGCGGACGAGCGCTTTGAGGATTTACTCGAGTTATCCCGTTTTGGAGAACGCTATACGAAACTCTCGCTCTTTCTTTCCGAGGTTTCGCTCCAGGAGTCCTTCGGGGTCGGCGGAGAAGGGGAGGATCGGGAGAATGAACGGCTTGTCCTCTCAACGATTCATCAAGCGAAAGGCTTGGAGTGGGAAGTGGTTTTCCTGCTTGGGTGTAATGATGGGGCCTTTCCCAACCCGCGAGCGCTAACCGAAGAAGGGGGAGTTGAGGAGGAGCGGCGCTTATTCTACGTTGCCGTGACCCGGGCGAAGACGCATTTGTTCCTGACCTATTCGATTGGCGTGAATATGCGGCTGACGACGATGCGAATGCAGCGGCCCTCGCCCTTCATCGGGGAAATTCCCGATGCGCTCGTTGAAGAGCTTCAGCTCTCCGAAGAGCCGCTTACTGATCCGGATTTCGTTATCGAGCGGGATGAAAACGGGGAACCGATGAGCTTGCTCGATACCCTGCTTGCTTCGCACGAGCGGAGGAAGAAGCGTAGAGGGTAGGTTTTTCTGAACGAGATAGAGGGTCTGCGTTATCAGTATGAAAGATACGTCACGGGACTCGGGGTGACAAAAAGGAAGACGCCCCTGGTCGCGAGAAGCGAGCAGGGGCGTTCGTGGTGTTCGAGACTCAAGCTAGGTTGCCGGAGTTGGGTCGGGTCGGGTCGCGGCGAGGGCCCGGGAGCAGTACTTCGGGTGCGTCGTGATCCAAGACTTCAGGACCGGTTCACCACAGTCTTGACAGCGAGCACAACCGCACTCGGTTTCATGGGTCATCTTGGACCCAGGCTTGTGACAAGAACAGACACAGAGCGTCGGATCCATTCCTTCGTGCATGGAAGCCTCCTTTCAGGGCATCCAGGGTTTTCGGGTTACCAGGGCTTGGCTGTGCCGTCGACGTCGACCCAGGTCGTCTGGCCGAGGAAGAGGTCGTTCATCAGGGGAACGATGTCGACGTCGAGCTCCTTGTAAAAGGTCCTTCGTGTGTCAGGCCCGAAGTTACCGTCGGACTCGAGGCCGAAGAAGGTCTGGAAGGTCTTGAGCCACGCTATGGCCGCGTCGTCCATCACGCCGGTAAGCGCGAGGGGCGGCAGGGCCTGCCGGATAAACTCCGGGAGGATGCGAGAAGCCGCCTGCATGATGAGCTGGAGCGTAACCGCAGGCGGACCACTGGCCCGCGTCCCATCTTCAGCAATCGAGTTGAAGTAGGGCGGGAAGAGCGGCGCGACCCGGAGAAGCGATCCGTTGGTGGCAAACGACGGCTCGGCCATTCCGATGCCGTTGAGGGTCACGAGCCACGGAGGATCGGTGATCTTCCCAGAAGGGTTGATGCGCCGGGCGAAGGAGTGGCGACCACGAGGAACTTTCGCGCGCTTCGTTTCCCCGCCGACCGCCTCCTTGTACAAGAGTCCGTCCCAGCCGCCAGCCGGGAGAACCGCGTACAGGACGGCGTCCAAGCGCGCACCTTCGATGTCCGCTTCGAACTGCGTAGCCTCCGCGCCGACCGCGGGGTCGCTGACGAGGACGGCCCAGTCCTTCCCGTGCTTGTCCCGGGGATTGGGAATAATGATCATTGGGTAGGCCCCGGGACCGAGCCTGGTCGACTCGGTGTCACCGCGTTTCGATGTTACCCGATACAGGCGACATCCCTTTTCTTCGACTGTAAGGAGCATGAGACCTCCCTCCTAGGGTAGTGGTTTCTGTTGGAACTCCGAGAGGAGCCTAGCTTTTAGGGGAAAAAAGTGCAAGACAGGTAGAGAGGAGGGAGTTATCCACCACCCAGGCCATTTCTTTGACGAATCGACAAGAAAATGACGATTTTGAAGTGGTTGACGCGAATAGGAAAGTGGTATAAAATGGATGAAGAAGGGTGAAAAGTGGATAAAAGTGGGGATAAGTCCGAAGAAGAGTGGACAACCCAATATCCCGCCCGAATACACGATTCTATGTTTATCGGCGAATATTATCACGCGGTTGATGAAAAAGGGCGGCTCGCCATCCCGATTAAGTTCCGGGAAGAGCTGTCGAAAGGGGCAGTCGTTACGCGCGGGCTCGATAACTGTCTTTTCCTCTACACCCAGAAAGAGTGGGAAGCCCTCGCCGGAAAACTCGCCAATTTGCCAATCGCCCGAGCGAATACCCGGGCTTTTTCGCGGTTAATGCTTGCCGGGGCGATGGACGTCGAAATCGACAAGCAGGGGAGAGTCGTCCTCCCTGATTATTTGCGGAAGTTTGCCGGGTTAAAGAAGAAAGTCGTTGTGGCTGGGCTCTATAACCGCCTTGAACTTTGGGATGAACTGGCCTGGAGCCGCTACAAGGCCTCAACGGAGAAGACAAGCAGTGATATCGCCGAAGCGCTCGGAGAACTCGGCGTCTAAGCGCCCTTCAAAAAATCAAACCGGACATATTCCGGTTCTCCTGACGGAAACCCTCGCCTGGCTCAGTCTAAGGCCTGGCGACCACAGCCTCGATCTCACGGTCGGCGGAGGTGGTCACGCGGCCGCGCTCCTTGAAGCGACAGGTCCAGCAGGAAAGCTTATCGGCTTTGACGCTGATCCAGACACGCTCGCGATCGCTCGCGAACGGCTCCGGGCCTACGGCCGCCGAGTCCATCTCATCCACGCCAACTTTCGCGATTGTCGCGCCATACTCAATGATCAATTTCCAGACTTTCGACCTCGCGCTGTTCTACTTGACCTTGGCCTCTCTTCATTGGCACTCGGGGCAGCTCATTCCAGATTTTCTTTCCTAGGTAAGGGACCGCTCGATTTCCGCTTTGATCCGACCCGAGAGGGGACGACCGCCGCGGATCTCGTGAATACCGCTCGCGAAGATGAGCTTATCGAGATGTTCCGGAGCTACGGCGAGGAGCCAGAAGCGAAGCGGATTGCCCGGGCGATTATCGCTCGGCGCAAGGAAGCGCCGATTCACTTCACTCAGGAGCTCAGTGAAGTCATTGTCGCTGCGCTTCCAAAAGGCCGGCGCCCCGGACGCATCCATCCGGCAACGCGAAGCTTCCAGGCGCTGCGGATCGCCGTGAACGACGAACTCGGAGCCCTTGAACAGGTTCTCCCTGATCTCCTCGAAGTAGTCCCGAAGGGTGGACGGCTCGCAGTTCTGAGCTACCACTCGCTCGAAGACCGGATCGTGAAGCATTTCTTCCGGAATGAAGCGCGCGACTGCCTTTGCCCGGCCGAACAGCCGACCTGCACCTGCGGACATCGCGCCAAGCTCCGCGTCCTTACCCCGCATCCCATTATTCCATCTCCGACTGAACAAACTCACAACCCGCGATCCCGGAGCGCCAAGCTCCGCGTCGCAGAAAGGATAGCCTGATGAGCCTTCTGACCACCCGAACCCGACGAACAGTAGCCCAAGATCTCGCTGCAAATCTTGTAACGACGATTAAGGTACGCATGACAGCGCTTACGCTTGTTGGGATTTTTTTAAGCTTAGCGGGCGGAATTACCTATCTCACGTTGATTAACCGGACCGCGACAACGGGTTTTGAGATTAAAGCGCTCGAGCAGCGAGTCAGCGAGCTCCGCGATACAAACCGAAAGCTTGAACTTCAGGCAACCCAGCTTCGTTCGCTTTCAACAGTCGAGTCAGCGACCGAGTCGCTCGGACTGACCCAGGTCGCCCAGATAGAGTACCTTCCGACCGGGACGACCGCAGTCGCGCAAAAGTAAGCACCTATGTCCGTCCCTCGACGCGGTTCCCGGCCAACGAAGCCACGTCGGTCTTTGGATCGGCTGACAGTCGCCGTTATTGCGCTTTTTAGCTTTGCGGCGATCATTATCTTCCGTTTATTCACTCTCCAGGTTCTCGCGCACGGGTTTTATGAAACCCTAGCCGCTGGACAGTATGAAATTGCTGAGCGTTTAGTCCCGACCCGAGGAGATATTCTTGTTCGCGATCGTTTTTCGGGCGACACCTTATTTCCCCTCGCAACAAACGAGGATTTATATTTAGCGTACGCGGTTCCGAAACGCGTGGAGGATCCGGCTGGGGCCGCGGAGAAGCTGGCCGACATGCTTGAGCTTCCAGTCGAGGAGATTCTTCCGCGTTTAGAAAAGTCTGACGATCTGTACGAGCCCTTGAAACGAAAGGTGACCGAGGAAACGAAAACGGCGATTGATGAGCTGAATCTTCGGGGAATTGAATTTGCCCGAGAGAGTAATCGCTATTATCCGGAAGGCGAAATCGGGAGTCACATTCTTGGTTTTGTGGGCTACGACGGGAATGAACGAAAAGGTCAGTATGGACTCGAAGCTGCGTTCCAAGAGGAGCTCGCCGGGAAGGCCGGGATGTTGACCGCCGAGCGCGATGCGGCCGGTCGTTGGATTACTGTTTCGGATAAAATGCTTGAAGAGGCTCAAGACGGAGATGATTTGATTCTCACAATCGATCGGACCGTTGAGTATACGGTGTGCACAAAGCTCTCTGAAGCTGTTCAGAAGCACGGCGCAACGGGCGGGAGCGCAATAGTTATGGATCCAAACACCGGCGCAATCCTCGCGATGTGCGGATATCCAGACTATGATCCGAATGAGTACAATAAAGTTGAAAACATCAACGCCTTCATCAATCCTTCGCTCCAGTCCTACGAGCCGGGTTCGATTTTTAAGCCGATCACTATGGCGGCCGCGCTTGACCAGGGCAAGGTAACACCGGCGTCAACCTATGAGGATACTGGAAGCGTTGAGATCGCGAACTTCACGATTAAAAACTCTGACGGGAAGGCCCACGGGACCGCGACGATGACGCAGGTACTTGAGGAGTCACTGAACACCGGGGCAATCTATGCGGCCGAACAAGTCGGGCCCGAGAAGTTTCTCGAGTATGTTCAGAAATTCGGCTTTGGGGAAAAAACGGGAATTGAGCTTGGCGGTGAATCGGCTGGAACTCTCGGCGAACTCCCAACCGGAAAAGAAATCTATATGGCTACCTCTTCGTTCGGCCAAGGGTTGACAACGACACCTTTGCAGATGGCCGCAGCGTACGCGGCGATCGCCAACGGCGGGAAACTCTATACACCATACCTAGTGGACGAGATTGTGAAACCGAACGACTATCGCGTGAAAACTGAACCGACGCTTGTTCGCCAAGTGATTGATGCAAAAACGGCAACGACGCTATCGGCGATGCTGGTGAATGTTGTGAAAGGGTCGCACGGGAGACGGGCCGGCGTTCCGGGTTACTATATCGCCGGGAAAACCGGAACAGCCCAGATTCCCCGAAAGGACGGACCGGGCTACGATCCGAATCGGACCATCGGCTCTTTCGCCGGCTTTGGGCCGGTTGAAAACCCGAAGTTCGTTATGGTGGTAAAAATTGAGGATCCGAAAGACGTGCGCTTTGCGGAAAGCACGGCCGCCCCGCTCTTCGGCGAGATCGCGCAGTTCCTTATGAACTATTACGAAGTTCCGCCTAGCGCACCAAGGGAGTAAACGCTTGGTAGAGAAGGAGGTGGGTCATGGAGGAGTATCGCTTCTTTGAGGGAGAAGCGCTTCACTGGGTGACCGGACGGATTGAACGGTATTGCGCCTGGTATCGAATTCGGCGCCTACCTGATGGCTCTGAAGAATGGACCCGCTGTCCTGGAATCACGTTCCTCGGACAAGCCTGCGCCCCCGTTCACCTGAACGCGGGCGCTTTTCGAAAAAAAAGAACCCGGAGGAGCGGAGCCCATGCAGGAATTCTGCAGTGGGATCCGTCCTCCGGGAAACGGCGACTCGTCGAGGCCTACCTCGGATTGGCAGTCGAGAGCCGCCCTGATAGGGGACCGACGCGGACTTACCGCGAGGGTTGGGAATGCGGCATTCCGCGTCGGTTCGAGTCCTTGGACAGATTTGAGCGGCTTCTCCCCGCAGAGTTCCTATCTCATATCCATCCGACTCGACAACAAAGAGCAGAAGGAGTCTACTCGGTTTTCGGTAACATGTCAAGGGCGGAAGAAACAATTCGTGGATTGTCTAGCCAATGGTATACTATCAATGGCTACTATGACGAAAGAATCGTTGCTCCGAAAACTCGAAAATCTCTTAGCTTGGCTGAGCCTACGGATCATTCGGAAATATCGTCCGGATATTATTGCCGTGACCGGCAGCGTTGGAAAGACCGGAACAAAGGATGCGATTTTTTGCGTCCTCGCTGGTTCGTTTGGCGTTCGGAAAAGTGAAGGAAACTTAAACAATGAACTTGGTTTACCACTTTCGATTTTGGGTGAACGATCAGGCGGGCGGAATCCCTTCGCGTGGCTTCGTATCCTCGGGAAGGCCTTTCGTTTTCTCCTCCAGTCTCGGCCCTTTCCCGAACTGCTCATCCTTGAGATGGGAGCAGATCACCCCGGCGATCTCGAGCGCTTAACCCAGATTGCTCGGCCGCGCGTGAGCGTGACCACGGCCGTCGCGCCGGTTCATACGGAATTTTTTTCCTCACTCGAGGCGCTCGCTGCAGAGAAGGCGACGCTCGCTCGGCGGACCGAGCCCGACGGATATACCATCTTGAACGCCGATGATCCGGTGGTCATCGGGTTCCGTGACAAAACGGATGCGCGGGTGCTTTCCTATGGCTTTTCGCCAGAAGCGGATCTTCGGGCAACTTCGTTTGACGTCATTCGTTCAACGAAGGAACATATTCCGAGCGGATTGCGCTTTATCTTATCGTATGAGGGAAAGCACGTTGAAGTAACGCTGCACGGAGCGCTTGGTCGTCCTGCAGTGAGCGCCGCCTTAGCCGGCGCAGCTGTTGGTATCGTTTACGGCCTTGAGTTGTCCGCAATAGCCGAAGCGCTCGGACATCTCCAAATGCCGAAAGGCCGCCTTCGACCGCTCCGAGGGATTAATCAGTCTTTGCTCATCGACGACACCTACAACGCAAGCCCCCGCGCCGCAATCGCCGCACTGGATGTTTTGGGTGACCTGGCTGAAGCGCCCGCGTCCGATCGAGGAGCGAACTCCGGTCGGCGGATTGCCGTGTTTGGGAACATGGCCGAACTCGGGCATTTGAGCGAGGCGGGACATCAAGAGGTCGGGGAGCATGCTGCAAAAATCTGCGATCTCCTCATTACGGTCGGGGACCTCGCGAAGGGGATAGGCGCGGGCGCGGTTAAGGCGGGGTTCGCCGCGAAGCGCGTCGCGAGCTTTGAGGATCAAAGTTCGGCTCTACATCTTCTTCGTCAGGAAATTGGTCCGAAGGATCTCATCCTTATTAAAGGTTCTCAATCGGCTCGGATGGAAAAGCTGACCGCTGCGCTGCTTGAAAACCCGGCCGACGCGCAACTCCATCTTGTGCGCCAAGGGCCGGAGTGGACGCGGCCGCATTGACCGGATCCGGAGAAAAAGGTAAAATAAGAGCGCCGTCGGAGAAAAACGCGACGGCGCAAAAAATAGCATGAAACGCCCCCGCGTCCTCCTCCTCATCGCCGGCGGAACCTCCCTTTCTCCAAAGGAAAGCACGAAGGCGCCGGTTCAATCAGCTCGCGACGTCCCGGCCTGGATGCGCGAGCTTCAAGAGCTTCTCATCGTCGCTGATCTCGACCCACTTTTTCTTTCCGCCGGGAGTCCGGACGGACTTCAGTCGGACCTTTGGGAACGCATCGGGAAAATCGTTGAACGCGAGTATACATCCTACGACGGCTTTGTCCTTACGCACGACATTGAGTCAATTCATTATTCGGCCCCGGCGCTTGCGCTTGCGTTTGAAGGAATTGGAAAGCCTTTTGTCCTTACGGCGTCGCCCTATGACCTGATGCGCCGGAGTGTCCCGAAGTCGATTCAGTCGATTTTCCAGGAGTACCGCGGTTTCGGCAATAAAGACAATCTCTTGAATGCGCTCCACGTCGCGGTCGGGGATCTCGCGGAAACCTGCCTCGTCTTTGGTAACCAAATCCATCGAGCGATCGAAGTTGAGCCGAGCCGAGAACCAAGCTTGAATTACTTTAGCTCGCTAACCGGCGAGCTCATCGGTAAAGTCGACTTCGGTCTAAAGTTGTTTGCGCCGGTACGTCGTCGGTCAGGAAAGCCTTTCCCGGTTCGTGCGAAGTATGATGCGCGGCTTACGGTTCTCGATATTCATCACGGAGCTTCGACCACGCAGCTGCTCGGCCTTATTCGCTCGAAGCCGAACGCCGTTTTCGTCGAGCTTGATGAGCTCATGACGCTCCCGAAAGAAATCGGAAAAGCCTTAACCGAGCTCCAGAAGTCCGGAGTTCCGGTTTTTCTTCACCGGGAGCACGGCGAACTTGAGCCACGGCTGCCCCTCCTGCGCCTGCCCGGAATTCCGTATCATACCGCTTTCGTCCTCGCGATGTGGATGCTTGGCCAAACGCACGCTCTGCCGAAGCTTCGGCAACTACTTGAGGCAAAGCTCGCGCTTACGAAGCTGAAAGGAGCGCGATTATGATTCGCGCGTATTTTTACGGTCCGCCCACCGACACTTCTCGTTTGCGCGAGAGCTATCAGCTTATCCGGCGCATTGTGAAGCAGGCTGGAATTGCGTTGTCGTCGAATACGCAATCACCCGAGGCTGATCTTGATCCAGAAGAAACTCGTCTCGTCGAATCGCGTGGCGGAAGTCTTCTCGATATGATGAACGCGATTATTATCGAAGGCTCGACCGCTGACCCGGAGGTTGGGTATTTACTCGCCTATGCGGTCGCACAAAAACGCCCAACGCTTTTTTTGGCCGAGAAGGGTAGCAGCGGACGGCAAATCCTTCGCTATCTTGATGAGCGGAAAATTCCGAAAGTGTGCCAGATTCGGACCTATGGACCGAAGAATCTCGAATGGATTCTTACGGAGTTTTTAAAAACGCTTGGCGAAGGAGAGGTAAAAGAAATTCCTCGGATTAAGTTTACGCTTCGCATTACGCCGACAATTGAAGAGTATCTCGACTGGAAAACGCGGAATACGAAAACGAAAAAAGCGGATTATCTTCGAGAGGAGATTGATCATATTATTCAGAAGGACGACGCTTTCCAAGCGCACTTGGAACGGAAGCGCCGTCGCTCACTCGAAACGCCATGAAAACTCGAATACGTGGTATTCTCGTCGCGCTCATCCTCAGCTGCGGAATCACTTCCGGCGCAGCCGCAAAATCATGGTCCTACGCTTCGTGGGATGTCTTGGCGACGATTGAGCCCGATTCGAGCGTCACGATTGAAGAAACGCAGACTTTTACGTTTTCAGGCGATTACTCTTGGGTGAATCGAACAATCCCAAAGACTAAGGGTATTTGGTTTGATGCGGTTGAGGTTCGGGACGGTTCCGGGCAACGGCTTTCCGAAGAAGATGTCGATATTTCGAACGGGGGGAGCGATCTGAGCATCACAGTGCATTTTCCGAAGCTCCCAACTGATGCTGAAGAAACAAAAACCTGGACTTTCGTCTACCGAGCTCACAACGCGCTCGGGGATTTTTCGGATTACGATGAATTCTACTGGAACGCGGTCGGCGACGAACGCGAGGTTTCGGTTGAGCGGGCTCAAGTTCGGGTTCGTCTCCCCGGTGGCTATACGAGCGATCAAATCCAACAGCGTCTGCTCGTTGGGCCGCAAGGCTCGACAACCGAACAGTCAGGATTCTCCTTTACCGCGCCGGCGGAAGCGCAGTTTAGCGCCGAGTCGATCGCTCCCGGAGAATTTATGACCATTGTTCTTGGCTGGCCGAAGGGAGCGGTTATCCATCAGATCGTCGAAGAGCCGAAAAGTGCCTGGGATAAGGTATGGACCTGGCTCCTCTGGCCCTATCTTCTTTCCCCGATAGCAGTTTTCGCCTGGCTCATTAGGCGCTGGAAAAAGAGCGGTCGGGATCCAAAAGGAGCTTCAACGATTATTGCGCAGTATGACCCGCCAGACGGTCAGCCGCCTGCTGTTGTTGGAACACTAGTGGATGAACGCGTTGATCAGCGCGATATCACGGCAACGATTATCGACCTCGCTGTTCGAGGCTTCCTTACCGTTCGGGAGACGAAAAAGACCGGAATCTTCGGCGGTACAGAGTACACTTTCGAAAAGAAAAGGGCTGCAAATGATCCCACGCTCCGGCGCTTTGAGACCTTGTTCTTGGATGCCTTCTTTCATAGCCGGAACCAAGTTGAGCTCAGCGATCTGAAAAATACTTTTTACAAAAAGTTGAAGGAGATAAAGGAGGCAGTCTACGAAGAAACAACGAAGGCTGGATATTTTGAAGTTAACCCAGAGAAGGCGCGCAGTCGCTATTTGATTGCGGCGCTCGTATTCGGCTTTATCGGCTTTTTTGGGCTTTTCGTTCTTCTTGCTTGGGCCGCGCTGTTGTTGATCTTTGCGTTTATCATGCCGCGTCGAACGCCGAAAGGGGTAGCGGCTAAAGAGTGGGCGCTTGGCTTTAAACTCTATCTTCACCGGGCCGAACGCTATCGGGTGAAAGCAATGACGCCTGAAACCTTCGAGCATTACCTGCCGCACGCGATGATCTTCGGGGTTGAGAAAGAGTGGGCCGAACGCTTTAGTGGCATTCTCAAAACCCCGCCGTCTTGGTACACGACAAATGATCCGAGTTTCCACTTTTCTTCGGTGTTGTTTGCGAGTCACCTCGCGTCCGCAATGAACACGACCGTTGCGCGAACACTTGCCTCATCCCCGTCCTCAAGTTCTGGTTTTAGCGGCGGGGGCGGATTTTCCGGCGGCGGGGGAGGCGGCGGGGGCGGGGGAGCTGGATAGCGAAGACCCCCGGACGAGTCTCCAAGCAAAAGCGAAGGTAAGGGCCTCACGTCGTGAGGTGGGCAACGGCGCCGCGAGGTTGGTTTCGACCGTAGTCGAGAGAGGACAAGGTGTCCATCCCCAGACGGTCTAACCGTCATCGTGTTGCCGAATCCCGTAGAGATTTTTGAATCCTTACCTTTTGCCAGCCCGGAGTCCGTCCAGGGGTCATCCAAAGAACGTCAACAAGCACGTAACCGATAAAAAGGAGTCTACACTCCCTCGAAAAAAAAGCAAGGGTGTGGAGTGGATAACTCGACTGGTACATTTTCTGTCTCGCGGTAGAATATCAGTATTAGCCTACTCATTACGGGAAAGCATATGGATCAAAATGGAAGGGTATTAAAGCGTTCAAAGGATAATCGCGTTGTTGGGGGTGTTTGTGGCGGACTGTCCGCGTATTTTGACGTGGATGTTACGCTGTTGCGTATCGTTGCGGTTGTGTTAGCGTTTGCGGACGGCGTAGGGATTCTTCTCTACCTCATTCTTTGGATTGTGGTGCCTGAAGAAGGGTCGGATTCCTCGGCGAAGACCGGAGAACGGGTAAAGAGTTTTGTTTCTGAAGTCGGTACGCAGGCTGAGACTATTATGGAAGGCGGGTCTCGCGGTTCGGGGTTCCGCAACCTTCTGGGACTTTGTATTGTCGTGATCGGTCTTCTTGCCTTAGCTCGTGAGTTCTTCCCAGCAACGTGGTTCGACTGGGATCTTCTGTGGCCAATACTTCTCATTTTCATTGGGGTATATATTCTTCGTAAGCGAAAAATCTAATATGGACCAAGCTCATCTTCAGCCTGACACTCCTTTGAACAGTACGCCGAAACCCGAATCGCCTCAGCCTCCACAAGAGACACCTCCGGTGAAGTCGGGAGCAGTTCAGGAAGTCCATCATTATCATCACGATAAAAAAGGTGGCTTTAGTCTTGCCCGTTTGCTGTTCGGGGGGATTCTGATTCTCATTGGCATCGCGTATCTTGGAAATTCCTTTGGCTGGTTTTCGGTAAACGTCGACTTCTGGCAGCTTTGGCCCATCCTCATCGTTTTCCTTGGACTCTCGATTCTCTCCCGGCACGGCTGGGTTGCCTGGGTAGTCGGTTCGCTCGTCACGCTCATCGTCTTAGGTGGTGTTGCATACGCAATCTTCGTCGGCTTCCCGGTTCGCGATTTATCGTCTGAGACCATCTCGGTTGATCGGTCGACCGAGGTAAGCGAGGCGAAAATCAATATCGCGACTGGAGCGGGAGAGCTAACGTTGCGCGGCGGTTCAGACAAGCTCGCCGACGGGACCTTCACCTCGAACGTTACCACGCTCACGAAAAGCGAAACGATTAGAGAGACGGTGCAAGAGCTTGACCTTGAGATGCGCGGCCAGTGGCGCGGTTTTGGCTCAACCCGGAATGAGTTGTCGCTCAACCTGACGAAGGATCTTCCGATCGACCTTTCGATTGATTCTGGTGCGATGGATATGGAGCTTGATTTGGCTGAGGTCGTCGTGAAGCGTTTAAGCATCGACACCGGAGCCTCGAGCCTCGATCTCGTTCTCGGCGATCGCGCGGATCAAAGCGACATCCTCGTGAAGGCCGGGGCGAGCGCTGTAACAATCGCCGTTCCCCGCAGTGCGGGCGTACGTTTGACCATCGACGCCGGGCTGACCTCGAAAACCTTTGAAGATTTTACGCGAGTCGACGAGAACGTTTACGAATCGGATGGGTATGCCGAAGCGGCGAAGAAAATCGATATCGAGCTTGACCTCGGCGTTTCGAGCTTGACGGTAAACTGGCGCTAACCCGTATGCGCAAGTGAAGCTTGCGCGAGATTCCGTCACTGCAGATTATCAACGATAATTCCTCGGGGAGTTCCCGTCAGGCGCTGTTGTGCTGATGACCAGGGATATTCCTCGGGTCGCTGACAAAGTCCGGCGCGAACTGGATTAAGATGGATGTAGGTTGCTTTCACCCTGTAATCTTCTGATCCTCGAATTCCATGATCGTAGTACTCGCGTTGAAATACTCGTCCCGAGCTATTGTTGAGTTCATGAAATCGCCGTGCGAAGCTGCTGTGGATTGCTTGCATTAAGTGGCCGAGCGATTCCCTCTGTGCGGGTAGTACGATGGCGTGATAATGGTCAGGCATGAGGACATATTCAAAAACGACAAAGTGGTATTTTGCCCTTTGTTCGTTGATTATGTGTTCCATGGATCGGGCAAAAACAGGATCAAGGAACCATTGTTTTCGATAGAGAAAATTGACCGTGACAAAAAACGGTATAGTGTGTATCCGGAGACGTTTTCGGGTCCACATGGAGATGCTCCCGCCACCTTTGTCGACGCATATGGTACCATACTATTACGCGAGCGCAAGCTTTGCTTGCGCTTACGCTGAATGGAAGCTTGAAGTATGGACGACCACGTTATCATCGTCGCTGGCGACCGGATACCCTATCGGGTTCGGATGAGTCCTTTGGCGCGAAGGATGACGCTCCGGGTGAAACCCGGCGGGGAAGTGATCGTGACTGTTCCGCGTCGCTTTGGTCAGCGGCCATTAGAGCCCTTCCTCCGACGGCAGGCTAACTGGTTACGCGCGACGGTGTTAAAGCTGCGCGCAATTCCGGTCCAGTCAAAAACCGAGGTTCGACGCGACTACCTCAAGCATCGCGAAGAGGCGAGACGTTTTGTTGAACACCGGCTCGCCTTCTACCGGCACATCTACGGATATGATCACGGCCGCATTTCCATTCGCAATCAAGAAACGCGCTGGGGGAGCTGTTCGCGATCCGGCAACCTAAGCTTTAACTATCGGATTGTGAAACTACCGCTTGAACTGGCGGATTACATTATCGTGCATGAGCTGTGTCATCGGGAGGAACTGAACCACTCTTCAAGGTTTTGGGCGCTGGTTGCAAAAGCCATTCCGAATCATCGAGCCTTACGACGGCGACTCAATCAACTTCAGCTCGCGTTCGAGTAAACGAAGAAGGAGTGAGCAGAAGCTCACTCCTTTGAGAGGCGACGGTACAAGGACCAGGGGAGAAGACGGAGCGGGATTTCGCGGAGCCACCACATGAGCGGCGACCGCGTCCAGATCTGGGTTGATAGCGGGTCAAACCATCGAACTTCGGAGCCCTTCGATGGCTTGTGGATATGGGGCACAGCAAAGCCGAGTTGCCGAAGGTCCCGAGCACAGCGCCAGGCGTGCGGCGGGGCTGCGAAGAGGCTGACCGAACGCCAGCCGCGTTCCCGGGCGAGCGCCTGGAAGCGGAGGGCGATGTCGAGCGATGACAAGTAGCGGCCGGGTCGAGGCTGAATCACAGTCACGACAACGCCAGGCGACGTGATGGCGATGTCTGGTTGTGTTACAACCGTGAGGTTATTGTATGAGGCCCAGCCTCCCGCATAGCGCGCGAGGTATTGATTGGGTTTTGTTGAGCTCGGTACTCCGAACGCGAAAACCAGTACGACATCAGTCCTGGCGTCCAAGGATTACCTCCTCTATTCCGGTGTGAAGGTGCGGTACCTCGCGCCTTTCTTAGTACAAAAAAGAGGAAAAGTCAATAGAAAGGCCCCGCGCGCTGCAAGTGACAGGACCGGGAACAGAGCAGCAGCGCGCGGGGGTTCAGACGGAACGATACGCAGTTGATTTGGCTCTACCGCTTGATTCCGCGGGGCGAGAGGGTAGGATCCTCAAGGCGGCGTCAAACGGGCACTCTAAGTATAAACCTGACGGCAAAAGCGTCAAGAGAAAGCGCCGCGGCCCGTACTCAACCACGAGGGGCTGGTTGAGTTGATGGGGCGGCCGCGGCGCTGGCTTCGTTCGTACTTGTTCGGCGTGATTCCTCGCGCAGAGGGTGGGAAACACCGAACAAGGTGCGTGGGGGTGACTACCAGGGCGGTAGTCATGTCGGCCAGGGGCTGAAGCTTGGGGACGAATCACGGTCGATGGGTCCGAAGCCGAAGCTTCGGAATGCTGCGCGCGCCATCGGCGTTTTCGTTCCATATTCTCCAGGCCTTCCGAGCAGGAAGAGCATAGCGGAGCGGGATGACGATGTCAACGATTCTTTTAAAAAGGTGTGCTAGACTGTTGCCTATGCGGGCAATTATTCAACGAGTTCAGGCGGCGACAGTTCAGGTCGATACGAGAGAGGTCGGCTCGATCAAAGTTGGGTTTTTTATTCTCCTCGGAGTGGCGACTGACGACACGGAAACCGATGCTACGTGGATGGCGGATCGAATCGCCGGATTGCGAATAATGGCTGACGAGTCCGGAAAGATGAACCGTACGCTCAAAGAGGCTTCGGGAAGTATTTTGCTCGTTTCCCAATTTACGCTTCACGCGGACGTGCGTTCCGGTCGCCGGCCCAGTTTTTTGAAAGCAGCCCGGCCTGAACTTGCTCAACCGCTCTACGAACGGGTTCGCGATTTGCTCCGAAGCGCCGGGGTACAGGTTGAAACCGGAGAGTTCGGTTCATATATGACGATTCCTGTTGTGAACGATGGACCAACAACGATCTTCATCGATTCAAAAGAAGCGTAAGGAATTTTTTCGGCGTACTCTCCTGTCTTTCTTTCGGCGAGAGGGTCGGGATTTACCGTGGAGGAAGACGCGCGACCCCTATCGCATTTTGGTTTCTGAAGTCATGCTTCAGCAGACGCAGGTCAGTCGGGTCATTGAGAAGTATCGAAATTTTCTTCGGCGTTTTCCGAGCGCTCGAATGCTTGCGAAGGCGAGTCGTGCTGATGTGATTCGGGCCTGGTCAGGACTTGGGTACAACCGTCGCGCGCTCAATCTTCAACGCACGACCCAGGAAGTCATGACCAACTATCAGGGCGTCTTTCCGCGAACCGTTCAGGAACTCGAGGCCCTGCCGGGCATTGGTCCCTACACGGCACGGGCCCTGGCGGCGTTCGCTTACGAACAGCCCGTTGCGATGATCGACACAAATGTCCGGCGGGTGATCGGGCGTTATTTCGTCGGGCTGAAGAATGTGCCCCCCGTTCAACTTGAGCGTCTCGCGGATGCGCTCGTCAGGAAGCAACACGCTTGGGCCTGGGGGCACGCGCTTATGGATTTCGGCGCAATGGTCTGTACAGCGCGCGATCCGAAGTGCGTGACTTGTCCGCTCCAAATGACGTGTCAGGCCGCTCCGGCGATCGCCCGCTTGCGGACTAGTGGCGGAACGCTCCCGAGAGTGAAAAAAGCCGGCGAGTCCTTTCGCGAGTCGAATCGTTTTTACCGCGGGAGGATTGTTGAGGCGCTTCGTTATGGGGCGATGCCTGAGGCTAGGCTTTGGAAGGTCTTGTACGCAGCCCATCCGTATCTCGAGCTTGTCCGCTTTACCGGTGCGGTGCGCGCACTTAGAGATGAAGGTTTTTTAGTCATTTCACGAAACAGTATCCGACTCGCTTCGTAGGGTTACGTGGGATTGACAGAGTGGCATCTTCGTGCTAGTCTTTTTTGTTTCGGTCGGATCTGTTCTGCGACCGGAACATGTACCTTTCAGATTCTACATAAGTAGATCGCCGGCAATGGGGTTGTTATGAGGAGGTCATGCCATGCGTTTCATTTTTTTGCTGTTGGGACTGTGCTGTACCGCCGGATTTGTGAACGCAGAGCCGACGGTGTTCATGAGGGAAGTAGAGTTCCCGGACACCGTACTCGACACACAGGATGCATTCAAGACCTGGGTCGGAGAATACGGGGAGGTTGGTGAAGCCGATCTCAGGCTCGCTCCACCCCCCTACTACTTGGTCGTTATTGTGTCACAGAAAGCGGTCCTTCCAGATGGAACTCAGATCGTTCTTCGAAGGGCGCAAGTGTGCACGATCAAGTACGACGCATGCTATGGGGGTGTAGTCAATTTCGGCGGTGTGTATGTCGACCTATACTCCTGGTGTAGAGGCCAGGGTATAACAGAGCGAGTGAGTTTCGCAGGAGGTGGGCGCTATGTCAATCTGACAAAGGATCTTGATAGCGCCATATCAATCCTGCGCGGAGTCGGGAGCGCCGAGGAACGACTCAGCCGTACGGTCAAATACTTCACCAGTACTCCGATTGACGAACGCGTCGGGGGCGGGTGGAGTCGAGATTTTGGCCCCTGGCATCGGTGATCGGCTAAGTGTTCGCTTAAACCGCGCTCCCTATTAAAGGTTGCGCGGTTTCCTTTAGTATCAGTTGATTCCAGTTTAACTGATTGCCGAGGCGCAGACGCCTCAGCTATACTCTTAGGGTATGGCGTCCCGTATTTACTCGGTCAGCGAATTTGTTACTGGTTTACGCGAGGTTCTTCGCCACACGATTGGCGTGGTGACGATTCAAGGCGAGGTCACGAATTATCGGGCCCAGCAGTCGAATCTCGTGTTCTTCGAGTTGAAAGATAAAGAGAGTTGCTTGCTCTGCTTCGGACTCTCGCATGAAGTTCGGATGAAACTCGAAGACGGGATGGAGCTTCAGGTGACTGGCTACCCCTCCTTATTCCAAAAACGAGGAAGCTTTCATTTTCGGGTGATGGAGCTTCGTCCAGTTGGCGCAGGCGCCCTCCAAAAAGCCCTTGAGGAATTGAAGCGTCGGTTGGAGGCGGAGGGGGTTTTTCGTTCCGAGCGGAAACGTCCGCTTCCGCGCTTCCCGGAGCGAATCGGTTTGATTACGTCTCCGGACGCGGCCGCGTACACTGACGTCCTCCGCGTGCTTCAGAACCGCTGGGGAGGACTACGGGTGTTGTTTTTCCCAGTCGCTGTTCAGGGCGGGGGAGCGGCGCGCCAAATCGCCCAGGCGCTACGGGCAGCCGGTCAAGAGTCGCTCGATGCAATTATTCTCACCCGGGGTGGCGGATCGCTTGAGGACCTTCAGTCTTTTAATGATGAAGAAGTAGCTCGAGCCATTTTCGCGTCGCCAGTTCCGGTTGTGACCGGAGTCGGACATGAGCGGGATTGGACGATTGCCGACCTGGTAGCTGACGTTCGGGCGGCAACGCCATCGAACGCAGCTGAACTTCTTGTTCCGGATCGTCGCGACATTAACGCGGGAATCGACGCTATGGTCGAATCTCTGAGCGCTTCCTTCTCGCACCAGCTCTCTCGACGCGAGGCCGATCTCACCGCACAGTTCAGCGGACTTCAACGCTCGCTCGAGACGAGGTCGCTGCGCCTCCGTTCGCTCCTTGATCGTTTTGGACGCTTTAACGTGCTTGCTCGTCAGCGCCTTATGAATCGCCAGGCTGATCTTCGAGCAGCTGTACAACTCCTCGTTCGCGGTATCCGCTCGAGCGTCGCCCGAAACCTTGTTAACCTTGACCAGCAATCACGCCTGCTCGGGTCCTTATCCCCGCAAGCTACGCTTGAACGTGGGTATAGCATTACCCGCCTGGCTGGTCAGCGCGCTCCGCTTCGAGCCGCGGGGGAGGTCCGGCCAGGGGCCGTACTCACAACACAACTAGCTGATGGATCTCTCTCTTCAACCGTAACTCAGCACACTCATGACGACTAAGAAAACCACCCGCCCGACGTCCTTCGCGCAACAGTTCGCCGAGCTTGAGAAAATCACCAGCCTCTTCGAGCGGGACGATCTCGACCTCGACCTCGCTATGAAAGAATATGAGCGGGGCTTAGAAATTGCCAAGCAGCTGAAGCTTCGCCTGAAAGATCTCGAGAATACGGTCGAGCGGCTAAAGAAAAAATTTCAGGAAAATGATTAAGGTGCGTATTCGCGTACTTCAGGGTATACTGAACATATGAGACCGACTCATCGCCAAGGAAGAACCACGATCCGCTGGGGACTCCTTTTTGTCCTGGTTGTCGTTATTGCGGCGCTCGGGTGGTGGACAAACAGCCGTGAGCGAAATATCTCAAGTAACAATACCGCTTTTCCGAGTAACACAGCGAATGCCACGCGCGTTACGGTCGGGGAGAATGTGAATGCTGCTTTTTCGCTTCTCCCTGACGAAACAGTTCAGCCCGAGCCGCCGAAGAAAACCACAGCGGATTTTCCGAAGTCTGCTTCGGACTGCACGCAGGCGGACGGAAGCTGGGAGTGGCGCGATTCGCTTTGTTGGCCGAATGATGAAGCAACCTGTACGTCCTTCGATGGACTCTGGGGCGCCTATGGACTTCATAACGCAACAAGCTGCTATATACGTACCGCTGATGCCGGAAGCGTATGTAGCGATAACGATGAGTGTCTCGGCTACTGTATCGTGAGTCCAGGTCAGATTCAGGATCAAGACCGTGATGATGAGGTGAGTAATGTGAAAGGAACCTGCACGCCACGATTGCCAGTTCGTGATTGCGTGACTGCGCTGACTGATGGGCGTCCGGCCGTTGTCTGTCCGCAATGACATTGAGTCCTGAGCGCTTTGAGGCGCTGGTTGCTGAAGCGCTCGACGCGCTCCCGAAGCGATATCGCGATCTTCTCGAAGATGTTGCGGTTGTGATTGAAGATCGCTCGGCGCCGGAGTTGAGGCAGCGGCTGACTCTCGGGCGTTACCATGGGGTGCCGCGGCTGATCCGGCAAGGCGTTGATCCTCTCCTCCCGGACCACATTACGCTTTTTCGTGACGACCTCCTCCAAGTCGCGAATAGCGAGGCGGAGCTAAGAAAGGAGATTGAGGCGACGCTCTGGCATGAGATTGGGCATCACCTTGGTTTTTCAGATGCAGAATTGCTCCGTCTCGAACGGAAAAAGCGTTGAGCCTCTCCTCCCTACGTGGTACACTGTTCGCGCTATGGCGGATACTGTTGAGCACATACCGGACCACCTCGTCCCGCACTACGCTCGGAAGCGCGAGCTTTTGAGGCTGCCTGAAAACACGACGCATCGCCAAATCGAAGACGCCTACCATCAGCGTTCAACGGGTCGCTATTTAGGCGATGTTATTTTTGGCGCGAACGACGGGTTGATTACAACTTTTGCGGTTGTTGCTGGCGCGGCTGGAGCGGGGCTTACTCCTACGGTTGTCCTTATCATTGGATTTGCCAACTTACTCGGCGACGGACTTTCGATGGGTCTCGGAAATTATCTCGGGAAAAAGTCGGAGCTGGCCTACCAGAGAAATCAACGCGTAAAAGAAGGCTGGGAAATTGATCACCTCCGAGAAATCGAGCTTCAGGAGATCCGCGACATTTTTTCGCGTTGGGGCTTTTCTGGGTCTGACCTTGAACGGGCCGTTACAATTGTGAGTCAGAAACGCGAGGCGTGGATCGATATAATGATGAAAGAAGAGCTTGGAATTATCGAGGATCATGACGAGCATCCCGGCAAGCACGGAGTCGCGACATTTTTTTCTTTTGCCGGCGCGGCATTGCTTCCCCTTTTGCCCTTTGTATTCGGGATGGAAGGGGGAGCGGCCTATGGTGCTTCGGTTGGGATTACGGCGCTGACGTTATTCTTTGTCGGTGCTTCGCGGAGTCGCTTATCGGCGATGCGTTTTTGGCGGGCCGGCGTTGAGATGCTTTTTGTCGGCGGGATAGCCGCGCTCGCCGCGTATCTTATTGGCGATATTCTTTCGCGTAGTGTACAATAATCGACTGAAGGATTCGTAAAAAGCTGAAAAGGAAAAGCGTATGAAAACACCACAAAGCCGCGCTGCACGCCGGCCGGCCGTTCGATCGACTCGGAGCAGAATAACGAAGTCGAGAATGGCCGAGCTCCCAAGTCCGCCTCGCGAATTAGCTCTTCCTCCGCCGAAGCGTTGGAAGGCGCTCTGGCGGCCCCTTGCTGTTGTTTTGATTATCGCCCTCGCTATTGCCGGTGCGCTCCTTTTTGGCGCTCCAAATTTGTTACGTAAGGGGAGTACTCAACTGAATACGAATACTACAGAAAAGCAGGCAGCGGATACGAGTCTCGTCGCGCAGATTCGGTATGAGTATGAATGGAAAGGGGAGTCGCTTTCATCAGAAGCGGGCGATCAGCAGGTTGCGTCAACCCCGAAGGCTGTTGTGAGCGAGGGCGATGTTCGGCGGGTGAGCGCAGCCCTTGGGCTCGGCGAGGAAATTCGAACATCGGAGTACGATGCCGGGGTTATGGCCTTTGAAGCAGGCGCCGTAATGCCGAACGAGCCGCTTGATGCAACGACCGATTCCGTTTACTCGGACCCAAACGCCTATCAATTAACCGCCTATTCAAATCAGTCGCATTACTGGTACTCGCTTCTCTCGAGCGGGACCTGGATGCAGGATCATGCCGCTCCGCTCCCTGATGAAGCTGAAGCGAAAACACTAGCCGAAGCTTTTTTCCGGGATCGAAATCTGTTGCCGAGCGATGCGGGCGGGCCTTACGTCCGGAGCGCGCAAGAACTACTCGCGTCGATTAGTGCAGAAACTGCCTCAGCGCCCGCTTTTGTCTCTGTCTATTTTACTCGACTCATTGACGGGCGCGAAGTTGTAGACGAATCCGGTACGCCACTCCCGTACCTGACCTTAGATATCGGCGGTGATCGCAAGATTCTCTCCGCCTCCGGTCCTTTCCAGATTAACCCGTCGCTTGAGTTTTCGACTGCACCCGGTCGCTCATCGCAAGCGGCTTGGGACGGTGTTTCGGGAAACGAGTGGGGACCAGGCCGCTATTCCGGAACCGGAGATGCAACAGCTGCGCCGGTCGCGATATCGATGGATACGCTGACTCTTGCGATGCTGGCTGTTCCCGGGTCTACGGCTGATGAACGGGAGTATTTTGAAGCGGTCTACGTTTTTGGCGGAACATTAGCCGCGTCTGACGGAAGCGACTCCTACGCCTTCCATATCGTCGCGCCTGCGGTGACCGACGGTCAGTATGAAGCTTATTTGAAAGATCAAGATGCCACCACGACCGAGCCGATCGGTAGTTCGGAAAGCTCGTCAACCGAAGACGATTCCGACACCACCGTCGAGCCTTACTAGCTCATCACCCGAGTCAGCCCCGAAGAAGAAGGATTCGGCGCGCTGGGTTTACCTTATCCTCGGCGGCTTGCTTTGCGCAGCCTTCGGACTTGCTGCCTGGTCCTTTATCCCAGGGAGCGTGCCGGAGTCCGGACTTCATTATCCGGCAGCTTTTCAGGTTGTTGTCGGCGATCGCGTTGTTGATTTTTCTTCGAGTCGGTATATGCATACCGAAGCCTGCCTCGAGACAAGTGAGGCTGAAACACCAACAGCACCCGAAGAGCAAATCGAAAAAGCTTTCCTCGTTGGGGGAGTGGGAGATATTGTGCATGTCCGGCGAGAAGGAGCGATCTGGCAAGACTTGTTTACGAATCTTCAGTATGAATTTCCCTCCCCGGTTATCGGTTTTGTGAACGGGGAGCGCGTTGATCGCATCCTCGAAATGCCGATTGAGGCGTATCAGCGCGTGGTATTCGTGAGCGGATCGTATTCCGATCTTGAAGGAAAAGCTCAAGACCTTCCGTCGCTCGATGCAATGAAGAGGGCGGTTCGGGATTCGGAGACGTGCGAAAGCAGCTGAGATGAGCTTGAATAAACCCAAGGCTTGTTCGGTATGAGCTTTTTTTATATACTATCAGCTCACTGTCAATTTTCATTCATGTATGGCTGATATTATTGAAGTAAAGGATCTAACGAAGCGCTACGGGGACTTTACCGCGGTTGACGGTATCTCCTTTTCTGTTCGTACCGGAGAAACGTTCGGTATCCTCGGTCCGAACGGGGCCGGGAAGACGACCACGCTGGAAATGCTCGAAGGCCTGAAAAGCATTAGCTCCGGACAAGCAACGCTTGATGGTCACAACGTTCAACGTGAGGCCCGCTTAGTAAAATCGCTTATTGGCGTTCAGCTCCAGGCTTCGTCCTTCTTCGATGGATTAAACCTTAAGGAGCTGCTCGAAACTTTCGGTTCGCTTTATGGGCGGAAGGTTGATGCGATGGCGCTTCTTCGAGACGTTCAACTTGAGGAAAAAGCGAAAAATCTTGTCCGTGAACTCTCGGGCGGCCAAAAGCAGCGCCTCTCGATCGCCGTCGCGCTGGTGAATGATCCGAAGGTGCTCTTCCTTGATGAACCGACGACCGGCCTAGACCCGCAGGCTCGCCGAAATCTCTGGGACCTCATTACGGAGATCAAAGGACGAGGCAAGACGATTGTCCTGACAACCCATTACATGGAAGAGGCGGAAGTGCTTTGCGACCGAATTGCAATCATGGATCACGCAAAGATCATCGCACTTGATACGCCGCTCAAGCTTCTCAAGCAAGCGGACGTCGATTCAACGATTGAGTTCCATTTCGATGGAGCGTGTACCGAGGATCGGCTTAAAGCGCTTCCCGGCGTAACCGAAGCGAAGCAAGAAGACCACTCCTTCCGCGTCCTAACTCGGGATCCGGAGCAAGCGCTCCCTGCGCTCTTCGCCTACGAAAAGGAAGTCGGCTTCACGTTGTCCAACCTTCAGCTTCGTCAGGCAACGCTCGAAGACGTGTTCCTGAAGTTCACCGGCCGAAGCCTCCGCGACTAACCTTACGACCATGACGCAACGGATTCATACCATCCCAAAACTCACCCTCGGCGCATTGAAGATGTTTATCCGGAATAAGCAGTCGCTCTTCTTTACGCTCTTCATGCCCTTTATCATCATGACGATTTTCGGCTTAATCGGCTTTGATAAGCCGATGAAGATCGATATCGGGGTTGTGACGAACTCACCGACGGCCGAAACGACGGAATTCGTCGAACAGCTTAAGGCGATCGAGGCCTTTGTCGTTCATACGGGAGCGATTGACGATGAGCGTACCGCGTTGGAGAAAGGCGATCGAACAGTCGTTCTCCAGGTTCCCGATGCCTTGATGCCAAACCGATCGGGGCAGCCCGGCGCGCTAACTCCCCAGACGCTGACGGTTTTCACGAATGACCAGCAGCCGCAGCAAGTTCAGACTGCGCTAACGATTCTCAATCAGATTCTCGATAAGACGACCTTGGCCGCGGTTCAGGCTCCGACTTTGTTCACGATTGCTACGGAGAGTATTAGCACGCGGAATATCCGCTACATCGACTTCCTCTTGCCGGGGATTGTCGGCATGTCGATTATGCAGATGGCGGTGTTTTCGGTCGCTTTCGTGTTCGCCGACTATAAAGAGAAGGGGATTCTGAAGCGGCTTGTCGCAACCCCGATGAAGCCCTTTCAGTTCGTGACCGCGAATGTGATTACCCGGCTTCTCGTCGCGATTCTTCAGACTGCGGTTCTGATTGCGCTCGGCGTCCTCCTCTATAAGTCGACGGTCGTTGGATCCTACTGGCTCATCCTCCTCATTTCGATTCTTGGCGGAACGATGTTCTTGGGGCTCGGATTTACGATCTCCGGACTTGCGAAAACGGTTGAGGCGGTTCCGGCGATTGCCAACCTCATTGTCTTCCCGATGCTCTTCCTCGGCGGAACCTTTTTCCCGCTGACGAGCATGCCGGATTGGCTTCAGCATGTCGTGACCTTCCTGCCGCTCCAGTATTTCACTGACGCCTTGCGTCAGGTTATGACGCAGGGAGCCGGGATCGGCGCGATTGCGCACGATCTCTATTGGATGATCGGCTGGTCGGTTGTTATGGTTGTTCTCGCGAATTTCACCTTTAGTCTCGAGGAGAAGCGCGTCTAACTATTTGAAGTTTTATTCTTCACGCTCAACGCGTATGACCGAAGAATTCCGCGTCAACGGCGAACAGCTCGTTGCCAAAGTGAAGGAGATTATCCACGAAGGAAACGTTCGTCGGATTATCCTAAAGCAGGACGACAAGACTCTACTCGAAATTCCGGTTACCTGGGCGGCGGTTGGGGCGATTCTCGCGCCGGTTCTCGCTGCGGTCGGAGCGCTCGCTGCGCTCGTGACAGAGTGCACAATCGTGGTCGAGAAGCGTGATGAATGAACTCACAAGCAAGCGCTGCGTGCCGTGTGAAGGCGGGATTCCGCCGGCAACCGATGAGGAAATTGCCCGGCTCCTCCCCCAAGTTTCGGGGTGGGAGGTGCGCGAACTTGAGATCAATACGGTCCGAATGAAGTCGCTCCAGAAGCGAATGACCTTCAAAGACTTTCGATCCGCGATGGCGTTCTTGAGAAAAGTTGAAGACCTAGCTGAACAGGAAGGGCATCATCCGGACTTTTGCGTTCACTACAACAAGGTTGATTTCACGCTCTACACTCATGCGATCAGAGGATTGCATGAAAATGACTTCATCCTCGCGGCGAAGATAAATTCATTGTAGGAATTAACTCAGGGACTGATTTGTAGTTCTGAAAATAAACGCCTTTGTCTGGGAGGATCTTTTTGTTATTTGTTCTAACGATAGGGTTGACAATCTCCAAGCTTTAAAGTATGTTTTCCTGTCGCCCAAAGTGGGTGTCAAGGAATCCGTCGAACCTGCTGGGAGGGAAAATGGGACGGAAGAAGTCGCGGAGAAAGGGCAGTTTCAGAAAAGCGAGCTTCGTGATCGCGCTTTTCTGCGCCATGCTCACCTTCGGGATTGTGTTCAATACCACATCGAGGCGGTCCGTTCCGCCCGGTTCATTACAACCTCACCCTGAGTTTCCTGACTCGCTCCACGAAGCGCTGCTCGATCTCATTGAGCACCACCCCGATCCTCTCGTTTCAGACACGACGTATGCGCTCTACCGGGCAGGTCGTCTTTCGATCGGCCTTGAAAGTATTGGCAACTCTACTGAAATGGGACGTTTGCAGTTGTATCAAACCCCCCGGGGAAGCGTTTTGGGGCTAGTAGTCAATGCCGCGTTTCTCTCTTCTCCGAAGGCGAGCACCTGCAATAAACAGGCCAATATCCTACACGAGTGCGTTCACGTCCGGCAATTTCTTAAGGGAAGAATAAGCGCAGGCATGCTGAGTGGCCTTGCTCACGGAGAAGATGAGCTTCGCCAATGGTACGAGAGCGAGGTAGAGGCCCATCAAATCGCAGCTGAGTTTATGATTCGGAACGGCTGCGCCTCTGAGCACGTTACCGCTCAAGCTTTTGCTAACGGTGGGCGCGATTCATTGCGTCTAGCTGTGGCCAGAGTTTACTGTAACCCCGATGTCGTATCGCCAGAGGCATATGACATAATCTGGGATCAGGCGAGTAGGTGATGTTCTTTTTTCAAGCTTCGAAAAAGGCGAAGCGGCCCGCGAATTATCCACGCGGGCTTTTTATTATTTAAGATGCTCAGCCCAGCGGACTTCGCCTAGTAGAGCGGCGCCTCATTCGAAACCCCGAGGCCGGTTTTCGTCCCATCGCAGCGCGTGCTATACTGTTCCTCAATTCATCAGTAAGGAGTTTCCCTATGAGTAAAACCATTCTCATACTTACCATTCTCTTCGTTGTCGCTGTAGTCCTCGGTGGCCTCATCTTCGCCCTGAACCAGGGAAGCTCGTCCACGAATGAAAACACGAATACGTCGACGAACACCGCAAATCAAAATGCAAGAGTCGGGAACACGAACACCCGAACGAACAGCTCAGCGCAGAATAGCAACACCTCGTCAGCCAATAGCAATACGAATGCCAGCGCGACGACCGAGATTTCCATCACAGATGAGGGGTTTTCTCCAGAGTCGCTGACCGTGAACGCTGGGCAACGAGTCACCTGGACGAATACTGACAACATTGTGCATTATGTTGCCCCGAACGACCACCCGAGCCATCAGCGCTACGCCGGTGTTTGGGATGATGACGGATCGGGACGCATCAGCCCAGGGGAAACCTATTCGATCACGATTTCAACGCCGGGGACCTATCGCTATCACGACCATCTGGATTCGAGCGTGATCGGAACCTTGATTGTCGAATAACGCAAAGAAGAAAAACTCGGTCCAGACTGGCCGAGTTTTTCGTTCGCGCGCCTCGTGCTAAAGTACTAGAGTATGTCGTCGCGGTTTATTGCCAGCCTCGGTCTTTGCAGCCTCCTCTTCGTTGGAGGTCTGCTGGCTATTCATCTCGGCGTTGAGGTAATTGCGACGAAAGCCCCGGAGCCGCCGCCGCTTTTGCGCGACCCCCACCCCGAAGAAGCCGAACTCGAAGTTCCTGAGCCAAGCGCGTTAACCTTTGCGGCGGCCGGCGATATTATGCTCGCCCGGACGGTTGATACGAAGATGGAGCAGAAGGGGATGGCCTATCCTTTTGAGAAGATGCGGGACTATCTCGATTCAGTGGATTTCGCGTTCGCCAACCTCGAATGCCCGATCGTCGAAGGCCGCGACGTTGAAGCGAATGAGATGGTTTTCCGGGCTGATCCCGGGGTTGAGGCGGAATTGGCACGCGCAGGATTCAGCGTTGTTTCGCTCGCGAATAATCATAGTCCGAACTTTGGCGCGGCAGGGCTCCGGAGCACTTTTGCTCTTCTCGATCAGGCGCGGATCGCCTACGCCGGCGCCGGCGAGGACGCGAGCTCCGCACGCCAGCCCGTTCTTCTCGAACAAAAGGGAATACGACTGGCTTTTCTCGCCTACAACGATACGGACGTTGTTCCGGATTCCTATGCCGCCGGAGCTGATCGCCCCGGAACCGTGTTCATGGACATTGAACCGATGCGTCAGGACGTCGCGTCCGCGAGCGAGCTCGCCGATCTCGTGATTGTTTCGATGCACTCGGGTACTGAATACGAATTTACGCCGAACCCGCGGCAGGAAGCTTTTGCCCGGGCCGCGATCGACGCCGGCGCCGAGCTCGTGATCGGCCACCATCCGCACGTTGTGCAAACGGTTGAGCGTTATCAGGGAAAGTACATTCTCTACAGCCTCGGGAATTTTATCTTCGACCAGATGTGGTCGCGCGAAACCCGCGAGGGAATGGTCGCCTCCATTACGCTTACGGCCGAAGGAGTGCAAGACATTCACTTTCAGCCAGTGGTCATTGACGACTATGCGCAGCCAAGGCCGGCGACAACGGTCGAAGCCGCGCCGATTCTGGATCGCCTCGCGATTGAGCTTGAGAGTGATGGTTCGCTAACGGAAACCCAATGACCCTTCTTTGTGCAACGCTGAACCCAGGCAAGCTTGTCGAAATTCGAACCCTGCTCGCGGATTGCGGCTGGACGATTGGATCAATGCTGGATCGCGGTTTGACGGAACAAGCGAGCGAAGACGCCTCGAGCTTTTCGGAAAATGCGCTTTTGAAAGCCCGCGCTTTGGCGGAGCAGACGAACGAGTGGGTCATCGCGGACGACAGCGGGATTTGCATCAACGGACTTCAGGATGAACCGGGGGTTCAGAGCGCGCGCTGGGCCGGGCCGGACGCGAGCGACGATGAACTCCTTGCGTTTGCGCTCAAGCAGGCAGAGTCTCTTTCGGATGAAAATCGCCAGGCTTCTTTTCATTGCGCGGCGGCGCTCGTTGCTCCCGACGGCCAGGAGTGGGTGTTTGAGGGGCGGGTCGACGGACGGATTCTCCGCGAGCCGCGGGGAGTTGCGAAGCCGAAGCTTGTCTACGATCGGATTTTCGTTCCGGACGGCGAGACGCGGACCTACGCCGAGATGGCTGAAGCGGATAAGGCGCTCATGAGCCATCGAGCCCAAGCGTTTCAGCGCGTTCGAACATTTTTACGCATACTCCGCGATGTTGAGGAAAACTCCGGCTCCTAAATCACGGCTTCGTCTCTTCGCGTTTTTCTTCCTGGTTCTCGCGCTCGTTTTGCTTGCCTTGGCGTGGTTGTTTTCCCGGTCAGGAGACGAGCCTCAGAATGAGAACGAAGCGCCCGTCACCAATGAAGCTCCAGCGACGAACGCATCCCCCTCGGCGAATCGAGCCGTGAACACAAATTCCAGCACGGCGACGAATCAGACAAACGCATCTTCGAATACGAATACGGAAACGCCGAGTCAGGGCGAGGTCCCGGAGGAAATTTCACGGGTCTCAACGAATGATCGCGTTGTGGTATTCACCTTTGATGCTGGGAGCGGGAATACCTCGGTCAGCGATATTCTCGACGCGCTTGAGGCGCAGCAGGTGACCGGAACTTTTTTCCTCACCGGGCGCTGGGCCGAACAGTTCCCCGAGGATGTGCGGGCGATCGCGGACGCGGGGCATGAAATCTACAATCACACGTATTCCCATCCGCATCTCCCGGATATGCTGACCGCGGATATCCAGTCAGAGCTTGAACGAACGAACACCTTAATAAAGAATTTAACCGGCAAATCAACGAAGCCCTACTTCCGTCCGCCCTACGGAGACCGGAACGACCATGTGCTCGAGGCAGCCTGGGCAGCCGGGTATCAATCGATTTTTTGGACGGTTGATGCGCTCGATTGGAAGGAAAGCGAGGGCGTAACCGCCGCGCAAGTCCGGGAACGGATATTGACCTCGCTTGAACCGGGAGCGATCTACCTCATGCACGTCGGGGATACGATTACCGGAAGCATCCTCGACGGACTGATCGAAGAGGTGCGCGCCTCAGGCTACGAAATTCGTCCCCTCGGCCAGGCCCTTCGCGAATAGGGAAGCCCGCCAGCAGGGAATGCTAGCGGGCGGGGACTAGTTCTCGCGGTAGCGGTCGAGCGTTGTTTTTCGGATGTGGAGTCCGCGCGTATAGACGTGCCTCAAGGTGAGAACCCACATGAGCGGGTTGAGCTCGTCGGGCCGAAAGTTGACGTCGTCCGGGAAGCGGGCGGTAATCTCGATGATGGCACGGCACTTCACCTCGAAGGCGAGGACGCTTTTGTCGTTGCGTTCGCCTTGCGTGATGGCCAGGATGCGATGACTGACCGCGTTGGCGAGTGTTGCGATGCGGTAGAGGCCAACCGGATCCCGCAGGCGGTTCAAGCAGACGCGGTTCAGGGCTTCGGCGAGGTCCGCGTAATCTGCAAATTGCAGTTTTTCGTGGATACGCGGAACATTGAGTAGATAGAGCAGTCGCTCACGGTCGCGGGCTCGGTTCAAGATGTGGTCGAGACCGTGGCGCCGCCGGAGAAAGTCGCGGTAGTCCTGTATCCCGAGATCATCAGTTCGTTTTCGAAAGGTCGTTCGGGCGTAGCTCCTCTTTCGAGCGTCAGCCATAATCCCTCCTCGGTGAAAGAGCACGATGCTGATTTTTCTCTTAGCATGGCAACTTTGATCGGTCAACATCACGATCGTTTTTGTCCCCACGCTTTTCCTATGCTATCCTGAACAACCAATACAGACGAAGGGGGGTGATTCTATGCCTGAAGTGACAATTCAATGGTGGGCGATCCTCGTCGGCGTTGCCTTTAACATGATTCTCGGGTCCTTGTGGTATTCAAAACTCATGTTTTGGAAAACCTGGATGGGATTAGTCGGCGTTGACGAAGAGCGGGCAAAGCAGGGTGCGAACAAAGCCATGTTCGGGATGGTCGTCTTGGCCTTCATTACCGTTTACGTCATGGCGCACTTCGTAGCCTACACGAAAGCGGACACGATTCTGACCGGTCTGACGACCGGACTTTGGCTCTGGCTCGGTTTTGTTGTTCCGGTCAAGGGCTCGGAAGTGTTGTTTGCGAAACGCCCCGTCCAACTGTTTCTTATTGATGCGAGTTATCAACTTGTCGCCCTCCTCGGCCTCGGGGTTTTATTCGCCCTTTGGCAGTAGAGACGAAACAAAAACGGTCCGCTCGGGCCGTTTTTGTGTTCTTGCTGGACAGGCAAAAAACGGGTAAACTACCAGCACTGTTTTGTTGCTTTCTGTCATGGCTAGCCTTCTCCTGGTCGAACATCTTACGAAGCACTTCAACGCCTTTCCAGCGATTGAGGATATTACTTTTGACGCGAACCGCGGGGAGATTTTCGGTCTTCTCGGTCCGAACGGCGCCGGGAAGACGACGACGTTGCGCGTGATCGCGACTACGCTTGGTCCGACGAGCGGGACCGCGAGCGTTGAGGGCTTTGATATTGTCCGCGAGCCGGAAGAAGTAAAAAAGCGGATTGGGGTCCTCACAACCGACATCGGAGTCTATGAGCGCTTCTCCGGCCGGGAGAACCTCCGCTATTTCGGCGAGCTGTATGGGTTGAGCGGGGAAGCGCTTGAGCGCCGGATTGATGAACTCGCCCAGCTGCTCGATATGGCGAGCTTCCTCGACCGCCGGGCCGGAAAGTATTCGACCGGGATGAAGCAGAAGCTCGCGATCGCCCGTTCCGTCATCCATAATCCCGAGCTCATCATCTTCGACGAACCAACCTCGGGTCTTGATGTCCTCGCGTCCCAGACGGTTTTGAATTTTATGAAGCGGATGAAAGGGGAGGGGAAGTGCGTCGTTCTCTCAACCCACCAGATGCCGGACGCCGAGCGCCTCTGCGACCGGGTCGGGATTATGCACCAAGGAAAATTGTTGCTTGTTGATTCGGTCCAGGGCGTAAAAGACCAGACGAAGACGACGAATCTCGAGGATGCCTTTCTCGCGCTCGTCGGAAGCGGCGCTCTGCCCTCAAGCGAGCGGGCGAAGCCGGCGAAAGCGAAGCCCCGCCTTCGGCCCCCGTCCCGGAAAACGCTTCGGCTTCTCACCTATGTGTTTATCGCGCTCTTCTTTCTCGCAGAATATGTTCCGGCCCTGAAGTCAGCCGGGTGGGCGAGCTACCTCTGTCTCGGGCTGGCGCTCGCGGCCTCCTTAAGCGAGCGATTGTTTCGAAACCGCCTCCGATGAATCCCATCCTCACCATCTGGAAGAAAGAGTTAAAAGACACGATCCGCGATCGTCGGACCTTGATGTCGTCGATTATCCTTCCAATGGTTCTGATGCCGGTCATTATTATCGGGATGGGGAAGCTGACGCTGTCCCAAATCAAGAGCCTGGAGGAGAAGACGGTGAAGCTCGCGGTCGGGAACGAAGCCGCGGCGCCGGATTTTATGAATACTTTGCGTGCCCTGCCGCGACTGACGCTCTCAACGCTCGACGGCGATCCAACCGCAGCTGTTCGCGACCAGAAAGTCGACGGTGTTCTTGTGCTCCCGGACGATTTTTCAACAAAGCTCGAAGCCCGCGTTCCGGTTGAGTTGCCCTTCTACGTGAACTCCTTGAATAACACCTCCTCGACCGCGCTGACCCGCGTGTCTGAAGCTGTGACTGTGTACAATCAGTCCCTTCTCCTCACTCGCCTCGGGAATCAGGGGATTGGACCAGAGGCGCTGACCGGACTGACGATTAACCGGACCGAGACCGCCACGAGCCAGGAGCTCGGCGGCTTCGGGCTCGGCTTCCTTCTCCCGCTCTTCATCATCATGTGGGCTTCGATCGGCGGCCAGTATACGGCGGTCGACGTCTCGGCTGGGGAGAAAGAACGGAAAACGCTTGAGGCGCTCCTCCTCACGCCGGCGCGCCGGCGGGATATTGTTGCCGGGAAATTCCTCGCGGTTGCGACGACCGCGCTCATCTCCGTCGTGATCGCGCTCACGAGCCTCTATGCCGTTTTCCTCTTCGGCGGCGCTGACCTCTTTACGAGTACGACAACGACCGGCGGGGTTGCGACCTCCTTCGATTTCCGGCTTGAACCGGAGGCGATCGGCGTTATGTTCGCGATCAGCGTCCTCCTCGTCGCGGTCTTCTCGGCGATCAACCTCGCGGTCTCGATTTTCGCGAAGAGTTATAAAGAGGCCCAGAGCTATATCGGCCCCTCCTACCTCGTCGTCATTCTCCCGGTCGTGGCCTTCAACTCGGTTCCGGGCTTCGTTCCCGGGACGCCTTTTTTCGCAATTCCTTTCGTCAACGCCGTCCTCCTCTTTAAAGAGGTCTTAGTTGGAACCTATAACCCGGCGCATATTCTCCTCACGGTCGCGGTCATGATCGTCGTCGCCATCCTCTCGGTTGGCATCGCGAGCCGGATTTATCATAAGGAAGGGGTTTTGTTTAAGGACTAAAGCAGTTTTGTTGAAGCGGGGCGTGAGCACGTAGGGCATAGGTTCTAGGTATTGGGTTTGGAGTTGCGAAGGCCCGATAGTATTTGGTTTGACTCCGCAGTACGACCGAGCTACCCTATGACCATGGCAAACTGGTGGCAACGAGGTACGACAATGAGCGAGAAAATAACGCTAGACAGCCTGGCCGCTATGGTTAGGAATAGTTCTGAACAGCTGGAAAGACTAGCCATGATGGTTAAACAGGGATTTGATCAGGTCGATCAGCGTTTCGCGGCTGTTGACCGACGCTTTGAAGGTATTGAAGGACGCCTTGATCGGCTGGAGCAGGGTCAAGATGAGGTTCGTATGCGCCTTGACCAGGCGGCCTACCGGTTCGAACTTGTTGAATTGACCCATCGGGTGAAGACGATCGAGAATAAAGTCGGATTGACGAGCGTATAAACACGGAGTCGGGCAGAGCGAAGCGTCTGTTGTAATAGGTGTTTTTGGGTTGATTTTGGCTTGGTTTGGGGGTAGGATGGAAATACATCAACGAGACGAGTATGCCCGTTATCGAAGTTCGTAACCTGAAGAAGCATTTCGGCGCAACAAAAGCAGTCGACGATATTTCGTTTACCGTCGAAGGCGGTGAGATATTCGGCTTTCTCGGTCCGAACGGCGCGGGAAAGACGACGACGATTCGCTGTCTGATGGATTTTCTCCGCCCGACGAGCGGATCGATTTCGCTTTTCGGGATGGATAGCGTTCGGGACAGCGTTGCGCTCAAAAAGCGGATCGGTTTTCTTTCCGGCTACGTCCAGTTCTACGACGCCTGGACCGGTCGGGAGCATATCCGTTTTTTCTCTGCGCTCCGGGGGAGCTCGGAAAGCGCGGACGATCTTATTGCGCGGCTTGATTTCGATCCGCGGAAAAAGGCCGGTCAGCTGTCTTCCGGAAACCGTCAGAAACTCGGTCTTATCCTTGCGCTCCTCGGAAAGCCCGAGCTCCTTATTCTCGACGAGCCGACGACCGCGCTCGATCCGCTGCTCCAGAGCACGGTCTACGCGATTTTAAGCGAGCGAGTGAAGGAGGGCGCGACCGTGTTCTTCTCCTCCCATAACCTTCCCGAGGTCGAGCATATCTGCGACCGCGTCGGCATTATTCGCAAGGGGAAGATGGCCGCGGTTGAGCGGATTGACGACATGAAGGCGAAGAAAGTCTACCGCGTTCAGCTCCGCGTCGGCGGGGGAGCGGCCGAACTCCTGAAGCTCCCGAACGTGCATGAGCTAGAGACGAGCGGCAACCGCCTTCACCTCGAAGTCCGCGGAGAGATCGAGCCCTTTGTCCACGCGCTCGCGAAAGCTTCGGTCAGCGACCTGACGATTGAACGCGCGCCCCTCGAGCAGATTTTCATGGAGTACTATGAATAGTATGTGGACCCTCTTTGTTCGACAGCTGAAGGACCGGCGCTGGGCGCTCCTCATGTACGCCTTAGCCGGGATCGCCTTTCTCTGGGTGATGGTCGCGCTCTACCCGTCGATCAGCAAAGAAGCCGACCAGTTCAATCAGCTCATGAAGAGCCTGCCCCAGAGTTTCCTGAAAGCCTTCGACGTCCAGGATAACGCGCTCTCGACCTTCGAAGGTTTTATCGCGCTCCGCTACTTCAGCATCATCTGGCCGATTATGCTTATCCTTCTCGCCCTGTCCTTCGCCGCCGGATCGCCGGCCGGGGAGATTGACCGGGGGACGATGGAGCTCGTTCTGGCGCGGCCGGTTTCGCGGCTAAAGCTCTTCTTCTCGCGCTGGTTCTTCGGACTCTTCGCGGTCCTGGTTTTTACCGTCCTGACGATTCTCGCGGTTAGCCCGCTCGCCGCGCTCCACGACGTTCCGATCCAGCTTGATCGCTACTTCATCCTCCTCGTGAGCGCCGGGCTCTTTGGCTTCGCGATGTACGCGCTCGCGCTCATGGTCTCGGCCTTCGCGTCGGACTCGGGGAAGGTGTCGATGAGCATCGGCGGCCTCCTTGTTCTCATGTACTTCCTCAATATCATCGCGGCGATTAAAGACAGCCTCGACGGCCTCAAGTACGCGTCTTTTTTCTACTACTTCGACTACCAAGGCGCGCTGAACGACGGCGTCGTGAACCTGACCTCGGTCCTCGTCTTCGGCGGCGTCATCGTCCTCGCGACCCTGGTCGGCGCCTACGCCTGGATGAAGCGGGATGTGAGCGTGTAGGGGATAGTTATTGACTTTCTGGTTACGATATGTTAACCTATCTTTGTATATCTTATTTTCCTTACCCATGGCTGAAAAATACCTGAAAATGTCCGATATTGCTCGTATTCTTGGGATATCCAGGCCAGCTGTGCATAAAATGCTCGATGCCTTGATCGACGAAAAAAGAGTTCGAATTAAAGAAGAGGGCAGAACCTTTCTCATTGAAGAGGGCTCACTTCCAGAAACTCTCCGCGAGCGCATGAAAAATGCTCAAGAAGAAGCCGCTGAGAAGGCGAAGAACATCTCGATCAAGAATGGAAGGGACATCAACTTCGAAAAAGACCTCTGGGCGGCCGCTGATAAGCTCCGCGGGAATATCGACGCCGCGGAGTATAAGCACGTTGTGCTAGGTCTTATTTTTTTGAAGTACGTTTCCGATGCGTTCTATCAAAGACGACGATGGTTAGAGGAGCAAACCGCCGACGCAAAGAATAAGGAGTATTTTCTCCCGAATCAGGAAGACAGAAGCGCGATTATCGACAGTAAAGACGAATATAAGAGCAAGGGAATTTACTTTATTCCAGAGAAGGCCCGATGGGAGTTCTTGCGCGGGAAAGCCATGCATCCCGATATCGGGAAGAGTATTGACGAGGCAATGGAAGCAATCGAGAACGAAAACGCGAAGCAACTCAAAGGCGTTTTGCCGAAGATCTTTGCGCGAACACCGCTCGAGAGCCAGGTACTCGGTGAACTTGTCAATATTTTTTCCAAAATCCAATTTGACCACGATTTTGACAAAGAGAAGGATACCTTAGGCCGAGTCTACGAGTATTTCCTTGGTCAGTTTGCCTCAGCCGAGGGAAAGCGCGGCGGTGAGTTTTTTACCCCACGGCCGATCGTGAAGCTCCTCGTCGAGATTATGGAGCCCTATGAGAACGTCCGGGTTTTTGATCCGGCTTGCGGGAGCGGCGGCATGTTTGTGCAATCGGCAAAATTCTTAGAAGAGCACGACAAGGACAAGTCACGGATTTCGTTCTTCGGTCAAGAAAGCAACCCAACTACGTTGAAGCTTTGCAAAATGAACCTCGCCATCCGAGGCATTAATGGTCAAATAGAGCTCGGGAATACCTATTATCAAGATAAATACCCAGACCTCCGGGCCGATTTCGTCATCGCGAATCCTCCATTCAACGCCGACTGGGATCCAAGCCGACTTGCAGATAATGATCCAAGGATACTCTTTGGGACTCCGCCGGGAAGCAATGCGAACTTCATGTGGATTCAGCATTTCATCCACCATCTGTCCCCGAATGGCGTTGCGGGGTTTGTGATGGCGAACGGGGCGCTCGCAGTGAGCGGCCGCGAGGGGGAGATACGCCGGAAGATCATCGAGGCGGATTTGGTTGATGTGATCGTGGCTTGTCCGCCGAAGCTTTTCTATAACGTTGCCCTACCCGTTTCTCTTTGGTTTCTCTCGAAGAATAAAGCGAGTGGGAGATTTCGAAGCCGCGAAAGGGAAATACTTTTCATTGATGCGCGCGAGGTTTTCGAGCCGATTTCACGAAAGCAAGTCATCTTTACCGACGACCAGATTCAGAAGATCGCGAGTACCGTCAGGTCTTGGCGGGAAGAAAAAGGAGCGAAGAAGTATGAAGATGTTGTTGGGTTTTGCAAGGCAGTCAAGCTTGATGAGGTTGCGAAAAACGGCTTCGTGCTCACCCCAGGTCGCTACGTCGGTGTCGCCGAGGAAGAAGATGACGGCGTGCCGTTTAAACAAAAAATGTTATCTCTTAGTCATGAATTATTCATATCTTTTAAAAGAGGGCAAGAACTTGAGAAGGAAATTGAGAGTAATTTGAATCAATTACGAGATGAGTGAAATTGAGGTTAAGAAATTCGAAGAAGCGCGAGAAAAAGCCGAATCCGAGTACAAGGGCTTCGATCTTGTTTATTGTCCATATTTGCAGTGTGATGTTATTTTTAATGCAAAGGGGTGGGGGCACTTAAGGTTTAAAGCGGAACGGCAAGCCCGATCACACCAAGATCAATATATCCGTTTTCGGTTGATTAGCTTGGCGCCAAAGATCCTCAAAGCTTCACATACTCTTCAAGGGATCACGAAACGAAAGCAATTTGAGCACGAAAAAACTCAAGGCCGGTGGCAATACGTCGCCCGCGAGGTAACTTTTTACGAGTTTGTTGCAGTTATTCATGAGGTCAGGGTCCGAGTGATTGTTAAGCAGATTGAGGACGGCCCGAAATATTTTTGGAGCATCATACCATTTTGGAAATCGGATAAAAGCAATAATAAGCGGACCATTCACAGTGGAAGACCCGAGACTGATTAGTAATCAAAAAATGCCGCAATTTGCGGCGTCCTTTGATGGCACTTGGTTACGGTTTGGAAAACATTGACCGTGATAGGGCAAGCCCTCCAAGTACCAAATGCATTATATCATGCAATTATCAGTACGTCAAACTAGTATATGGACTATAAAAAGCCCCCGATGCGGACGGAATCGCATAAGGGTCTTTTTCGTAGTGACACCGCAAGTATAGCATGAATATTACTGTATGTTAAAGGCATCACCAACAACCTGGCAAAAAGTGAAACTCGGCGATGTCCTAAAGCTAGAATATGGGTTTGCTCTACCCGAAAGACTAAGACACAAAGGGAGTTTCCCAGTATTCGGTTCGAGTGGAATAGTCGGTTATCACGAGCATCCAATGATACCTCCACGATCTATTATTGTTGGTCGAAAGGGGAATGTGGGGAGTGTATTCTATTCAACTGGAGCATGCTGTCCCATCGACACCGTGTACTACGTCGATCCGCGACAGACAAAACAGGACATGCGATTTCTATATTATCTCTTGAAAACCATTCCCTTTGTTAAGGTGGGGTCTGATACTGGAGTGCCAGGTCTTAATCGGGATGTTGCGCATCAACTAGAAGTCAATATACCGGACGATACATCAACTCAATCCCGCATCGCCTCGATCCTCTCCGCCTTCGACGACAAGATCGAGCTGAACAACAAGATCAACGCCACTCTCGAAGCCATGTCACAGGAGATATTCAAGGAGTGGTTCGTGAAATTCCGTTTCCCCGGACACGAAAAAGTGAAGTTTGTTGATTCGGAGATGGGGAAAATACCGGAGGGGTGGGAGGTTGCTACCCTATTTGATATCGCAGAAATAACTTATGGCTTTCCATTCAAATCACAACTCTTCAATGAAAGAGGAGAGGGTAAGCCCCTCATTAGAATAAGAAATCTAAACGACGGCCAGACTAGGACATTCACCACCGAGATAGTTGATAGTAAATATATAATTAACGCTGGAGACGTGCTTGTGGGTATGGATGGTGATTTTTATGTTCGTAAATGGTTTCAGGAAGGGGCGCTTCTTAATCAACGTGTCGCTAAAATAAAACCCCGGGAGGGATATTCTTGGAACTTTATATATTGGATGCTTAATTCAGAAATAAAGAAAAAGCAGCTTGAGGTCGGGGGGTCAACTGTTGCCCACTTGGGTGATAAGGATTTGCAAAGAATCGAACTTGTTAAACCCTCTGAGGAGGTAATGCAAAAATATTTAGCCCTTGATAACGCATATTATTATGGCGTGAAACTCGCAATAGAAAAAATCTTGCTCAGCAAAACTCGGGATTTGCTTTTACCAAAACTGATGAGCGGGGAGATGGTTTCGTAAATTTATGGCCAAGGGTGTCTATTTACGTACGAAATTACTAGATAGCGCGGTCAACGCGTTGCACGCTTCTATCGATGCTTATAACAGGGTCTACGGAAATTATCGTAAAGAACAGGCATTGATAATAATGTCTAATGCAATTGAGCTTTTAGGAAAAGCGCTACTATTAAAGCGTGGTCAGAATATTTATTCCGATAGAATAAAAAAAGATACAATCCCCGCAGAGAAGGTTATATCAAAGTTGTTGCATATAAAGGAAATTGAACGGATTGAGGCTATGGGACTTCAGCAAATAGTGTCATTACGCAACGCGGCTTGCCATTTTTCGCTTCCCCCAGTACACGATGAAATAATGCAGTATTTGATGTTTATCGGCTATAAAAGTACTGAAAATATAATACAGAAACACTTTAAACATAAAAGCTACGATCTGGGCAGTAATTATTTATCTATCTCGTCTGGCGTTCAACTCACATACGCTGATTGTGTTGAGGGCTTAATGAAGAACTATCGTAAACGATCTGCGAATGAAAAAAATCTTGCATGGCTACTAGGAAGAGGCGCGGCTTTTATAGGTACGAAATATATCTCACAGAATGAATTTGAGAAGCAAATAACTAACGGACAACGAAAAAATTTACTAGACCGGTCTGAATTAGGAGCTTACGTTAAAGAGTCTGAACAAATCCAGGTAGTTTTAGTACAGGCTCCCAAGGGATATTCGGCTAATGTTGAAATAGTTAAGAGTACCAAAAGGATAAAAGAAGCCCTTCCGGTTATGATTAAAAAAACAAACCCGAATGATGATTATCCCTTTTTTACGACCGATCTTGCTGAAAAAACTAGCAAGAGTTTAAGTTTTGTTTCGAAATCTGCAACACAATTAAATATTAAAGATAATCCACAATACTCAATTAGGGTGAAAGTGAACCGTGCAGGAAGTGGTATTCCAAAATATAATCAAGCCGCCCTAGAGTTTGTAACTAAATATTTTCTTGAGCATCCGTCCTATAATCCGTATTTTTAGAGTAAGAATATACTAATGAATAAATTAGACGAGGCTACATTATCTGAGCAACCCATCCTCGACTGGCTTAAAGAGCTTGGGTATGAGTATGCCTATGGGCCCGATATTGCGCCCGAGTCGGTGTTAGGTGAACGGGATTCGTATCGGGAAGTCGTTCTCAAAAAGCGCTTGAATCATGCCCTGCGTCGTCTAAACCCTCATTTGCCGGAAGGGGTGATTCAGGATGCGATCGATCAGCTTTCGCGATACGAACACCCGAACCTCGTTTTCGCGAACAAAGAGATGTACCACATGCTGACCGAGGGAGTGAAGGTTGGGGTTCGTGATGAAAACGGCGAAACGAAAGGCGAGATTGTGAGGGTGATCGATTTTGATAACCCGCTCAATAATGAGTTCCTCGCGGTGAATCAGTTTGCGATTCAAGGACCCGAAAAACTTCGCCGGCCGGACGTTGTCGTTTTCGTCAATGGTCTTCCGCTCGCCGTTTTTGAAGCGAAAAGCCCGACGAGCCAAAGCGGGACAACTGCCCAGGCCTTCCAGCAGATCCAGGAGTACAAGAAAGATATCCCTGATCTTTTTACCTATAACCAGGTCATCGTTCTTGGCGATCTTGATGACGTGAAGCACGGCACAATTTCGTCGAGCTGGGAATGGTTCGGAATATGGAAGGGGATCGAAAGCGAGGATGAGGAAAATTCCGCTTTACCGAAGCTCGAAGTCACTGTCCGGGGAATATTCGAGAAGCGCCGCTTTCTCGATATTATTGAGCACTTCATCGTGTACGAGGCTGATAGTGAGCAAGACGTCTCGACCTATACGAAGAAGATGTGCATGTATCACCAGTATTTCGGTATTCGGAAAGCGGTTGCTGAAACGCTCCGAGCGACGAAGCCACGCGGGAATAAAAAGATCGGCGTTTTCTGGCATACGCAAGGATCAGGGAAATCACTTTCAATGGTATTTTATGTCAATACAATAAAAAATTTGGCGACTCTGCATAGTCCGACAATAGTATTCCTGACTGATCGGAATGATTTAGACGATCAGCTGTATAAGGTATTTAAACGCACGGGGTATACACAATTCGCGAAAAAAGCGGAAAGCATCGCTGATTTGAAGGATAAGCTCGTTTCAGCTGGAGCCGAAATCCTTTTTACGACGATACAAAAATTTGAAGATGTTGATACTGAGCTTAATCCCCGGGGAAATATTATCGTCATTTCAGACGAGGCGCACCGCTCGCAGTACGCAAAGCTTGCCGCGAAAGCCCGAGTAGCCCTGCCGAGCGCGTCCTTCATGGGTATTACCGGAACGCCGGTCAGTTTGGAGAATCGCGATACGCGACTCGTCTTCGGCGACTACATCAGCATTTACCAAATTCAACAGGCGGTTCGAGATGAGGCAACAGTACCTATTTATTACGAGGGTCGGCTCGTGCCTTTGCATGTGGCGAATGAATTTCTCGATGAGGAGCTTGGCGACGTTTTGGGCGAGACCTATGAGATGAATCGCAAGCTTCGGCTCCAGCTCGAACACGCGGTCGGCGCGCAGGACCGCCTCGAGAAGGTCGCTAAAGATATTCTTGAGCATTTCTTGCACCGGGGGCTTCAAGGTAAGGGTATGATCGTGACGATGAGTCGAAAAATCGCGGTCGAGATGTACTCCATACTTCGGAAAAATTCTCAAGCTCCAGAAATTGCCGTAGTCATTTCGAAGCCCGAAGAGTTCAAAAGCCGGATTCAGCGTCAGCTCGATACAAAAGAGCTCGAGAAACGTTTTAAAAATGCCGACGACCCATTACGGCTTGTGATCGTGTGCGATATGTGGCTCACGGGTTTTGATGTCCCGTCGCTCCACACGATGTACATCGACAAGCCGATGAAGAATCACACACTAATGCAGGCGATCGCACGGGTGAATAGGATTTTTAAGGATAAACCAGGCGGGCTGATTGTCGACTACATCGGTATCGCCGATAATCTCAAAAAAGCCCTGAGTATTTATAGTTCGGACATCCAAAAAGAGGCGATGATCCCGTTGCAGGAAGTCATCGATAAGATGATGGAGAAGTACGATATCGTCCGGTCGATGGTGAACGGTCACGACATTCAGGGCTGGAAGAAACTTTCTAGCGTAGAGCTTGCTAGACTTTTTCAGACAGTCGTCAATACCGTGATCACCGACAAAGAGAGCGGGATCATCGACGAAGATAAAAAACGACGTTTCGTTGAAGAGTCGACCGCCCTCTATAAGCTCTTTGCTCTGGTGATGCCGCATGCGGAAGCACACCGCTTACGCGATGAGGTGGAGTTTTTTCAAGCAGTCAAGCAACATATTAGAAAAATGCTGGCCGGACCATCGGAGCCAGGACCGTCGAATATTGATTCGACCTTACAAGAATTAATATCAAAGAGTATTGCTGCTGAGGGGGTCATCGATATTTTCCAAATGAATAAGAAAGATAAACCGGACATCTCCATTTTTGATGAAAAGTTTCTTGAAGAGGTAAAGAAGGTAAAATTTCGGAACCTCGCGATAGAAGTTCTCCGTAAGCTCTTGAACGATGAGATCCGCGTTCGAGTGAAAAAGAATGTGATTCGATATAAGTCAATTCTCGAAATGCTTGAAGAGGTTATTGAGCAGTATGAAAATAATATTATTAATTCAGCTCAGGTTATTGAGAATTTGATTACATTAGCTCAACAAATTCGGACAACTGACAAACAGTATGAAATTCTCGGTTTATCTGAAGAAGAGGCGGCTTTTTACGACGCAATAAAAGAAGGGAAGGGAGTAATTTTGAAGGATGAAGAATTAAAAGACTTTGTCCAGCAACTCGTAAGTCTTGTTCGTCGAGATCTAACAATTGATTGGACGAATAGTGAGATTATTCAATCTAAAATTAGGGCAAACGTGACGCGCTTGTTCATGCAAAAACAATTTCCCATTGAACAACGTGAAATTGCTCTTCAGATGATCTTTGAGCAGGCAAAGGTAATGTATAAAGATTGGGTTCCCGCATAATATGCCCACCCGACTTCCGCGCTCCCACCCATTTGTCCAGCTCATGCTTCAGGCAGAGGTAGAAGAAAAGCGCGCCGGAGGGATGACAGATAAAGTTCTCGACATTCGGGAGCGAGCGAAGAGGAAGTTTCCTCGCTTGTATGAGGTATACTTTAGAGCCAAGCGCCAGAAGCAGCATCGCGAAGCGATGCTGCCGATTCAGGAGCGTGACGAAAAGAAACGCGAGCGGAGAATTCGGAACTACTCGATATTGAAGGGTCGGCGGGAGATTCCTGGCTTCGGGACCGGGGTGGGGGAGCTATAAAATATGCCTGCAAATCCTGAGGCCATCAAAGCAGTCGAAAATTTTGTTAAGTCGTTTGCTCGTATTGGGTTTCCGCTACTGCTTGCTATCGGAGGGTGGGCAATTGTATGTGAGTACCTTCGAGTCAAACTTATTAAGCGAATTCGGAATGCCGCATATCGGGATCTCAGTAAGATTATCTGGGCCATCCTTTTCCTTGCAGGCGCATTCATTTTTCTGCGTTGGTATTTAACTTCACTATGAATAAACTCAACGCCACCTGGCATCGCGCCAATAAAATGCCTAAAAATCCCTCTCTTGATGACCGCGTAAAATGGCACGTCGCCCACGCGCGGAATTGCGCCTGTCGGAAGCTCGAGGGGAAGATGCTCGAGGAAATCACGCGTCGGAAAAGAAAGGTGTAGAGTTTTCGCTCGCTTTGATGAAGCGGGACAAGGGTATAGAATAACCCTATGAATAAACACCTTCCGAGTTTCTCAACCCTCGTTATCATCGGTCTTTTAGGAGCGCTCTCGCTTGGGGGCTTTTTGTATGTCCTGCAATCTGCGCCCATCGAGACCTCAACGCCTGACGATCAAGGCGTCCCCCTTTCCCTCGTGAAAGAGAAAGATGCAACGATTCAAGATCTCTCTAGTAGGCTGAAAAACAGCGGAGGATGCCATTTCTTTTCCCCGGAAACCCTTAAGCAGGAACGCGACCTCTTTTTTACTCGAACGCTTCCCGATTCGTTTTTTTCTGACGATACCCGCTGGACGTGGATGATGATTTGTGAAAGCTCCACTATCCGAGATCTATTTGCCGTATTGGCTTTTCATCCAGTTGGGGATGGGAATGAAGTTGATGCATCAGTTCGCGCGCGTACGCTCGACTTATTTCCTAAGCTCGGGCCTCGCTCGCTGGATTCTAACCCTAATTATTCAACTCTCTCGCTCTACGCGACACATCCTGTTG
>CAZWTD010000003.1:0-73780 GCA_964637345.1 uncultured Gammaproteobacteria bacterium
AAAGTATCGCCGGCAGGTGGGTCACCTACGTGATGACTCCGTCCTACTGATCTTTTCTGGCCGCGCGTCGATTTTCATCGATTGCGCGGCCTCAGCTCCGACCGGATGAACACTTCGTCCGTTCAGAGGTGAGTCGGGTGATGGGATGAGCAGGCACATCGGGCAAGGGCATTCACGCCAACGCCATTCGGCCTAGTATCCCATCACCAAACATACATACAAAGGAGGTCCAGTGCTCGAACCTTAGGCCCGCTGGCGAGGGCCGATAACACAATATCGCCTGTGGAGGAGCGAAACGGACCAATCGACGCACGCCCATTCACGCGAGTACACCTCGCCGAAATCCGGGGCACCGCGTTCGCCGGGTCCGCCTCGCCTTCCTCCGATAGGGCAAGTCTTCTGGCTTGCCCTCTCTTCCAGAGCTTCGTACAATTTTGTACGGTGTTGCGGAGGAGAGACATGAAACTGCCAGGCGAGTCTTCGACGATTCGCCCGGCCGCTTCACCGAAAGACGGAGAACGCGCCCCGCGCTGGACGGAATTCCAGAGACCGGGACAGAGGAGGTTTACTGTGTTGAAGAATCGGCAGGGTTTCACCCTGATCGAGCTCATGATCGTCGTGGTGATCATCGGGATCCTGGCCGCGATCGCGATTCCCAACTACATCAGCATGCAGGACCGCGCCCGCGAGGGCATGGTCAAGGGCAACGCCCACGCGGTGCAGCTCCATGTCGAGGACTGGGCAGTCCAGAACAACGGCGTGTACCCCGCCCATGTCGCCGACCACATGAACGCCCTTGTCGAGGTATCGAATCCGTTCGGTGGTGCCGCGTGCGTCGACGGCCCCGGCGACTTCGAGGTGGGCTACGTTCGGTACGTGGTAGGCAACCCCCCGACCTCTTACGAGATCTTCGTCTACGGCAAGGACGCCGGCGGCGGTCCCAAAGGCGACGGGATCATTCTCACCCTGACGAACATCGCGCAGTAGCCTTCGTCAGGGCCGCACCTTCCGGGAGCGTTAGACTTCGGTCTTCCGCTCCCGGCTTTCTCAAAGTACGTGTATACTTCGCGTACTCCGAGGAGGTCCAAATACGAGGAGGCATGATGGAATACCCAGCCCTTTTCGGCGCCACTAAGGTCGAATGGGTTTCAGTAGCAGTGTTCTTCATCTGCCTCGGGGTCGTGTTCGTTACAGACCTAAAGAGGCGGATCATTCTCGACGAGGTGAGTGTCGGTGGACTGGTCATCGGACTGATCGTCGCTCACTGGACGATCGGACTCCGGACCGCGCTTCAGGGCGCCTTGCTCGGAGGAGTTTTCCTTTGGCTGGTTGCGCTTTGGTACAAGCGAGTACGGGGGCGTGAGGGAGTTGGCGGCGGGGACATCAAACTCGCGGCTATGCTCGGGGCATTTCTTGGGCCCGGACCACTCACTCTTACCGTTTTCGTCGCGTCCGCTGTTGGTAGCGTCGTTGGGCTCGGCCTTGTGCTAGCTCGGCGTCGTGCGCTTACGGATGCGCTGCCCTTCGGCTGCTTTCTCGCGCCGGCGGCAGGAGTTGTTCACGTCTGGGGCCCGGCCATCATTCGATGGTGGTTGGGATAGGAGATACGACATGGGCTATGTTCTTGGTAAGCTCCTCCTCGCCTGTGTTGCGGCCGGGATTTCCTACACCGCGGTTACGCGCTTCCCGACGGCGCGTGTTGTCCTCAGCGCCGTTCTCCTCACCGGAGTTGCTGCTTTCGGGGCCGCGATCTACATTGCAACCGGTGGAGGTTGGAGTGGCGCTCTCGCTGTACTTCCCAATGGTGCCCTTCTTGTCGGAGTTGGTGCTGGTTGGGTTGCGGTTTGGAGAAAACGCTAACGCTCTTTCCCGGGCGGGCCTGGAACTGAATACGATTCAGAACCAGTCCTGCTCACCTCCGAATCTAGGAGTCAATCTCATAGGTTCAGCGGTGACTCGAAGAAGGAGGCTCACAGATGCGAAAGAAGGTTTTCGTTGTCGACCCAGAAGTCTACGTTTGCCACATCATCGCATTCACCCTTACGATGGAGGGGTATGAACTCGAGACTGAAGTCGATATCGGCAATTCCTTCAACCGGATCCTCGACTCGCGCCCTGACCTCGTTGTCATCGGTCTTCAGGGCGGGGAACAGCTCAGTGTCGTTGCCCAAATCGCGGAGCAGAGGATTCCGATCATCGTGCTGGGATCTTCCCACCGCATCGGGCGGGATGCGGTTCTCGCGCATGGTGGAAGCGACTTATTCCACAAGCCGTTCAGTCCGCGGCGGCTTGTCGAGAAGATCGCTGAGCTCCTTGCCAACTAGTCGATCTTTACAGGGGCGTCCGTTTTTCGTGACGCCCCAACCTTCGAGCGTAGGAGAAATCTCGTACGTTCAGCGGTGAGTCAAGAAGGAACAGAGGAGGAGTTGATGGGAGTTCATGTTTTAGTGATATATGCCCTGCTCGTCGGGTTGGGTGTTCAGCTCGACCTCGAGGAGCGCCAGTCGTTCGGACGGTACCTCTTCCGGGTTCTGACGCTCGTTCCTGTTTTCGAACTCGGGCACTTGATCTTTTTGGTAGCTACTGACCGAACCCCGCGCGAATAGCGCGCTTCAGCAATAGCCAAGCACTCACGCAAGCGTGGGTGCTTTTCTGTTACCTAAAACGCCCAAGGATAACCCTAGGCGTTTTTGATTTTCGGAGGTTAGGCTTCGACGGAAACGAATTTCCGGAGCGCGAGATTGCTGTTGAAGAGGCGAACCTTGCGTGAGCTGAATTTCACGGTTCCAGCTTTTGCGGCGACGAGCGTATCATCGCCAGCTCGTCGGACATTCTTGCCCGGACGGTAGTAGGTTCCTCGTTGTCGGACGAGGACTTCGCCTGCTTTGACTTTTTGTCCGGCGTAGCGCTTCACGCCAAGCCGCTGGCCCGCGGAGTCGCGGCCAAGGGAGGTAGAACCTCCAGATTTAGTATGCGCCATAGAGAAGTATCAAAAACCTAGCCGCTTGAGGGTACCACGCCGAACAGGACTAGTCAAGACGAGCGCCCTGAATCGAAGACGTTAGGTATTGCCTCAAGCCCTGGGAGTTCACTCCATGCTCGTTCTACAGCTTCGATCTCCTCGTATTCTTTCGTAAGAATCGGCGTTTGTCTTCGTTGGGTAACGCCTGGATCGAGCGGTTCGGGATGAATAACGACGAGGTACCAGTTTATGTAGATAAAGTAGGCAATTCCTAGAAAAAGCACTACGACAGTAACTCCAAGGAGGAGGCGTCGGAGCCGTTGAAAACTTTGACCAAGTTCTTTGAAATGTACGTTCATGTGTTCGAAGGAGATGACCAGGTTGTTGTTGCTGATACGGTCAGTAGTACCGTATCACTCGCGCTCACTTGCGTTCGATCCGCACCGGATGGAAGGCCAATGGAAACCGTTTCGATGCTTGTGAGCCAGGAAAGCTTCTCGGCCTCTTGGAGAAAGCGTAATACCTGTGCGAGGTTTCCTTGGGCAGAAAACCGGAGGACTCCGGTAGGTTCTTTCCCGGTCGGGGGGTCGAAGGTATCAACAGTAACGGTGATACCAACACCCGCTGCGGTTGTTTCGAGCGTTGTAATAAAGGTGAGGGCTGACTCAGGGGTAAACAGTCGCCGGTTTAGTACGTCAAGTTGTTCTTGAATTTCCTGGGTACGGGAACGTAGGTCTGATGACCGTTCAGCTGACCGTTGAAGCTCGTTGAGCGTAATACGATCTTCGTTTATCGAGCTTTTGAGGTCATCGATATTCGTCCAAGCTGGAAAGAGTGTTCCGAGGATGCCGAGCCCCAGAGCGCCGAAAATAATTGGAACGAGTTTGACGCGGTTGATGGTCATGGGATAGGGAGCGGTTCAAGAAAGGACGGGCCGAGATTGGTCGTGAGCGTAAAGCGAATCGCCTCACGGCTGAGGAGGTCGGTAATTGGGAGTTCGAGGTTTGTAAAAAAGCCCGTTCCATTCATCGCATCTTTGAGCGCGAGGTAGGCGGTTCGATCTTTCGCCTCGCCTCGTAAGGTTAGCGTTTTTCCGGAAAAGCTCCCCTCGATTTGTTCAAGGGACACCCCGCTAGGAATTGCACGGAATACGGCAACGAGGCGTTGACTGACCGGAAAGCGATCCTGCTCGAACTCAAGTACGGTTTTTACCTGGGTGTTAAAAAGTTTTATTTGAGACTCAAGATGCTTTGTTTCGGTCGATTCTTGCGATTGTCGTTGTTCTTCAATTGACGCACTGAGCTCGTCGGCGTGTTGTTGGAGAAGAACAACGTTCGTCCAGGCAACAGCGGAAAAGAGGATGGCAATAAGGCAAAGCACGAAGGCGCCGGAACGGAGCTGAAGAAAGCGCCGTTCGCGATCGAGGGTTGTGCGCTGTTCCGCGTTGAGAAAGTTGAGGGTCATCATAAGACGAGACGGAGAGCTGTTCCAAGTACCGCGGTCATTGAACGCTGGGTTTCATCGTCGAGTTCCGCGGCGCGAGCGTCCCAGTGGTGAACCTCAGAAGGCAAGGTTGGGGTTACTGGAAGGCGAAGCTCGGCGCTTAAGAGTTCAGGTAAGCCGGGAAGGGCGGCTCCTCCGCCACTGAGCTTCACGGCAGCTACCCCTTTCGTCGGGACAGGAAGATGTGTCATCGAAAAAGACTCAACATCTCGTAATCTCTTGAGTAGCTCATTGGTAAGCGGAAGAAGCGCTTTTCGTACTTCGCCCTTACCTTCCTTTGGGAGAAGGCCGAAAAGCCGTTTTGCCTTCTCGGCTTGAGCTGTCGTGAGGTGAAGACGGTTCGCGATTGTGGCGGTCAAATTCGATCCGGAGAAATCTTTTCCCGACGAAGAGAATTGGACGAGGTCGTGGCGCGCAACCAGAATTGTTGTTAGCGAATGGCCTAGATCGAGAACAATTTGCGTTCGGCTCGGTTCGCCGGGCGGGGTAACCGCGCGAACAACCGCTGCCGATTCGGGTTCAAGAATCATTGGAATAAGGTGACAGGTCGCGAGAAGCTTCGATAAACTCGTAAGTACCTCAGTTGGAGCCGCCCCAACGAGCACCTGGCGGCCCTGGGGCGTTGATTCTACTTCTTGGTAATCGAGTTGAACCTCTTCTAGGGGCAAGGGAAGGTGCTGACTCGCATCTGACGCTACGTGCTCCTGAGTCAGGGGATCACTCCCAGCAATTGGGAGTAAAGTCGTAAATACATGCGACTCCGGAACGACGAGAGCCACATAGCGGGGGGTAAGTCGCTTACCTTTCATTGTAGCGATTGCTTGATTGACGGTCGTTGCGACTACATCGGCCTTGATGATTGTGCCGTCGACCATTGCTCCAGCTGGGAGTTGAACGGAGTTCCAGCTGGTGAGGGCAAGCGTGTTTGCTCGGCCACGCGTCAATCGAGCTATTCGCACAGCAAAGTCGTCAATCTCGAGCGCGACTGCGTGTTTAGAAACAGACAAGTCTGACATGAGGTGTTCTTATTGCTCTTCCCAACTAATCATAACGTATTCTCCGGTTGTCGGGAATGAAGGTGGAGGACCGTACACAAGATGCTCGTCAAAGTATAAGTTTCGATTGAGGTATCCGGTCCCGTCAGTGTAGGCAAAGCCATAGCGATCGTGTGTCGCTATCGAGCCTCGGAGCGTTAAGGTAGTTCGATGAATGTAGCCGGCGGGCAGATTTCCTCCGCAGTTATTCGGATTGTAGCGATTTGCGGCCAGGTCGTGGTCTTGGTAATAATAGCGGCCAACGCGGCCCTTTTGGGCGATCACTGCAGCGTCGATTTCCAAGTTGTCTTCACTGTAGAACCCAACAGAAATATCTTGCTGAGCAATAAGCCCAATTGCGTCTTGCCCGTCGTAGTTCGTGTAGAGCAGATCATTATTTACGATGATAGATGCTGTTCCACTGGCGAGTGGTTCTTGAGCGGCAACAATCGTTGCCTTCGCTGTATTAATTTGTCCGTTCACCCATATGTCATCTTCCGCAAAGATTACACCGTTTGTTGGTATTGGAACGTTAAGCGAGCTTCCACCTTGGTAAGTAAAGGAAGATTGGGTCGCAATCGAGTAAATATCCTCATAGGAGTACCAGGTTCCGCCCGGACGATAGCGGCAGAATGACTGGGTATCAACCTTGTACATATCCATCCGATCGTTTGTTTTAAGAACGATATGATAACCCTCCCGATTGGAAGGCGGAAGGTAAACCCCGCCGTTTTGCGCGGTTGTTTTCAGCTCAGCGAGGTCGCCGGTAATTCCCGTAAAATCAACTGGCGCAACGGGATATTGGCGGCCGCCGAGAAAGACGGCGTTTGGGTCAGGTTCGTGCGTATGGACACAGGCTTCGTTTCCGCCGCCGTGGTCCGGGTCGTCGTAGGTATTGCAGGCGCTCGAGATGAGGCCGTGGGCAATTCCGTCAAAGCGAATTCCATAGTTTGAGTGGATTTTTCCGAAGGTTTCCGTCCCCGTGCCAAAACGCATCACATCATTTGCTACTACGGCGTATTGAGAGAAGGAGGGGACTCCAAAGCGGGCAACGACAGTTCGTTTTCGATTTGGTTCAGCGTTTAACCATCCAGTTGAACTAATCGTGGCAATCGTTGAGCCAGTAGGCGGAGGAGTAATGGTTAAGCTGTAGCGGCCTATCGTCGTTCCATCGAAGTCTTTATAGTCGTGAATAAAAGGGCCAGTTGCGTTTGTTGCTACGAGCGTAACAGTATACATTGATAAAGCTCCAGAAGCGCCGGATGCGAGGTTCCCACCAAGAGTAATTGTCCCAGCCGAAAATTGCTTTCGCCAAAGTCGGAGTGGGCTTGCTCCACCGTCTGAGGTTATGAGGGTTTCACCGGTATTCGTGAACTGGGAGCTGAGCCAGGTTGGGGGGGTGCCGCGTTTGTCGTAGCCGATGTAGACATAGACCGGACGGTTTACCTCGACGCTAAAAAAGCTCGCACTTGTATTTCCTGCGTCCGCCTGTTGCGTTGTCACCCAAAGCTGATTATGTACACTGGCGGGCGCTGTGGTAATCGTGTACGCCGCGTCGGAATAGTAGCGCTCGCCGTTCGTGAGGTAGTCCGTTGCGTAATCAGTCGGGGAGAGATTGGATGCAGAAACCTCGTTTCCATCGAGGTAGTCGTTTGGGGCGTGGGCGAGGTGCCACCGGTAGTAGTTAATTCCGGCGTCGGCGATACTAAATATCGTTTCGCGATCCGTGGTGCGCTTGCTGAGTTTTTGCTCTGAACCAATAAGTCCGAGCGCTGAAGAGAAAATCACGAGCAAAAGAGCGCTTAAGACGATAATGAGAATGAGTTCTATTCCGCGTTCATCGCGGAGAGAGGCGCGCGATTTCATGTTAGAGGTTATCCTTGAGATTACGGAGCGAGGCCGAGGTAACAACGTCTATTGCTTCAGGCTTTTCTCCTGGCGTATCGTCGATTCGCACGGCAAGAACAATGTAACGTACTAACGCAGTGTTTACCGGGGCAGAGAGCGGGGGGTCGCTTCCTGCGTAGGTACCGGGGTAGTAGGTAAATACCGTAGGTCCAGCGACAAGTGAGTCTATTATTGTCTCTACCACCTCGCTTCCGGACGGGTAGGTAGCCGGATTACCAGTTGGTTTAATAATTCCGCGACGGAAGCTCGAGCCGCTAATAAAGTAGCGAACTCGTTCGATGTCGCTTGAGCCATCGACGTTTGCATAGAAGCTTAGTTCCGTGGCGGTCGTGGTCGCGAGAGCGTACGCTCCATTATCGCTGGATTGAGCCTCGCGCAACTCTCGCCCTAAGGCTTCGATCGCTTGTCGGGCTTTTGCTACCGCAGTGCTTCGATCGTTCAATTCAAAAAATGAATTGTAGCTGCGCGCGGTAAACAAAAGCATAGTAACAATAGCAGCGCTGAAAATGCCGATTGTTACCACTACTTCAATAAGGGTAAAACCTTGGCGAGGCTTCATGAAGCGTTTACGTCAATAACAACACTCGTGTCGCCAGAAACCGGAATCGAGTTGATATATTCTTCATAGCCGGCGCGGTTGACGGTAATTTGGTAGGTCTCGGCGTTCAGCGGGCTAAAGAAGCTTTGTCCCGGGGGGACGCAACCGGAGCTGTGAAGGATAGAGATGTTCGTTACCGTTGGGCTAAATCGCGGGTCGGCTGTTGAGAGTGTGACTCGGTACCGAAGATACTGGTCGCCAGCATGCCCGCTCCAAATTGTGTCGCCGCTGGTAGTATAAAAGGTGCCGGCGGTACCGTCCGGTCCGACGAAGTTCCAAGTCGCTTGATCGGTGTTTGTTGCGATTTGGAATGCGACGCTCGGGTCTCCGGCTTCTGGTGGTTGTGCGAGCGGAAGCCATTGGAGTGCGTCAAAAGCCGTTCCTGGTCCAAGGTTCATCGTTGACGAGGTGAGCTCGCCGGAACTTCGGTATACGTCAATGCCGAGGTCAAGGGTGAATCCGAGAAGTTGAGGAGTGACTGCCGTGTCGCTTGTTGCGAGGTTCGCACGAAGCCGAAGGTCGGTTCCGGGACTTGCGAATGTATGGAGGACGTTATTTGTCACTAATTCAAAGGTCGCGCCGCCGTCAACCGAAAGTTCATAGGTAATTGTTTGGCCGTTGAGTTCTTCGGCAGCATGTAGTGTCGCTGATCGAATAATTCCACTGTTGGTAAGTCCTAGGGTTTGGAGAATGCCTGTAGGATCGTAGGTTCCAAAACTTTCTTGCAACTGACCAAGCCCTAAGGCGGTATTCCAATCAGCTGTTGTTGCAGCGTAATCAGTTTGGGCGTCGGTTGAGAAATCCTCAGAGACGTTTTCTGTTGACGTATCTACCGAGAGGCGAAGGAGGTTGGGCTGACTTGTGTCGAGATTTCCATCTTGGGCAAAGAAGCGCGTCGTATCGCTAAAGTCGTTTTGTCCCGACCCACCGGACCAGTCTGATTGACTAATCGTTCCTTTTCCTGTCGTCTTTGTTTCATCGTAGCCGGAAAAATTTTCTACTCGGACGGTGGCGTCTGAAAGGGGAACCTGGGTTCCTGAGTCTCGAACAGTGACGAGGAGCGTGTGGTCGGCCGCTGGAGCAAGGTGAAGGTAAACAGTTTGGTCGCTGCCGGGCAGGATTGAGAAGGGCTGGCTAATTGTCGTTCCGGCAATGTCGTATCCAAGCGCAGCGTTGAGCGTGAGCGTATACGTATCCCAATGGAGGTCAGTGAGGTCGAGGATACCGAAGGCATTCGTTGAAAGTAATTGATCGTACCGGTATACGCTCGGCGTGCCGTCAAGAAGCTGCCCACGCAGCGAGAAATCAACATTTGGAATTGGGCTGCAGCTCTGGTCAACTGTGCGAATTCCGAGACTTGCCAAGTGATCTACAAAAAAGGTTAGCGCTGTAACGCTACTGGCAACCACGGAGGTATCGGGTCGAACTGGGTTAGGGTTTCCGCCGCTCACGGGGAGCGTGTAATCGTCGTTGTAGCCATTCTTTTCAACCTCAATGTGATACGTCGAAAGTGCCGGGGGCAGAGAGGAGAGAAGAAGATTGCCGTCGTTATCGGTTGAGCTCGTAATATTAATGACCGGAACCGTTGTTGTATTTGTGACGCGAACGGTCGCTTGGCCAACCGGAAGTCCATTTGCATCAAGAGCTTTTATATAGAGTGAGCCCGTACCATCAGCCGCTTCGACGCCTTTCGGGACGATGCTCGTGCTAACGGCAACGGGTTTTAGGCAGGGGTAGGTACTCCAGCAAACCCGAACTTCGACAAGTTTATAGTCGCTCGGCTGTGTGTCAGCCGGCTTATTTGGAATTGTCCCAAGCGCGTTTCCGTCAAAGGGATCGTCAACATATTTGGGATTCGTCGTTATGGTAAACCTAAGTCCGTTACGGGTAACGTCTCGCGAAGCCTGAAGCGCGCCGCTAGGCCAGCCGGTTGTTGTTCCGACCTGGGCGTAGGGAAGATTGCGGGCTAATTCAAGTTGTTCGTTCGCGAGTGAGATTGCGGTTATTCGAGCCCGAGCGACGCCGATCGCTTGGACGCTCGAATAGTAGAGGCCGAGGACAGCACCCATAACAATAAGGAGCAGACCAAGGCCAACAACTGTTTCGACGAGCGTAAATCCTTTTGGAGACTTCCGAGTCATATTGTCTCCGTTAGGGAGTAAATCGGGAGAATGACCGCAACGGCCATAATGGCAACCGCAACACCAAGGATTAACATCAGTATCGGCTCGATAATCGTCGAAAGGTTTCCCATTGTGTCATCAACGTCAGCCTCATAAAAGTCGGCGATTTCCGAAGCAATTTGGTCGAGGCTACCGCTTTGTTCACCGACAGTCACCATTTGGATTAAGAGCGGCGGGAAGAGCTTCGGTTCTGATCCAAGGACTTTTGCGATTGTTGATCCGGTTTTTAAGCCCTCAGCTGCACGCTCGACTGCGCTACGGTACACCGTGTTCCCAAGCGTTTTTGCGATAATCTGGAAGCTTTCGACAATGTGGATGTCAGTTTCTAAGAGCGAAGATAGTGTTCGAGCGAATCGAGCGAGGTGAATTTTTTTTACGATCGTTCCTGCAATTGGGAGGCGAAGGATAAGGCGGTCGACAGAATGTCGAATGTCCGGTCGGCGGAGAAGTCGAACCGCGCCAGCGCCGAGCAGGGCTACGCCAATCGCTATTAGGTAGCCGTACTTGATGAGGACTGAACTTAGGCCGATGAGAATTTTCGTTGGCAGGGGAAGTTCAACATTGCTCTCTTGGAAGACCGTCATCAGTTTTGGAATGACGAAAACGGTGACCGCGATTCCAATGCCTACCATTGCCACAACCACGATGACTGGATAGGTGAGTGCATTTTTCACCTTCGCGATAAGTTGATGGTCTTTTTTTAACTGAATGGTAAGACGCTTGAGCACTTCATCGAGTTTTCCGCTTGCCTCACCAGCTGCGACCATGCTCACAAAAATTTCACTAAAAATAGATTGGTGTTTTTCTAGGGCTGACGAAAAACTCACGCCCGACTTTACGTTGTCAGTTAAATCTTGGATGACGGCCTTAAAGTGCTTATTCGTCATCTGCTCGGCCAGAGTTTGAAGCGCCAGACTTAAGGAAAAGCCGGTCCGAATCATGACCTCAAGATTTTGTGTGAAAAATAGCTTTTGAACTAAGGTAACGCGCCGGAAGAGGCGGTCGGTGAGTGATATTTTTTCAACAAAAACAGTGAGGGAAATATTCGAAAAACCGTCCTCGGTCAGTTTTTTCCGGGCGGCGCTTTCCGACTCTTCGCTGAGCCGGCCTTTGGCAATGCGATCGTTTTTTGTTCCTGTGTATTGGAAAACCGGCATTTACTCTTTGGTGACGCGAAGAACTTCTTCGATTGTGGTTAATCCCATTTTGGCTTTAATAAAGCCATCTTGAATCATCACGAGCATTCCTTCTTCGATCGCAGCCTTTTCGATGTCGCTCGCGGCCGCTTGCTCGAGAATGAGTTTTCCGATTCGTTCGCTAACCTCGAGAATTTCATATATGCCGATTCGTCCTTTATATCCCTCCATGTTACACTGCTTGCAGCCCCGACCACGGTAGAAGAGAAGATCGTCGATCGCTTGCTTCGATGAGAGAATAACGCCTTCGCGTTCAAGGGCCTCGAGGATGAATTGTACGTTTATTTGTCGTTCAAGTTCTTGTATCGCTTTTTTTGAAAGTGTGTAGCTTTCAATACAGCTCGAGCAGATTTTTCGGACAAGCCGTTGGGCGACAATCATGTTCGTCGTCGAGGCGATCAGGAAGGTTGGAACATGCATTTCCGAAAGGCGGGGCAGGGCCGTGACGGCATTGTTTGTGTGCAGTGTCGACAAAACGAGGTGGCCGGTCAGGGCGGCCTGAGTCGCCATATTGGCAGTTTCATCGTCGCGAATTTCGCCGACCATGATGATGTTTGGGTCTTGCCGCAAGAGGGCGCGCAGTCCGTTAGCGAAGGTAAAGCCAATTCTTGGGTTTACTTGGGTTTGATTAATCCGTGGCATCCGGTATTCGATCGGATCTTCAACCGTAGAAATGTTGACTTTTGGAACATTGAGGATGTTGAGGATGGTGTAGAGCGTCGTCGTTTTTCCTGAACCGGTTGGTCCGGTTACGAGGAGTAAGCCGTGTGGTTTTGCGACGTTACGCTTGAGAATTTCGAGAGGAGCGGGTTGCAGCCCGAGTTGGTTGAGCGAAAGAACTTGAGCGCTTTCATGGAGTAGGCGGAGGACCATCTTTTCTCCATCATAGACGGGAAGAATAGAAACGCGGAAGGAAACCTTATGGTCTTCCGTGTTGATTTTAAAGCGGCCGTCTTGCGGGAGGCGATGTTCGTCAATTTTCAGATCAGACAGAATCTTCACCCGGGCGACAACGCCGGTATGAATTGTTTTTGGAAGCGACATAACGTCGCGGAGTATGCCGTCGATTCGGTAGCGAACAATTGTGTCGCGCTCGGTTGGTTCAATGTGGATATCAGACGCACCTTCAAAAATTGCATATTCAAGGAGGGTATCAACAATCCGGACAACAGGAAGATCTTCGGCGAGCTCCTTCAGGTCCTTCGTCGCGCTGACCGACTGCTCGTCGATGTTCGTAATGTTTTTAAACTCCGCTTTCAGCCCCCGATGGAACTGCTTCAGCACCTCGCGGATACTCGTCGGAGTTGTAACAGCCAGTTCGAGCGTAAGGTTCGTCCGTCGCCGGATGAATTCTATTGTTTGCAGGTCATCGGGATCGAGCAGGGCAAGCTTTAGGCGATCCTCTACCTTGTCGTACGCAACAACATTGTGAACCTGGATCAGCGGTTCTGGGATGAGGGCAAGGATATCTCTGCGAATAACCTGATTCTTCAGGTCAACAAAAGGCAGATTAACCGTTTTGGCTAATCCTTCATATAAAATCGATTCCGAGACGAGATTGGATTGAACGAGATACTCGTCGAGCGGGACATTCTTCGCTCGAGCTTCAAGCGTCGCTTTCTCAATTTGTTCTTCGGTGAGAAGGCGGCCTTGGGTAAGAACCTCGTTTAATTGTTTTTCGTGAATCATTTTCCCCCTAGTTTTGCTCCAATACTATACCACGCCAGCCCGCATTCGTAAAGTTGGCAAAAATGGATTTAAAAATCGAAGATGTAGATCGAGTCGCGAATTTTGGTTGTTGGTTGAAACTGCCGTAGCCAGCCGTAGTCAGAATAGGAATTTGGATCGAAAAGAACCCCGCCACTGATAGCAACCGTTCCTTTTGGTAAGCCAGCCGTAAGGATTTCTTGCGTCGTTGGAAGATGTTCGTAGTGAATTCCAAAACCGGCAAGGTCGATCGAGGTGAAAAATACTCCGTAGACGCGATCCGGTTTTCGTTCGTCGAGGTAACGTTTGAGCTCCCGAAAACCTTGGCCCCAGTCGAAGTTCGAGTCAAGTAGGTAGCGTGGACCCTGGCGCGATCCGCCGACGAATTCGGAGAAAAAGGCGAGTTCATTCGGATAGACTAGGGCAGCACGGACCCAAGATCCAAGCAAAAGAACGCTAAGTATGGCCAATCCTAGACGTTTTGTGAAAAAGGGGTGACGAAAGAGGTGGCCGAGTCCTAGGTAGATGAAGGGGAAGATTGGGAGGAGATGCCGGACCCCAAGGTTAATATGACTCGTCATGCTCCAGGCGAGATACACAAGCGGAGGCGTTACGAGGGCGATACTTTGGAATGAGGAGCGTTGCCACCACTGCGTGAGACGCGATCTCCAGTAAAAGCGCTCCGTCGTTGTTCGCCTTTGATGAAGAGCAAGGACAATGAGCGTTGCGAAGCCAAGGATAACAATGATCGCCGGGGTTTTTAGGAAAAATGCTACCGGGAAGTAGTACCACCAGCCCATGTTCGAGGTTTGTCCGAGGAGATAGGTTCCGTGCCCGTAGTAATTATGGAGGGCCAGGTCAATGAGTCCTTGAAAATAGGGGAGAGCTGGAATCGGAACATCCTTCGCTAGTTGATAAATCGTCTGGCCGGGCTCCTGGTCTGGACTGAGCGTCTTACTCCAGAACGGAATAGCTAGAACGGGGTTACCGGAAGCCTGGGGGTTTTCGCTGGAGGCGGCAGAATAAAACTCTTGCACCGCTTGTATATGCATTGCTGGTTGTATTTGGAATCCGTAGAGCATCCACCCGAAAAAACCAGTAATAAGAACGAGAAGGCCTAGTCCAGCTAGCCAGCGCCGTAGCGTGAGTACGGGCTTTGTCCGTTGGGTAATCGGATGCATAAGTGCAAGGAGTCCGAGGGCTGGAAGAACAAACCAGAGAATAATCGCCGAAAATTTCGTTAATTGGGCTGCTGCAAAACAAAGAGAAAATATCAGAAAACGTTTCTTTGTCGGCTTTTCGATAACCCGGAGAAAGCTTAGGCATGATAAAAAGAAAAAGAGTCCGAGTCCGACGTCGGTTGTTATAAGGCGTCCATGGGCCAGAAGTGTTGGGTCAACGAGGAAAAACGCAAAAACAAAAAAACCAACGCGCGGGCCAAAAATACGCGTTGCGCTTCGTTCAACGGTGAGGGCTAAGGCTAGGAAAAGAAGGATAATGGGAATACGCCCAAGAAGGAGTAGCTTTTCTGGGGGAATTGTGGTATGGTATAGAACACGTCGGGCGAAGTTCCACTGGTCTTGTTGGGTCCAGCTTTGATCGTGAAAGGGGAGTTGAATATTCGTGGCAAGGAGCGGCGCCGCAGCGAGCAGCTTGACGAGTGGCGGGTGTTCTGGGTTGAGCGTTACTTCCCCAGTCTTCCAATACGAAATTCCGCTCACGAGGTGAGTTCCCTCATCGATTGTTTGGGAGTCTGACCAAGCCCCGAAGCATTCAGCAATAAATACCCCGAGGAGAAGAGCGACAATAATGAAGGGTCGAATGCGGTTCATGCGTACGTCAGTTCATGCCTTTCGGGATCATTTTCCCCTATCGTTTTGGCGGAGCCCTTTTACGTATGGATTTGTTGGCGGCAGTCTATTGTTGAACATTGGGAGCTGGCTTCTTCTCCTCCAGTCGACAGATCCCAACGAACCCCTTGTTCCGCTCCATTATACCATCTCGATCGGCGTTGACCGAATTGGACAATGGACCGAGTTGTTTTTCATGCCGGGCTTGGCTGCGGCCATCCTCGTCGTGAATACCATTTTTGCTTGGATGGCGTGGCGGCAGCCATTATTGGCGAAGACGCTGCACATTGGCACCTTCCTCGTCCAAGTGATCGTCGCCATGAGCACGGTATTTTTGGTTATGCAATTCTATTAAGATATGTTTCAAGACGCCTTTTCCATAGTACGGATTTTTTCTCTCTCAGCTCTGGCTTTTGTCCTGACGATGCTTTGGACCCCAGTGCTAACGAACTTTCTGTATCGTCATAAACTTGGGAAGCAAATTCGCGACGAAGCGTCTGCTCCGGTTTTTGCAAAGCTTCATAAGGAAAAATCCGGCACCCCCACGATGGGCGGTGTTCTCATTTGGGGAACGACAACCGTTCTTATTTTTCTCTGTTGGGCTTTAGCGGAATTCACCTCGCTTTCGTTTTTCGACCGTTTGAACTTCTTGTCTCGCTCCGAGACACTGTTGCCGATTGGGGCCTTGCTCGCAACAGCCCTTGTTGGCCTTCTTGATGATTTTTACAACGTCCGTCGCATTGGTCCAAATGGCGGGGGACTTCGAACTCGTCATCGACTCCTGATATATTTCGTAATCGCTGCGGTTGCTGCTTGGTGGTTCGTCGCCAAACTTGATTGGACGACGCTTCATGTTCCCTTCGTTGGGAATTTTGATATTGGTTGGTGGTTTGCGCCAATCATTGTTTTCGTGATCGTTGCGACGAGCCATTCCGTCAACATTGCAGACGGACTTGATGGATTAGCCGGCGGTCTCGCGCTCGCAGCATTTTTCGCCTTCGGTTTTATTGCGTTTGTCGAAGGACATACCGATTTAGCCACGCTTTGTCTTGTGATTGCCGGCGCGTTATTGGCTTTTCTTTGGTTTAACATCCACCCAGCTCGTTTCTTTATGGGCGATACAGGGTCGATGCCGCTCGGGACAATGCTCGCTATTTTAGCGATTCTCACAAACACCATCTTTTTGCTTCCGGTTATTGGTGTTCTGTTTGTTGCTGAAGCGCTTTCCGTTATTCTTCAGGTAGCCTCAAAGCGCCTTCGAAAAAAGAAGCTTTTTCTTTCAGCGCCTTTCCATCATCACCTTGAAGCAATTGGCTGGCCTGAGACGAAAATTGTTATGCGGTTTTGGGTTATTGCAGCCGTATCCGCGGTTCTCGGCGTAACCTTGTTTTTGGCGGAACGTTGATGGGTGATGAACAGCAATACGGCACAGCGCTGCGTAGAGCACTTCGGTCCGAGTGGCGCGGACGTCGCGTGACCGTGATGGGGCTTGGGCAGTATCGGTATGGGACCGGTCAATCCTCCGCGGCGTTTTTTGCGTCTCTCGGAGCTAAGGTATTGGTTACCGACCGTCTTTCGTCCGAACATTTTCGTTCGGCTCGGGTAGCGCTCCGGTCCTACACAAACATTCGCTATCGATTCGGGGAGCACCGCATCGCCGATTTTGAACAGACCGATTTAGTAATAAAAAATCCGATTATTCCTGCGACGTCGGAGTATCTTCAAGCCGCTCGGGCTCGTGGAATTCCAGTTGAGACTGATGTAAGTTGGTTTATTGGTCGCTGTCCGAGTCGGGTTATTGGCGTAACAGGGACGCGCGGAAAAAGCACGACAGCGACGCTTATCGCTCATCTCCTTGGCGGCGAAGCGTCAAATGTATGGCTCGGGGGAAATATCGGTCGTTCGCCACTGCATTTTTTCTTTCGCCTCAATCCCGACTCGCTGGTTGTGCTTGAGCTTTCGAGTTGGATGCTCGAATCCATCGCGCCGCACCACTGGTCGCCGTCGATCGCGGTGGTAACGAATTTTTACCGCGATCACTTGAATACGTATTCATCATTCGCCGCGTATACGCGAGCGAAGTCTCTGATCGCTCGTTTTCAGCGGCGGTCGGATATCTGTATTTCCAACGGCGATCAGCCAACGGTGCAGTCGGTACTTCGAAACATGCCAGGTAAACAGATTCGCTTTTCACTTCAAAACAAAGGTGAAGCGACCCTTAGGGGCGAGTCGTTCGTATTGAAGCGCGGAGCAAAAATGACACGTTTAGCCTTGCGACGCGACCTGCGCTTGCCCGGAAAACACAATCTTGCGAATGCTTTAGCCGCGCTCACGGCAGCCGCGCTTCTTGAGCTCCCTGAGCAACGTCTTCGCGCGCGCCTTCGACGTTTTCAGGGCGTCCCGGAACGCATCGAAACAATTCGTATCCTTCGCCGTCGGCGTTTTGTTGATGATACGACAGCGACAAGTCCAGACGCGACGATCACTGCCGTACATTGCTTTTCGAAACCCTTGACCCTCATCGCCGGGGGAACGGATAAGTCTCTTGAGTTTTCTGCACTCGCTCACGTTATTGCACAACGCACAACGCGAGTGATTCTCTTGCCCGGAACAGCAACCGATCGTTTGTCCGTGAAACTACAAAAGCTCAACGTTTCTTTTTTCGGCCCGGTTCAATCAATGCGTGAGGCTGTTCGGTTAGCTTGGAAGGGCTCTCGGCCGGGCGAGACAATCCTCTTATCGCCTGGAGCTGCGAGCTTTGGGCTCTTTGTGAACGAGTTTGACCGCGGAAAAGCTTTTCGCCGGGCTGTGCAAGGACTGCAATGATGCATCGAGGCCGTACAACCCACAAACCAGATTTGATTCTTCTTGCGATCCTCGCTGGCATTGTTCTTTTTGGCCTTATTATGTTGTCGTCGGCGTCATCCGTAACAGCGTTTCAGCAGTACGGGGATACGAATGAACTCGTGAAGCGCCAAATCATCAGCGCCCTGGTTGGATTTGCGGCGATGTTTATCTGTTTCCGTATCGACTACCACGTTTGGCGCCGTTTTGCGATTCCGCTCCTCGCAATTTCCATCCTCGGGTTAATTCTCGTTTTTGTGCCTGGTATCGGCCGCGAGGTGCTCGGTGCGCGTCGCTGGATAGATCTTGGCGTTTCCTTTCAGCCCACGGAAATTGTGAAGCTTGCCTTTCTTTTTTATCTCGCAAGCTGGCTCGAGCGTCGTCAATCAGGCTTTCATGATGCGAGAACGAGTCTTCTGCCTTTCGTTATGGTTCTTGGTTTGATCACCCTTCTCGTTATGGCTCAACCGGACCTCGGAACCATGTCCGTGATCGCGATAATCGGTATTTCCATGTATTTTATTGGCGGCGCACCGATGAAGCACTTCCTCTGGATTGGCGCGGCTAGCGTTGGATTATTCGCCTTGCTCGTAAAAATTGCCCCCTATCGAGCGGCGCGTTTTACTGTTTTCCTCAATCCAGAAATTGACCCGCAAGGTATCGGATACCATATCAACCAGGCTCTTCTCGCAATTGGTTCCGGCGGTTTGTTTGGGGTTGGACTTGGCCACTCGCGTCAGAAGTTTAATTATCTCCCCGAGGCTTCAACCGATTCGATTTTCGCGATTATGGGGGAGGAGCTAGGCTTCTTTATTGTTCTCCTCTTCATTGGTGCTTTTTTGGCATTTGTCTATCGAGGATTTCGTATTGCACGCCAAGCCCCGGATATGTTCGGTCGGCTTCTCGCTGCAGGAATTACGACCTGGTTCGCCTTTCAGGCATTTATAAATATTGGAGCTCTCACCGGCGTGCTCCCGCTGACCGGAATTCCGCTTCCTTTTGTTAGCTACGGCGGTACGGCCCTAGCCATCGCCCTGGCGGCATCGGGAATACTGCTTAATATTAGCGCTTCGACGGTTGAACGATCGCGTGCCGGAAACGGATAATTATGAATAGCGTAGCCCTATGAATGTCGTTTTGTGTGGCGGTGGAACCGGTGGGCCGGTTACTGCATTGTTAGCAATCGCTGATGAGATGCGCCGCCGGGATCCAAGCTGCAGTTTTCAGTTTATTGGAACGCAGTCGGGTCCGGAGCGCTTGCTCGTTGAGGCTGCACAGATACCATTTATGAGCATCTCGGCTGGAAAGCTTCGGCGATACCTTGACTGGAGAAACGTCACGGATATTTTCAGGATTATTGTCGGCTTCACGCAGTCCTTTCGCTTGCTAAAATCGTTGCGGCCGGATCTTGTTATTTCGACTGGAAGCTTTGTCGCCGTCCCACTCGTCTGGGCGGCCTCGGTGCTCAAAATTCCCGCAATGACGCATCAACTCGATATTGACCCCGGACTTGCTAATCGCTTAATGCTTCCCTTTGTTCGCCTCTGTACCGTCGGTTTTTCTGAAACGGTTGTTGAGCTTCGGTCCGCAAAAGCCGTTCAGACCGGAAACCCGTTTCGTGCTTCAGTGACCGAGGGAAATACCGCCCGGGCTCGTCGTTTGTTTGACTTACGTGACGATTTACCGGTAGTGCTTTGTACTGGTGGCGGGACCGGAGCGGCGCGCCTCAACCATCTTTTCCTCGGGGCTGCGATGAAACTCTTTGATCGTTGTCAGGTCATTCATATCACCGGAAAAGGAAAGCGGCTCTTAACGCTCAACCATCCGAATTACCACTCGTACGAATTTTTACTTGAGGAGATGCGAGATGCGCTCGCTGTGGCTGACGTAGTAGTCAGCCGGGCCGGCCTCGCAACACTCACGGAATTAAGCGTGTTGCGGAAGCCGACGATTCTCGTCCCAATTTCGGGGTCACATCAAGAACGAAACGCGCAATTTTATGGTCAACGCGATGCGGCTCTCGTGCTCGAAGAGCCGACCTTAACGGATAGTCTTTTTGCGCAACACATCAGCCGACTTCTCGATGACTCTGGCGAACGGCAACGCTTGTCTGATCGCATGGGAAGCCTCGCTGCTCCCGACGCGAATCGAAGAGTTGTCGATGAGATTCTGAAACTCATTCCCGTATGAAGATTCGCGACGCTCATCATGTGCACTGTGCTGGAATCGGGGGGATTGGTATTAGCGCCTTGGCGCGCTGGCTACGATCGCTTGGTATTCCCGTGACCGGGTCAGACCTTAGCGAATCGGTTGTTATCGAAGGACTGCGGCAGCTTGGAGTGGATGTTCAGGTCGGCGAGTCAGGGAAAAATCTCCCCGAGGAAGTCGATGTTCTTGTCTATAGTCCGGCGATTTCGGAGCAAGACCCGCTCCGCGTCCAAGCCCAATCACGGTCTCTTGTGCAGCTTAGTTATCCGGAAGCCCTCGCTCAGCTACTTGAAGGATATGTAAGTGTTGCTGTTGCTGGAACGCACGGCAAGACAACAACGACTGCGATGCTCGGCTCGATTCTTGAAGCCGCTGGCCTCGACCCAGTCGTGGTTGTCGGAAGTCTTATTCCAGCTTGGTCGGGAAATTTTCGTCAAGGCCGAGGAAAGATATGCGTGTTTGAGGCTGACGAGTACAATCGTTCCTTTCTCGCGTATCATCCGAATCATATTGTCGTTACCAATATTGATAAAGACCACCTCGATACTTACCGTGGACTTGAGGACATTATGAGTACCTTCCAACAGTTTGTCGGCCAGATTCAGCCAAATGGCTCGATTATCCGAAACGCGGATGACGTGAATTCTGCTCGATTGAAGGGTTTGGAGGGAACCACGGTGCATGAGGTAAGTGTTCGTCAGTTGGTGAACCTTGCGCCAAGAACTGATACGTTCGGAATTGAGGGGTTTCACCCAGCGTTTGGTCGCATTGCGCTCGCTGTCCCTGGCGTTCACATGATGGCCAATGCTCTTGCCGCCGCCGCTGCTGCCTCTGCTCTTGGAGTGTCGACAGAAGCGATCCAGCGAGGCTTAGCTTCGTATGCAGGCGCCTGGCGAAGATTTGAACGGGTAGGTGAGTTGAACCAGGCTCCGGTGTACTCTGACTACGCGCACCATCCGACCGAGATACAAGCAACGCTTGATGCTGCTCGAGCGGCTTTCCCCGATCAGCGCATTGTCGTTCTTTTCCAGCCGCATCAGCAGCGTCGACTTCGCCTTCTTTTTGACGACTTTGTGAAGAGCCTCGAAGGTCAACAGAACCTCGGCGTTATCGAAACGTATGAAGTCCCCGGCCGAGAGGATCGCGAGTTATCCGATAGGAATGCGGCGACGTTGGTTCAGGAGCTCGCTCGACGCGGCGCAGGAGCGCAGTATTTTTCAACCTTGAACGAGGGAATAACATGGCTTCAAAAGGAAGCGCACTCAGGCTCAATTCTTCTCTGTTTAGGAGCAGGTAGTATTCACGCAGCAATTACCTCATTGTTATCAGGAAGCCGCCATGCCTGATTTAGAACAACAACTCGAGCAATTTCGTGAACGCTTCCCCGCGCTTCGACTCAAGGAGCCACTCGCGCCACATACCTATTTTAAGGTTGGCGGACCAGCCCAGGCCTACCTCCATCCAGGAACGATTGAAGAATTTGAAGCAGCCGTTTTAACGGCAATTACGCTCGGGATTCCCTACACGGTTATCGGCGGCGGGGCGAATATTCTCGTAGCAGATCAGGGCGTCTCAGGGCTCGTCCTTCGGAATGGCGGAAAGCTTTGCCGACGCCTTGAGTCCGGCCGCATTTTAGCTGATGCAGGAGTCCCGCTCGGCGGGCTCATGAACGAAGCTGGACAAGCCGCATTAACAGGTTTTGAATTCCTCGCCGGAATTCCCGGGACCGTGGGCGGTGCGGTTTTTGGAAATGCTGGAGGGAAAGACTTGGCGACAGGAGACCGAATTGAGTCGGTTCGTTGGATCGATGCGTCAGGCAAGATTCAAGAGAGTTCTCAAGCAGACTGTTCTTTCTCCTATCGATCAAGTCGTTTTAAGCAAAACGGGGGAGTCGTCCTTCAAGCTACCTTTCAGCTTGAGCCCGGCGATCCAGTCCTTATTCGAACAACGATTGAGCAGGCTCTTCAGCGAAAGCGTTCTGTTCAGCCGCTTGGAAGCGCGTCGGCTGGCTGCGTTTTTACGAACCCGCCCGGCCAATCAGCCGGTCGCTTAATTGATGAAGCTGGTTTGAAGGGAAAGCGAATTGGGGGCGCCGAGGTGTCTTCGGTTCATGGGAATTTTATTATCAACGCGGATCATGCGAGCGCGGAAGATATTATTATTCTCATTAGTTATCTTAAGCAGCAGATTCGCGATCGATTTGGCGTGCAGCTTCAGGAAGAAATTCGTTACATCGGTTTTTCGCACCATGAATAACCTTTCGCTCACCAATCACGATGCAGTTGCGTCCCAGTCTGAGGAATATCTTCGGATGAAGCTTGAACGCGTCGAGGAATATTCCGGTCCGATTGCGTCGGCTCGCGCGGTTTTTCGGCGGAATCATCATCATCGAAGCGGCGACGTGTGGAGCTTGCGCGTTCAACTTGACGCTGAGCATGGATTAGTTACTGCAGCATGTGATGCGCCCGATGAGCGAAGCGCAATCGATCGAGTTCAAGAGAAGCTTGAGCAGCAATATCGCCACCGTCGGCGGAGCGCTTTACAGTCGAATCGGAAGAGGGTAGAGTATTCGGACGACGACGTATGAAGCTGAATATTTTTGGCGATCCTAACGCGAAGATGATTCGCTCGCTCGAGCCCTTGGTTCGGGCGGTGAATGCGTTCGCGAAAGAGTTCGAGGGGCGACCGGTTCGTCAGCTCGTTCAGCGGTTCCAGGAATTGCGAAGCCAAGCCCCAAGCATGGACGACGCTGCCTTTGACCGTATACTTCCGGAGGTATTTGCGATCGTCCGAGAAGTTTCTGCTCAGGTGCTCCACCTACGACATTTTGACGAGCAGTTGATGGGCGGCGTTGTGCTCCATCAAGGAAAGATTGCCGAAATGCGTACCGGTGAAGGGAAAACCCTCGTTGCTACACTTCCTGTTGCATTGAACGCCCTACGTGGACGAGGAGTTCATGTCGTGACGGTGAACGATTATCTTGCTAAGCGCGATGCGCAGTGGATGGGCGCGCTCTATCATGCCCTTGGATTGAGTGTTGGAATTATTCAACACGAGGCCGCGTTTCTTTATGATCCGGAGGCGCATCCGAGCGATGAGCGACTAGATCGCTTGCGCCCAGTTGAACGGCACGAGGCCTACGCAGCGGATATAACCTATGGGACAAACAACGAGTTCGGGTTTGACTATCTCCGCGACAATATGGTTCCGGACCAAAGCCGTAAAGTACAGCGCGGGCTTTCATATGCGATCGTCGATGAAGTAGACTCGATTCTCATTGACGAGGCTCGAACTCCCTTAATTATTTCCGCGCCGGCCGAAGAGTCGACCGATCAGTATTATCGTTTCGCTGAGCTCGTACGGAGGCTCGAGGCAGGAACTGATTATTCGATCGACGAGAAGCTGCGCGCCTCGACGTTGACGGAAGCCGGGATTACCAAGATGGAGCAAGCCTTAGGGCTTGGGAATATTTACGAGGCAGGCGGGATGGAGACCGTTCATCATCTCGAACAAGCGCTGAAAGCGGAAACCTTATTCCAACGCGATCGAGATTACGTCGTAAAGGACGGCGAAGTCATTATCGTTGATGAGTTTACGGGACGTTTGATGTTTGGCCGCCGTTTTTCCGAGGGGCTTCATCAGGCAATCGAGGCGAAAGAAGGCGTTGAGATAAAGAAGGAAAGTGAAACACTCGCAACAATTTCCTTTCAGAATCTCTTCCGGCTTTACGCGAAACTATCCGGGATGACTGGAACGGCCGTAACCGAGGCTGAGGAGTTTTCGAAAATTTATTCCCTAGAGGTTGTTATTATCCCGACCCACCGTCCAATGGTTCGGAAGGACGCCCCGGACAGCGTCTATCAGTCCGAAAAAGGGAAGTTTCTTGCCGTGGTTCGAGAGATTAAGCAGCGGCATGAACTTGGCCAGCCGGTTCTCGTTGGAACAATTTCAATTGAGAAAAATGAAATACTTGGCGAGCTGCTTAGCCGTGAGGGCATTCCTCATGAATTGCTGAATGCGAAAAACCACGAACGTGAAGCTGCAATTATTAGCCAGGCAGGCCGACGCGGCGCCGTGACCGTCGCAACAAATATGGCAGGTCGCGGCGTTGACATCATCCTCGGAGGTAGTCCGCCCGATCCGGAAGAGGCTGCTTTTGTTCGTTCGGTCGGCGGTCTACATGTACTCGGGACTGAACGGCATGAATCTCGCCGCATTGATAATCAGCTCCGAGGCCGTTCCGGACGGCAGGGAGACCCAGGCTCATCACAGTTTTTTGTCAGCATGGACGATGACCTGATGCGGATTTTCGGGTCTGATCGCCTGAAGGGGCTTATGGGACGACTCGGTCTGCCTGAAGACACGCCGATTGAAAATAGTCTTGTTTCACGCTCGATTGAAGCTGCGCAAAAGAAAGTTGAAGGCCATAACTTCGATATTCGAAAACATCTCGTTGAGTACGACGACGTGATGAATAAGCATCGTGAGGTCATTTACCGAAAACGAAATGAGTTCCTTGAGCTTCCAGTCGAGGAGCGAAAAGCGAAAATAGTAGAGCTCGTTTCCGGCGAGCTGTCGAATATCGTGTCCCTGCATACCGCCTCAGAAGATGAACATAGCTGGGCAATTGAAGATATTTACAAAGCGGTTGACGCGTTATTCCCGGTAAGCATCGAACAGCGCATTCAACTCGATGATTTACGAGCGCAGGCCGGGGATGAGGCTCACGATGCGCGGGCGAGAGCTGGAATGATTTCTTACCTTAACGGGCTAGCTTCGAACTCCTATAACGCTCTTGAGCAAGCCCTTGGAGCCGACCGGATGCGGCTTATTGAGCTGGGTTTAGCCTTACGAACGATTGATACGCTCTGGATTGAGCATCTTGACCTCATGGATCATCTTCGGCGGGGGATCGGTCTCCGCGGTTACGGCCAACGAGATCCGCTTGTCGAGTACAAACGCGAGGCCTACGCCCTCTTTACCCAGCTCATGAATTCAGTAAATTCTACGATTGTGTACTCGATTTTCCGCATGGGGGCGGCCCAGCATATCGCTACATCAAGCCCAATGCAGCGCAGTCGCCTTACCGTTTCAGCCCCGGCAAAGGAAATGCAGCCGCAGAGCGCCACAGAATCAAGCTCTGCTCCCCGCGCTACCCCGGATCAGCCGAAAGTAGGCCGGAACGACCCTTGCCCGTGTGGAAGTGGAAAAAAGTATAAGAAGTGTCACGGAGCTTAATTTTGCTAATATTAGCAAAAAAAGTTAGAATGTGGGCGAAGCACGCCATTTTGCTTGACAGTTTATTTGCCGCCGGGTATAGTTGCACACGAACGCACGACTTTTTGATGATCTCGTTGCTAGAGCCTTTCTTTCGTCAGTCCCAATTTATCGGGAAGGAAGAAACCTCGAATATGAGATTCCAGGGTCGTTTGCGCGTATGAACCAACCAAATCCTACCGAAAAAGGGAAGCTCCAAGTTTCCGAAAATAAGAAAGGATTCATCGAGGTTCTTGGAACCGTTGATGAGCTCCTTCCGAACGCCATGTTTCGCGTCACACTCGAGAATGGACGAGAAATTCTCGCTCATCTCTCAGGCCGGATGCGAATGTTCAAGATTCGCATTCTCCCGGGCGACAAGGTTACGCTCGAGATGACTCCCTACGATCTTACAAAAGGCCGGATTACCTATCGACATTAGCCTGCTATGAAGGTTCGACCATCAGTCAAAATCATGTGTCAGAATTGCCGGATGGTCCGCCGGAAAAAGCGGCTCGTCGTCATTTGCTCCAATCCGAAGCATAAACAGCGACAAGGATAATTATGGCTGCTCGACTTGCCGGGGTCATCCTCCCACACAACAAGCGCGTTGAATACGCCCTCCCGTATATCTACGGAATTGGTCGGAGCCAAGCTTTAGCCATTCTCCGTGAAGCGAATATTGATCTCGGTATCCGTACGCAGGATTTGACGGAACGGCAGGTCAATGACCTTCGGGAAATTATTGAGAAGCGCTTTCGCGTTGAAGGTGAGCTCCGGCGGGAAATTGCCCTGAATATTAAGCGTTTGAAAGATATTAATGCGTATCGCGGTGTCCGCCACGCACGCCAACTCCCAACTCGGGGACAGCGGACGAAGACAAATTCCCGGACTGTCCGCGGTAACGTTCGTCGAACGATGGGATCTGGTCGACGAGCCGCTGCTGAAAAGACCTAAGCTCTATGGCTGACGAACTCGCAACAACTGAAGCAACCCCGATTGTCGAGACGCCTACGGCTGAAGCCGCAGCGGCCGCCGTTAAAGCTCCTCGAGCCCGCGGAAAGAAGCGAAAGAAGTTTGTTGCGCATGGGCATGCGCACATTTTGGCCACCTATAACAATACGATTGTTACGATTTCTGACCCGGCCGGAAATGTGCTCGCCTTCGCTTCATCCGGTATGGTTGGCTTCAAAGGGCCGAAGAAAGCTACTCCCTATGCCGCTGGGGTTGTTGTCCGAAATGTTGCGGAGAAGCTGAAAGATGTCGGTCTTAAGAGCGTAGATGTCTTTATTCGAGGCATCGGATCGGGCCGCGAAGCAGCTGTCCGCGCTTTGAACGCCAACGGAATCGCAGTCCAAATGATTAAAGATATTACCCCGACGCCGCATAATGGCTGCCGGCCACGTAAGATCCGCCGCGTCTAACCCCTATGGCCCGAAACCTCGACCCAAAGTGTAAGCAGTGCCGGCGAGTCGGCGAAAAACTCTTTCTGAAAGGGGAGAAGTGCTTTACGGCAAAATGTCCGATTGTCCGTCGGAATTATCCCCCAGGACAGCACGGCCAGCAATCCAGCGGCCGGGTTTCATCGTATGGTCTTCAGCTACGCGAGAAACAGAAGGCGCGAAGGATGTATCGAATTCTCGAGCGTCAGTTCCGCGGTTACTACGAAAAAGCTATTCGGCAGCGCGGGAACACCGGTGAACGCTTTCAACAGTTCCTCGAGTGTCGGCTTGATAACGTTGTTTTTCGACTTGGATTGGCGAAGTCGCGCGATCAGGCTCGCCAGTTGATTACCCACGGTCACCTGTACGTGAATGATCGACTCGTGACTATTCCTTCGTTCCAGGTTCGACCCGGCATGATGATCAAAGTTAACCCAGAACGGGTGAAGTTGGCATATTGGACCGAGCTTGTGAAGACCCTAATGCAGGGCCCAGATCGTCCGGCATGGTTGACCTTTAAGGCCGATGATCTATCTGGAACAGTTGACCGTCTCCCGATGGGTGACGAGCTCGCTACGGGGTTGTCAATGCCCCAAATCGTCGAATTTTACTCTCGATAATTGTCTTTACGGGCTTTGCCCGTTTTGGAGATAGGCTATGGAGTCCATCCCTCTTCCGAAGTCAGTAGAAGTCACCGAGCAAGAAGGTCACCGGGCCATGCTTTCGATCGGTCCGTGCTATCCCGGTTACGGGGTTACGCTTGGAAACGCCCTGCGTCGCGTTCTCCTAAGCTCCCTACCCGGAGCAGCGATCACTGATGTCCGCATTACCGGAGCTGATCATGAGTTTACCGCGCTGCCAAATGTGAAGGAAGACGTTGTTTCCATTATTTTGAACCTCAAGTCTGTTCGCGTTCGGCTCCAAGGGGATGAACCCTTGACGATGACTTTGAAAGTCAAAGGAGAACGGGTAGTGACTGCTAAGGACTTTGAAACTCCCAGTCAGATTGAAGTGATCAATGGCGATCAAGCGATTGCGACGCTTACCGATAAAAATGCCGAGTTGGAAATCGTTGCGGTAGTTGGGTCGGGCCGCGGCTATGTTCCGGTTGAAAACCGCGAAAAAGAGAAACGCGAGATCGGTCAAATTTCCATTGACGCGATTTATACTCCCGTGAAGACGGTGAATTTCAGCGTGAATCACGTTCGCGTTGAGCAAATGACGAACTACGATCAGCTACTCCTCGATATTACAACCGATGGAAGCTTGACCCCAGAAGAAGCCTTTCATCAGGCAACGGTTGTGTTGGCAAACCAGTTTGCCTTCCTTAGTAATCCGAATGCAGAGCCTGCAGCCGAGCTTGCTCATACAGCAGAGGCGGCTCCAGCTCAGGTTGAGGAGTCTGCACCGAAGAAACGGAAAGCTAAGGAAAGCAAGGGCGAATAACGTATGCGTCATCGGAAAGCTGGAAAAAAACTTGATCGTACCGCTGACTCCCGTCGTCACCTACGGCGACAGTTAGCGATCAACTTCTTCCGTTCCGGTGAAATGCAGACAACGAAAGCTCGCGCTGTGTATATGCGTGGCTATCTCGAGAAATTGATTTCAACGAGTCGCACCTCAAGCCTAGTCGTGCGGCGCCAGCTTTTACAGGAGCTGAACAATGAGTCTGTTGTGAAAAAGCTTTTGGACGAGATTGGACCGAAGTTTGCGAAGCGGAGCGGAGGGTACACTCGCATCGTCGCAGTGAAGCGTCGGAAAGGTGATGGCGCAGAAATTGTTCACGTATCTCTTGTTGCCTAAGCGTATGAATTCTTCTACGACCATTACCTTAAACGCTGCTGAATATTCCTTTGGGCGCTTAGCCTCAAAAGTGGCTTTTCTGCTCCAAGGCAAGCATCGTGCGGACTATGCCCCGAATCGCATCCACGCCTTGAAAGTAATTGTCCGTAATATTGAACAGGTGCGTTTTACCGGAACAAAACTTGATTCCAAATTGATGCATCGCCATACCGGATACCCGGGCGGGATTAAGACGGAAACACTTCGTCAGCGTCACACCCGAAAACCCAAAGTGCTTTTTCAGGAAGCGGTAGTCCGGATGCTTCCAAAAAATCGACTTGCGAAGGACCGTTTGAAGCAACTTGTCATCGCCTAAGCTATGCCTACAAAGACCTCAACAACACCGAAGAAGAAGGCTGCTCCGAAGAAAACCGTCACGCGGACGAAACGGGCTCCAAAATCGACAAAACTCCCGATTCAAGAGCGGCCGAGCGAGCTTAAACCACGTCATCGCGCGAGTAATTATTTGTTTGCGGTTGGTCGCCGAAAAACAGCCGTAGCCCGCGTGCGCCGCTTTTCAGGCGAGGCTGGTCAGTTGACGGTAAATGGACTTAGCCTTGAGCAATATTTTGTTCCACAGGGGCTTCAGGCTATCGTTCGAAGTCCAATTGAACTCGTCGCAAAAGATGAAGCCTTTCAGTACAGTGTTCGAGTTCGCGGTGGCGGGAGTCACAGTCAAGCTGAGGCGATTCGCCACGGCATTGCTCGCGTACTCCTGAAAGCAAACGAAACATGGCGGCCGCTTCTCAAGCAAGCTGGCTGGCTGCGGCGCGACGCCCGCGTCAAGGAACGAAAGAAGCCGGGGCTTCATCGCGCCCGTCGCGCGCCCCAGTGGCAGAAGCGTTAATCGCGACCGCGCGACTCGGCGGAACTTGAGTCGAGGCGCCAGTCGAAGGAGATCCGACTTGGCCGAATCAGCTGCGCCTGGAAAAGTCGTTCGAAATTCGACCTATCTCACTTTAGCCTACATTCTACAGAAGGTGCTGTCCTTCGGGTATTTTGTCTATTACTCGCGGACGCTTGATTATACCCATACCGGCTCATTTGTTTTTGCTCTTTCCTTCGCCTCGATCTTCAGTATTATCGTTGATTTTGGCCTAAACCCCTGGCTTATTCGGGAGGTTGCGAGAAATCCTGAGCGTTCCCAGAAGCTGTTAAATAGTGTTTTGGGCGTTAAAGGCGCGCTAGCCATTCTTGGCTACGGCACCATGGTTTTGGTTAGCGTTCTTCTTGGGCATTCAGTAGAAGCCCGTGAGCTCCTTTTGTTGACGGGCGTAGTTATGGTCATCGAGTCCATGTCTCTTACCGTGTATGCCGTGTTTCGAGGCGTACAAAACTTTCGCTATGAAGCAACCGGAACAATCCTTCATCAGGTCGTTTTGATTCTTGCTGGATTGATTGGGTTTCAGCTTCGTGTTGACGTTTTTGTCCTTGCAGTCGCTGTTGTTCTCGGCGCGCTCGCGAACCTTCTGTACGCCTCCTGGCAGGTGCGGCGCAAGCTCGGATTAACGCTCTTGCCCTGGATTGATCGAGAGAAGCTTCGGTCCATGCTTCAGACTGCTGCGCCTTTTTTTCTCGCCGGCGTTTTCACGAAAATCTATGCCTACGTTGATATTGTTATTCTCGGGCAGCTGACGAACTCAAGTTATGTTGGTTGGTACAGCGTCGCCTACAAATTGACCTATGCGATCCAATTTTTTCCCATTGCCGTTTCAAATAGCTTGTATCCAGCGTTTAGTGAAGCGTTTCAAAACGCCCGCGACCGACTACGCACACTGCTTGAACAATCAATCGTGTTTGTAGTGAGTTTAGCGTTGCCGATAAGCGCCGCAATTGCATTTCTTGCGCAGCCTTTAGTGACAAATCCGCGACTTTGGCCGACCTATGCGGAAACTGTTCCCGCCCTTCAAATTTCGATTCTTAGTCTCCCGTTCATTTTCATCAACCTCATTGGAACCTCATTTTTAAATGCATGTAACCGGCAGAAAGTGAACACCGTAAATATTGGCGTTACTATGGCCGTGAATGTTGTGTTGAACTTTATTCTCATACCGGTCTGGCAGCACGTAGGCGCAAGCATCGCGGCCCTCGGAAGCTCGCTCGTCCTCTTTGTCTTAAACCTCGTTTGGATTCAAAAGATTGCGCCTCTCCGGGGAGGATGGATCTTCCGCCGAGTCTTTAAAAGTATCATTGCAGTTTTGTGTATGCTTGGGGTAGTGCTCATCAGTTCTGATTTGTCGGTCTTTGTTCGCCTTCCGCTGAGCGCCCTGAGCTACCTCATTATCTTTTTGATGATCGGGGGTATTCCTCGGGAGTACAGGGATACTTTGCAGTCACTTTTTCGAAGAAAGCGTCCGTCAGTATGAAAACGCTCCTGATTACCGCATTCTTCCCACCCCAGCTTGGGGGACTTGAACACTATTGGGCCAGCGTTGCTGCCCGTTGGCCTGATCGGCAACTCATTGTCCTTACGCCCCCAGGTCCGCTTAAGGTTCAATCCGATGATCGCGGGGTTCGCGTATTCCGTCGGAATTTTTTTCCCTGGCCCTGGATCCGGCCGTCATGGCTGCCCTTACTGTGGACGATTCGGGCTATACTTAAGAAGGAAAACTGCACACGAATTCTTTTCGGACATTTTGCAACCTATACGATACTTGGTCCGATACTCAAACGTTTAACCGGTATTGAGTATGACCTTATGTCGCATGGAAACGACCTCGTAAACTACACGCGGGGAAATTTCGGACTATGGGTGCTTCGTCGCGTTCTCCGAGGAGCGCGCCGAGTGTATGCAAATAGCGAACAAACGCAGGCCCTTCTTCGTTCACACGGAGCTCATACCGTTCAGATTGCTCCGCCGGCAATTGCGTACTCCGCCTGGCCGGAACTTAGTCGAAGTGAGGCGCGCCGCCAGCTGAACATTCCCGACTCGTCATTCTTGATCCTTTTTCTTGGCCGGATTGAGCCGATAAAAGGGGTAGATACGCTGCTTCGGGCCTATCGGCTTCTCCCGGACCGGAGCAACGTTATCCTCGCGCTGCTGGGAGATGGATCTGAGCGGGTTCGTCTCCAGCGATACGCACGATTACTCGATTTTCCAGAAAATCTTGTCCGTTTCGTCGGGGCAATCCCGGACCGACCAGAGGCCAAGGCTCCATGGTTAGCAGCGGCGAATACGCTTGTCCTCCCGAGTCGGCAACTTGGGGCTCAACGAGAAAGCTTCGGGCTCGTCTGCCTTGAGGCCGCGCGATATCGCATTCCAGTCGTCGTAACATCGGTAAGCGGGGCAAAGGAGTTTGTTGTGCCTGGAGAAACTGGTTACGTTGTTCCTCCGGAAGATCCAAAAGAATTAGCCAAGGCGTTTGAAACCCTGCAGAATCATGCGGAGCTAAGCTCCAGGATGGGAGAAAAGCTTTTCACAGAAATTCAATCTCGATACACTTGGGATCGCACCGTCTCACTCCTAGCGAATACCAATGATTAGCGTCATTATTCCGGCGTATCAGTCTTCACGGACAATTGTGGCGTGTCTTGAGAGCGTCCTAGGGCAACACCAGGTAGATCTTGAAATAATTGTCGTCGATGACGGATCAACAGACGACACCTTAGCGCTCCTGGCCGCGTATCACGATCGGATTACGTTGTTAACCCGCGAACATAGCGGGGCTGCAGCAGCCCGTAATGCTGGAGCAAAAATCGCAAAAGGGGAATATTTCTTTTTTTGCGACTCGGACGTTATTCTTGAACCTCGCGCACTCAATACACTCGAGCGCGCACTACAAAAGCATCGAGAGGTCTCGTACGCCTATTGCTCGTTTCGCTTTGACGCCCGCCTAATGCGTGGCGTTCCGTTTCACCCTCAATGGCTGCGACGGATGAATTACATTAGTACGATGTCGCTTATCCGCGCTGTGGATTTTCCAGGCTTTGATGAGTCGCTTGAGCGTTTTCAAGATTGGGATCTCTGGCTGACGCTGCTTGGGGCTGGAAAAATAGGCGTTCTCGTACCTGATGTGCTATTTCGGACAATTCCGCGAAAAGGGATCAGTAGCAAAGCTGACACCTTGCGGGTATCCGAACACGTTGTTCGAGCAAAGCATCAATTGCCTGAACCAACACGGCTTGAGCGATGGCGCTGGAAACTCGAGCTGGCGTACATTCGCTTTACTTCATCGCGTCGAGATTCGCAAATTCCGAATGACTGACACACAGCCACTATCGGTTATTATTGTAAGCTGGAGGGTTCGTCCTTTTCTTGAACGTTGCTTAGCGTCGCTTCGCAGTACTGCGCTTCCGCTTCGCATTATTGTTGTTGATAATAACTCGCGCGACGGGAGCGTTGAGCTTGTCCAGAAAACATTCCCCGAATGTGAACTCATTGCGAATTCGACAAATAGGGGATTCGCAGCCGCCGTAAATCAAGGATTAGCGCTCGTGCATGACGGACATGCGCTCCTTCTCAACCCTGACTGTCGTGTTCTTCCCGGAAGCCTGGAAGCGGCCGTGGCGGCCCTCGAAAGCGAGCAGGACATTGGGGTTTTGGGCTGTCTATTGCGAAATGAGGATGGAAGTATTCAGCCCTCGATTCGGCGCTTTCCTTCTTTCCTGGACCAAGCGATGATCTTGCTGAAGCTCCATCGTCTTGTTCCAGCTGTTTCAGTTTTGAGATCGTACTTTGCTTCAGATTTGGATTATACGAAAGACCAGGATGTTGACCAAGTCAAAGGAGCATTTTTTCTCATCTCCCGAAACGCGCTGCGCGTTGTTGGCCATCTTGATGAGGCCTTTTGGATTTGGTTTGAAGAAGTCGACTATTGCCGCAGAGTGAAGGACTCGGGCATGGTTGTCCGGTATCTCTCCAGCGCTGAAGTGGTTCACGCGGGGGGCGAAAGCTTTCGTTCAGTTTGGACCGTGTCGCGGCAAAAGGCGTTTTGCGCAAGCCTCCTGCGGTACTTTCGAAAACACCGTCCGCTATGGGAGTATTTTGGGCTGGCCGTCCTTGTTCCACTCAGCTATTTCCTAGCTCTTCTTTCTACTCCCGTAAGTCTGGTAAAAGCTAAAATTCCAACGCCGCATGGGTAAAACAGTGCTGAACATTTCCCTCTGGACCCTCCTTGGATTTTGTATTGTATTCTTGAGTTTTTTTGGTTATCTTTGGCCCTGGGTGAATCTGGTCATGTGCTTGGCGATTGTCAGTCTCGCACTTTTTTTTGCATTTCGCTCGCCTCCCGCGCTCCTCGGTCTTTTTTTCGCCGAGCTCATTCTCGGGGGAAAGGGATACCTATTCTCTCTATCGCTTGGCTCCTACCTTCTTTCCTTGCGTCAAGCGCTATTCGTCATTGTGATGATCGCATTTACTTGGAGCCTATTACGCGAACGAAAGGTGCGCTTTTTTCAAACACCCTTTGCCTGGTCGAGCCTCCCATTTTTCCTCGCTGTTCTCTTTGGTGCTATCTTCGGTTGGTTTCGTCACCCGCACCTTGTTTGGTTTCATGACGTCAACGGTTACCTTGCGCTCGCGGTTTTATTTGCCCTAGCCCAGCTACTTCGATCATCCAGTTCGCTCAGAGTGCTTCGTCATTTTCTTATTCCCTCAGTTGCCGCGCTCGTCCTCTTTACGCTACTCCTCTCGGCAATATTTAGTACCGTGTATTACCGTCCAGGATTTGTAAAGGCTACCTCGGTAAGCGAAGATCAGCTTGCGAAGCTCGGCCAAGGAGATCGGGATCAAGCTCGCCTTGGTCAATCAGTTGGAATGACGCCGGATGTTGTGCGCGTTGATTGGTCCGATGTGTCTGATGAGCGTCCGCTGCTCTATCGTTGGGTTCGGGACACAGGAACGGCGGAGGTGGCGTATCTAGGACAGAGAATGTTTCGAGTTTTTACCGCGAGCCATCTTTTCCTCGCTGCGGCCTTTGTGTTTATGTTCGCGCTACTGACCGGACGTCCCCTCCGCTTTTCATCTTCCCACGTTTTCCTCTGGGCTCTTCTCTTTGCTCTCGGATTGGCGCTACTGGTAAGTTTTTCGCGAAGCCTTTGGTTTGGAACGGCAATCGGTTCATTGGCAGTCCTCCTGGCGTCGGGGTGGAGATCGTTTCTTCGAGTTTCGTCAACCTTTCTTATACTCGTTATTATCATCGGTGGACTTCTTTCCCTTGTCTATCCTGGAGGGATTCAAGTTCTTCAGGAGCGTTTTCAGAGTTCCACAACAAGCTCCGGAGAATTAGCCGCAACAAACCGCCTTCAGCTCCTCCCGGAAGTGATGAGAAGTATTACTGCGCACCCTTGGATCGGAAACGGTTTCGGAACCAGCGTAACGTTTCAGTCCCTTGTGGCCGGAACCGACGAGGTTGAATACATCCGGGTGTATTTATTCGAGTGGGCCTATCTTGACCTTATCGCAAAAATCGGGTGTATTGGGTTTGCGGCAATGCTTATTTGGCTCACCCGAGGACTCAGTGTCCTATGGCAGTTCTTCCGCCGGAGCACCGGCGATTATCGACTTCTAGGAATCGGTGCATTTGGCGCTGTTCTCGTCCTGATTGCAGCTAACGTCTTTACTCCCTATCTTAATCATCCACTAGGGCTTAGTCTCCTCGCTCTTGCCTGGATGAGCATCCTCCCGTTACGACAATGAACTCCCCGCGGATTAGTATTCACATCGTCACCTGGAACAGTCTCACCTATCTTCCGGCCTGCATCCGTTCGCTGCGTGAGCAGAGCTTTCGAGATTGGACCTGCCTGGTCGTTGACAACGCTTCTACGGACGGCTCTGTAGCTTGGCTTCGAACGAATGCCCCCGAATTCAACATTCTCCAAAATCGACAAAATATGGGGTTTGCTCGGGCGCATAATCAAGCAATTCATATCAGCCGGAGCCCGTACGTCTTAACGCTCAACCCTGACGTTATTCTTACTCCAAATTTTCTTGAAAAACTGTATGCTGCTGTTTATTATGACCCTCGGATTGGCAGCGCGAGCGGGAAGCTTCTGAAGTTTTCCTTCGTACCTGGCGAGTTGACGGATCCCAAGTTGTCAGACCGAATTGATGCGACTGGCTTAGTTATTCAGCGAAGCCGGAGGACGCGGAATCGCGGGGAGGGGGAGCGTGATCAGGGTCAATACGACGACCGTACTGATGTTTTTGGGGTAAGCGCGGCCGTGGGATTGTACAACCGGGAAGCCCTGGAAGATGTTCGTATTGGTCAGGAATATTTCGATGATGACTTTTTTGCCTACAAAGAGGACGTCGATCTTGCGTGGAGACTTAAACGGCGGGGCTGGTTGTCGCGATATATTCCTTCAGCCCTGGCGTATCACCATCGAGGAGTCCAGGGTGATGTGCGAAGCGACGCCGCGACGGCATTTCAAAGACGGCACCATTCGCGCTTCGTTAATGGTTTCTCCTACAGCAACCATCTCGCAATGCTGGTGAAGAATGAGTCCTGGGCGACCTTTGTGAAAGATGCGCCTTGGATATTCTGGTACGAGTTGAAAAAAATTCTTTTCATCCTCTTTTTCGAATTTTCAACACTACGAGCTCTAGGGCGTTTCTTTCGTATGTTGCCAACAATGCTCCGAAAACGCAAAATGATCCAACGCCAAGGCAAAACGAGTCCAGGGAAGCTCCGTTCGTGGTTTCTTGCCGACCATGCTTGACCTCTCAATTATCATCGTCAATTATCGTTCGCGGGGATTAGTTCGAACGTGTCTTCGCGGGATTGCGCGCTCAAATATTTCCCGACCATACGAGGTTATTGTTGTTGATAATGCCTCAAACGATGGTTGTGTTGATATGGTCTGGGAAGAATTCCCGGAAGTCCGGGTTATCGCCTCAGAGGCAAACCGAGGCTTGGCATCGGGAAATAATCTTGGTATTCGTGCTGCCCGTGGAAAATACTACCTTATTATCAATCCAGATATTGCTCTTTTTCCAGGGATGGTCGAGCGACTTATTGAGTATCTTGAGGCGAATCCGAGCGTAGCTCTCGCCGGGCCCAAGCTCATCAATCCAGATAATACAATTCAGCACTCAATTTACCGTTTTCCAACGCTTCTCGTACCACTATACCGACGTACCCCCCTGGCGCACCTGCCGTCAGCGCGAAACGCGTTGCAGTCGTATCTCATGTTTGATCACGATCGTAATGTGAGCGGGCCCGTTGATTGGGTTTTAGGTGCGTGTATGCTAGTCCGACGAGAGGCTTGCGAAAAAATCGGTGAAATGGATGAACGCTATTTTCTGTACTTTGAAGACGTCGACTGGTGCCGGCGATTCTGGGCTGCCGGATACGAAGTTCATTATGTGAGCGATGCCCAGCTTGTCCATTATCATCGGCGCTTATCAGCAGAAAGTCCCGGCCTCAGCGGCGTTTTTACGAAAGCAACTCGAATTCACATTACCTCCGGGATTCGCTACTTCCTCAAGTACCTTCGGGCACCGCACCCGCGACGTTTTTCAGCTTGACGTGAAGCGCTCGTCATGGTATTTTCGAGCCCCAAGGGGATTCGCATGAGCACACAATCTATGAATAAACAAAAGCGTCAAGCTCAAGCAGCCACGACTGTCAATTTCGCTGGTCATGTTCGGCGTTCGCCAAAAAAGAAGCGCTGGTGGAAGGTGCTTCTTCTTGTTGCGTGCGGGCTTCTTGTTGTTGTGAGCGCCCTTGGCGCTCTATCATATCGGCCAGCCCAAAAGGCGCTAGCAGCGGCTAAGCGAGGGCAAGATGCGTTTCTTGCTGCGCAGTCGAGTCTTGAAGACCAAAACTTTTCTCTTGTTCATAGCCAGCTCGAAACCGCTTTGGCTGAATTTTCGACCGCTCGTACTGAGCTTGAGAAACTCTCTTGGCTTCGCGTTGTTCCTTTTGCCGAGCGACAGTATCGAGCCGCGTACCACCTTCTTCTCGCAGGAGTTCGGACCGGAGACTCAATTTCGCAGGTGGCCGACTTCGGCCGATCTACCATTGAGCCCTTTACTGCGGGCGGATCCTTAAGTCTCGATTCGCTTTCCCCGTCAGACAAGCGGCAAATTCTTAAAAACTTTACCGAGTCTCAGACAGTATTAGCTCAAGCGAATGAAGACATCGACGCCGCCCTTGAAGAACTTAATCGCATTCCAGAAACGGGACTCCTTCGCCAGCTGCAAAATGCTGTTGACCCGGTTCGCGAAAAGCTTCCTCTCGTAAAAAAGGTTGTTGATGAAGTCGCGACTTTTTCGCGAACGATACCCCTGCTCGCTGGGTACCCAGAAGAGCGAACCTACCTCTTCTTGCTCGAAAACAATACAGAGCTGCGTCCTGCTGGAGGTTTTATTGGAACCTATGGAGTTCTTCGGGTACAAGACGGCGAAATTGAGGAATTTACCACAGATAATATTTATAATATCGACATTCCGGCCGAGGAGTTCTTAACGATTGAGCCGCCGGCTCCACTAAAAACGTATCTCAAGTCAACAGCGTGGTTCCTGCGCGACTCAAACTGGTCGCCTGATTTCCCCACCTCAGCGGAAGAGGCGCTGCGGTTTTATCAACTTGAGCGCGGACCGGTTCAGCATTTTGACGGTGTCATTGCGGTAACCCCAACCTTCATCGAGTCGCTTATCGGCCTAACCGGATCGCTTCAGGTCGAGAACGTTACATTTACTAAGGAGAACTTTATCGACACGCTCCAGTATCAAGTCGAACAAGGATATTACCGTCAAGGTATTAGCGAAAGTGAACGAAAAGAGATTATCGGCGAACTAGCTGATATGCTCCTTGACCGTCTCCTCGCCCTCCCGCAGTCACAGTGGGATGAGTTGTGGTCCACCTTTACCGAAGACGTTGCGAAGAAGCAAATTATGATCTATTTGCGCGATCCTTCGCTCCAAAGCATTATTGAAGAAGAGAACTGGGGCGGCGCCACAACGGAAACCGTTGGCGACTACCTCGCTGTCGTTGATGCCAACATGGCTTCGTTGAAAAGCGATCCGGGCGTCAAGCGCACAATTGACTACTCCGTGACACTCGAAGGCGGCAAGGCCTTCGGTGACCTCACCGTAACGTACCGAAACGAAGGAACGATTACGTGGAAATCAACACGCTACCGCACTTTTGTTCGCGTCTACACCCCTGAGGGAAGCACCTTACTCTTGGCTGAAGGATACCTTACCAACGACAAAATCCAAAACGGAAAGCCCACGCAGCCAACAACGGAAAGCGAGCTCGGAAAAACGGTATTTGCTGGATTCACTTCAATTGAACCACAGGAAACAGGGACAATTCACCTACGGTACGAGCTTCCTGAGAGTGTTGCAAAGCTTCTCCGTGAGAAGCAGTATCTCCTCGATGTCCAAAAGCAAGCCGGAGCCGGGGATCACGTTCTCAATCTACGCGTCAACGGCGGATACCGCGTGAAATCAGCGCTTCCGTTTGAATTGAATCCATCAACGTCAGGATCGGAAGCCAACTTCTCCGGATTCTTGAACCAGGATTATCGAATCAGTGTTACTGATTAGCATATGAGCCTTTTTATCAAACGTCTCGGTATCGACCTGGGGACTACTTCGACGTTGGTTCATATCCCAAAGCGAGGCATTGTCATTAACGAACCTTCGGTTGTTGCGATTTCTGTTCTTGATAAAAAAGTGCTCGCTGTAGGCGACGAGGCTAAAGAAATGCTTGGTCGGACACCTGATACGATCGTTGCTTACCGACCGCTCCGTGACGGCGTTATCGCCGATTATCGAACGACAGAGGCGATGCTCCGCTATTTTATTAATAAGGCTCTCGGGGGAGTACGTTTTTTTCGCCCCGAAGTTATGATTGCTGTCCCTGCAGGTATTACCTCAACGGAACGACGCGCTGTTGTTGACGCAACACTAGCGGCGGGCGCCAAAGCCGCATATATCATTAAAGAGCCGATTGCAGCAGCTATTGGCGCCAATATCCCAATTGGCTCAGCCTCTGGCCATATGATTATCGATATCGGCGGAGGAACCTCTGAAATCGCTGTTATTTCGCTTGGTGGCATTGTAGCCAATACTTCTGTTCGCATCGGCGGAAACAAGCTCGACTCGGCAATACAGGAGTATATTCGAAAGAAGTACGGCTTAGCAATCGGAGAGCAAACCGCCGAGCAGGTGAAAATTACGATTGGGTCCGCGCTCCCACTTGAAGAGAAGCTTGCCCTTGAGGTTCGCGGGCGCGATGTGGTCACGGGCTTACCGAAAACCATTACTGTTTTTTCGGACGACGTTACCGAGGCGATTCAGGATGAGCTGGCGGGAATTATTCAAGCCGTAAAATCGGTCCTTCAAGAAACCCCGCCTGAGCTTTCGGCGGATGTTATTGATAAAGGAATGGTCCTGAGCGGCGGGTCATCACAGCTACGAAATATCGACCGCCTTATGTCTCAGGCAACGGGGGTTCCGGCCTATATCGCTGATGACAGTCGACTTTGCGTCGCTCGGGGGACTGGCGTCGCCCTCGAAAACCTCGAATCATACAAGCGGAGTATTTTGATGACAAAGTAAGCATGCGTATAGGCATCGACGCTTCGAGGGCGAATCTTCGGGTTCGAACGGGAACGGAATGGTACTCGTTTGAAATTATCAAGCAGCTTCTCGCCCGCGATCACACGAACGAGTATATTCTTTATCTTAAGGAGGCGCCGATTCCGGAACTTGCTCAGCTTTCGGGTCGAGTGCAGTTTCGCGTTCTTAGGTGGCCGCCAAAATTTCTCTGGAACCTTTTTCGTCTTTCCTGGGAAATGCTCGTCCATCGTCCGGATGTGCTCTTTGTCCCGGCTCATACAATTCCACTTATTCACCCAAAACGCCTTGTCACAACTTGCCATGATGTCGGCTTTGAACGCTTTCCCGACCTCTATGCCAGAAAGCCGATTGGGCCGCAACGGGGGATTGGCAGAAGCCTTTTTTCTCTCCTGACAAGACTCCTCACCCTTGGTCGTTACCGAAATACTGAGCTTGATTACCACCGCTTCAGTATGCGCCTAGCGCTGCGGCGGGCAGAGCGAATTCTTGTCCCTTCAGCCTTTACAGCGGATGAAATTCATTATTTCTACCCACGTCCAAAAGGGGAGCTGCGAATAATTCACCACGGAATTAACACCCAATTTTCCACGCTTCCGGAGGAGAAGGAACGAACAGCGCTTCTCAGGAAGCACGGAATTCGAAAACCCTACCTGTTTTTTCTTGGCCGCTGGGAGGTAAAAAAGAATATTGATATTCTTCTCCAGTCATTTGAACGTTTACGGGCAGCCGGCCGCTTAGAACAGCTCGTCCTTGGCGGTCGACCAGGATTGGGCTTTGAAGAAGCTTGGGCGCGAATTTCTGAATCAACGCGCTCAGCGATTGTGCTTTGGGAAAATGTAACGACCGAAGCGCCTACGCTTATGGCGGAGGCGGCTGTTTTTGTATTCCCGTCTGCTTATGAAGGATTTGGTCTCCCCATACTTGAAGCAATGTCGGTTGGAACTCCCGTGGTTGCGAACGCGGCTGCCTCGATTCCGGAAATTGCCGGCGACGCGGCCATTCTCGTGGAGGATGTAAACCCCTCAACGTTATCACAAGCGATCCATCGTGTTCTCGTGGATGCGTCCTTCCGAAGCGTGCTCATTGAGCGCGGCAAAGCGCGTACTTCTACATTTTCTTGGGACGTGGCCGGACAGGCGACCTACGAAGCGGTTGCTCATTGGTAGCCTTGTCGGAATGCTGAATTTGTGGTAGAGTTTTCTGGCTGATTTACTAGGCAAATGCCTTCTGTGACTACTCAGAGTACGGCAAAATCATTTGCGTACGTTGACCATATTTTGACCGGGAGCGCGCCTCACCACGCGTATCTCTTCAACGGAACTGCGCGAGAAGATCTCGTTAGCGCAGCGGGAGAGGTTGCTCGACGTTTTCTCTGTGAGAACCGCTCGATCGACGACGACCACTGCGCAAGCTGCGCTTTGTTTCAAGCCGGTAACCACCCGGACTGCTTTTTACTCGGGAGCGAAACCTCCTCAATCGGGGTAGCTGAAATACGGGAGCTTATCGCTTCATTTCAACAAACAGCTGCGCGCGCTGGCTATCGCTTTGCCTTACTCTTGGACGCAGAGCGGCTCACTGAGTCGGCAATGAACGCCTTGCTGAAAAGCCTCGAGGAGCCTCCACCTGGCGCAATACTCATTCTCACTACCCTACAAGCACGCAAGCTTCTCCCAACGCTTCGCTCTCGCTGCTACCAAGTTGATCTTCCACGCCTGACGGCACAACAAGTTGATAATCCACTTTTCGATCAATTCCTTGCCGCAAGTGCTGAAGAACGGCTCGCGCTTCTCCCTCCTTCTCCAGCTGGCGTAGAGGCCGGTCGGCAGAGAATGGCTGCAGAAGATTTTCTCCGACAACTTCTTCAGAGCGGCCAGCAAAGCTTGCTCCCGGCACTTCAGCGAACAAGCCAGGTCGCTCGTCGGACTAAGCTCCTTCGACGCCTCCTCACCCTTTTCGGTGCCCTTAATCAAAACGTTTCACCGCGCCTTGTCCTTGATTCACTCGTTTATTCGTATGACTAAACGACCGCAAACTCGACTTGTTCTCCTTTCCTTAGCTGCCCTCCTTTTTCTCACCGGACAGCAATGTACGATTCTTGGATCCGGAAAGAAAGCAGACGGCGGTATTTTCCGTTCTGACAACGGCGGGCAGGCGTGGGCCCAGAAAGCACTTATCGGAAAGGTGAAAAAGAAAACTGTAACGATTGCGAATGTTGATACCGGCATTCTTCTTTTTCATCCCTCAGACGCCAAAACGCTCTATCTCGGGACATTAGGCAACGGGATATACCGGAGCGAAGACGGCGGCGAGCGATGGCAGGTGACTGGACGACAGTCCGGGTCAGTAACCGCGATCGCAATTGATCCTAAGACCCCCGAAATACTGTATGCAAATAACGGTGGAAACATTGAAAAAACCGTTGATGGGGGAGTGACGTGGCAAAAAGTGTATACAGAAACGAGAAGTGGAATTTCCGTCACTTCAATCATCGTCGATCCGAAAAACCCGAAGCATCTTTTCGCCGGTAACTCGGCTGGGGTAATCCTGGAAAGCGTTGACTACGGACAGTCTTGGCTTATGAACTACACTTTTCGGGCTGGCGTTCGAAGGCTGGTGATGCACCCCGCGAAACCCGGGGTTTTACTCGCCGTTCACTCGCCGAAAGGATTAAGTCGAAGTGAAGACGGCGGAAAGACGTGGTCCGAGCTCAAGGAGGGATTTTCTTCGTTCAGCGGCTCAGATACACTATACGACCTAGCGTTTGAGCCCGGGGACTCAAGCGTCGTTTACTTTGCCTCCAAATATGGACTTCTTCGCTCGCCCGACTTAGGTACAACCATCGAAGAGGTGAAAACCTTGCTGCCAAATAAAACCCTCCCGATTCGGTCAGTTTTTGTGTCACGCGATAATGCTTCGAAGGTATTCTTCTCGGTCGAAAATAAAATTCATATTTCACGGGACAGCGGAGCGAGCTGGGAAGTCGTTACCGTACCAACAACGAGAACGGTCACCCACCTCGAAGCGAACCCGAACCAATCCGATCAATTATTCGCTGGAACATTGTTTGTAAAAAAATCATGACGAACGAATATCGAGAAAAATTTCAAGCGGCGATCGATCATTTCCGGACGGAAATTGCGTCTCTCCGAACAAACCGCGCAACTCCGGCACTTGTTGAATCATTAGTCATTGAGTGCTACGGGGGGAAATCACCCCTAAATCAGGTGGCTTCAATCAGCGCGCCGGAACCGCGGCTTATTGTGATTCAACCCTGGGATCCATCAATCGCAAAAGATATCGAGCGATCGATTCAAGCGTCACCACTTGGCCTTCAACCGACGCTAGATGGTCAAACGATCCGGCTCTCCCTCCCTCCGCTTACCGAAGAGCGCCGCAAAGAACTGATTAAGGTCCTCGGGCAATTTGAGGAAAGCGCTAAGGTAGCAATGAAACGGGTGCGCGAGGAAGTACTAAAAACCTGGAAAGAAGATGAACGAAGCGGACAGCTTTCTCAAGACCTTCGAGAGAAGCAGGAAAAGGAGCTTCAAAAGCACCTGGAGACGGCTCAAGCTCAACTGAAAACGCTAGTCGAAGAAAAGAGTGTTGATATTTTGACGGTATAGTATGGTGCTAACGATCCTCCTCTTCATTGTTATTCTCGGCGTACTCGTCTTTATCCACGAATACGGTCATTTTTCCTCGGCCCGCCGTTTGGGTGTTGATGTTGAGGAGTTTGGATTCGGATTTCCCCCGCGTCTATTCGGAATTCGACGGGGAACGACAATCTATTCGATTAACAGCATTCCTTTTGGAGGTTTTGTGCGTCTCCGTGGAGAAAATGGAGACGGCGCTCTTGACCAACGAAGTTTTGCTTCCCAGCGAGTTTGGAAACGTCTCGTTATTCTGTTGAGCGGAGTCGGAATGAACATCCTTCTCGCAGCATTGCTTTTCAGTTTTGTATTTTCCCTGGGCGTCCCAACGGTACTCGATGATAGCTCAATACCTGGCGGCGGACGCGTTGTTGACCGCAAGGTTCAGATTGTTGGAATTGTGGGAGATTCGCCCGCGGCGCAAGCTGGACTTGCCGGCGGTGATGCAATTCTTGAAATCGGAGAACGCCCTGTACATACCGTTAGCGATGTAACCGAATCGCTCCGCGGTCGATTAAATCAAGCGACTGAACTTCGAATTCAGCGTGGTGACGAGCAACTACGCTACTCGCTCACCCCAGCGCAACTTGAGGGATCAGATGAGCCCCGGCTTGGAGTAAGCCTCGCTGAAACCGGATTCGTTTCTTACCCTTGGTACACGTCGCTTTGGTTGGGACCGTGGTACGCAATAAAAATGCTTGGGGTAATCTTTGCTTCTCTCGGAACGCTGGTAGTCAACTTAATTCAGCAAGGCCAAGTAAGTGGAGATGTTACCGGGCCGATCGGAATTGCTGTGGTTACCGGCCAGGTTATTGATCTCGGCTTCATCTACATACTTCAGTTCGCGGCGCTGCTCTCACTCAGTCTTGCGGCGATGAACGTCCTTCCTATTCCGGCCCTCGACGGGGGACGCGCACTCTTTGTCGTCATTGAAAAAATCCGCGGTCGCGCGATGAGCGCGAAGGTTGAAGGGCTTATTCACACCATCGGTTTCTACGCACTACTGCTCTTTATCGCAGTTATCAGCTACCGGGATTTTTTCCGCTTCGGACTCAATGAACAACTTACTTCTTTTTTCAAAAACCTTGTTTCCTAGCATCGAACGACAATCGCGCCTCTTCGGGAAAAATTCTCGTACTGCACCAGCGGGGGAGACGAGCGTGAACGCTCAGCTGCTCGAGCAAGCGAGCTTTGTGCGGAAGTATATGGCCGGAGTGTATTTGTATCTTCCGCTTGGTTGGCGCGTGTTGCAATCGATCCAGGCAGTTATCCGCGAGGAGTTACATACTCTCGGCGCTCAGGAACTCTTCTTTTCGGTTCTCCAGCCGAAGGAGCTCTGGGAGAAAACTGGCCGCTGGTCCGAACTCTCGCCGGTTATGTACCAGTTTCAAGATCATTCAAAAAAGGACATAGGCCTTGGCGTAACACACGAAGAAGCGATGGCTGACACGGTTCGCCACCACGTCAGCTCATACAAGGACCTTCCCTTAGCACTGTATCAAATACAATGGAAGTTCCGCCACGAACCAAGAGCGAAATCCGGCTTGAATCGAGGGCGAGAATTCCTGATGAAGGACCTCTATAGCTTTCACGCGACGTCAGAGGACTGTAACCTCTACTACGAAAAGGTAAAAGAGGCTTACCTGAAGATTTTCTCGCGTCTTGACCTTTCAGCGCGGGTTGTTGAAGCGTCGGGCGGCGCTTTTTCAAAGGAACCCTCACACGAATTTCAAGTATTTTCTGAAGCCGGCGAAGATCATATCTTCTCTTGTTCAAGCTGCGATTTCGCTCAAAATAAGGAAATCGCAACTGTCAAAACAGGCGACGCCTGCCCTCAATGCTCAAAAAAAACCATTACGGAGCAACGCGGCATTGAGGTCGGGAATATCTTCCGCCTAGGAACTCGATTTAGCGAGCCTTTGGGCGCGAGTTTTTTAAGCGCTACCGGAGAACGTCGTCCTATTGTTATGGCCTCATACGGTATTGGCGTTAGTCGCCTTATGGGAACCATTGTCGAAACGCACCACGACAAAGAGGGGATGTGCTGGCCAGACGCTGTTGCGCCTTTCCAGGTCCACCTCCTCCGTTTTGGATCTAGTCCGGAGCTTCACGATCAGAGCGAAGCCCTGCTCTCAGCCTTCGAGAAGGCGGGCATCACGGTGCTCTATGATGATCGTAATCAGTCTCCCGGGGCCTCATTGGCCGACGCTGACCTCATTGGAATTCCTGCCCGCGTCGTTATTTCAGCGAAAACCAATGGACGCGCAGAATTAAAGTATCGCACCGAGTCGGATGCCCATCTCCTCGATTCCTCAGTATTGATTTCGCAGCTCACCGAGCGCTTCTCTCGCTATGTTCGATAAACTTTTCGGCCGCTTCTCTCGCGATATGGGTATCGACCTTGGTACGTCGAACACCCTGGTTTACGTTAAGGATAAAGGAATCGTCATTAATGAACCCTCCGTCGTTGCGATGAACACGCGCACGGATCAAATTCTTGCTGTTGGTGACGAAGCTAGGAAGATGGTCGGAAAAACTCCCGGCCATATTGTTGCAACGCGGCCACTCGTCGATGGGGTCATATCGGATTTTGAAGTCACCGAGCGCATGTTAAAGTACTTCATCGAAAAGGTCCATCGAGAAAACTCAACCCTTCTCCCTCGTCCGCGCGTTGTTATTGGAATTCCTCTTGGCGTTACGGAGGTCGAACGAAAGGCCGTTGAAGACGCGAGCCTCAACGCTGGAGCCCGCGAAGTCTATCTGATTGAAGAACCGATGGCGACCGCAATTGGCTCACGGCTTCCAATCCAAGACGCGGCCGGTACTATGGTGGTCGATATTGGAGGAGGAACAACCGAAATTGCCGTTATCGCTCTTGGTGGAGTTGTTGCCTGGAAGTCCCTTCGGATCGCCGGAGACGAACTCAATGAAAACATTGTCCAATACGCCCGCGACCACTTCAATCTTCTACTGGGAGAACGAACTGCCGAAGATGCAAAGATACAAATCGGCGCCGCAAACGAACTGGTTGAGCCTCGAGAAACGAAGGTACGGGGCCGAGACTTAATTAGCGGATTGCCTCGAGAAATTACGATGACCAGTCAGCACGTACTTGAAGCGACAAATCGCTCGATCCGCATGGTTATTGACGCGATAAAAACAACGATCGAAAATACCCCGCCTGAGTTGGTTGCCGACATCTACGAGCGAGGCATTATGCTCAGCGGGGGCGGCGCCTTACTCCGCGGGCTCGATCAAACCATTCGCCGTGAAACTCGAATACCCGTACACATCGCAGACGATCCGCTGACAACGGTTGTTCGTGGCACCGGCATCGTTCTGGATGATCTTGAAACGCTCCGAAGCGTCTTGGTGTTGTCAACACAAAATGAGAACGCCTTGAACCGCTAGTCGCATGCCGCAACGCCGCCTGTCAGCCCGATCATTCGCTCTCCTTATCGCTTCCTGCGCTGTACTCGTCTACCTCGGGACCTTGTTTGGATTTGACGGCTGGCTTCGTTCAATTAGCTCTAGTCTGCTTCGCCCGATTCAACGTGGATTCACTGTATCCGTTCATTCCATCCAAGGCTGGTTTCAGGGAGGCGCAGACAACTCCTTGGTTGATGAACTTGAAGCGCTGCGACGTGAACGCGACCAACTTCTCGTCCGTTCGGCCGAGCTTCAAACCTCCCTCGATGAAGCGCGCCAGGCTGCAAGCGAGGCGGAATACCTCGAAGAAAGAAACTTTCAATTTCAAGTTGCCCGCGCTATCGGGCGCTCCATTGATCCGAATTCTCGAACGATTACGATTGATCAAGGAAGCGCGCGTGGAATTAAGGTCGGACAGGCCGTTGTTCTGGAGTCTGGTATTCTCATCGGGAGAGTGTCAGACATTACGAATTCAACTTCTGAAGTCACCCTTATTACAGACCGTCGCAGTCGCGTGGCGGCCATGAGTCAAAATGAACGTAACTCTCCGGGCATGATCCAGGGAGAGCTCGGCTTATCGCTAAGCTTTGAGTTGGTTCCCCAAGATGAGCCCATAGCGCCTGACGACCTTATTGTAACATCAGGTCTCGAGCCGGGAATTCCGCGCGGGCTCGTTATTGGTCGCATTACGACCGTCCATCAAGAAAAAACGGATATTTTTCAATCAGCGTCCGTGTCTTCGCCGGCACAGCTTGATCGCATGCAAATTGTGTCGGTCATTGTCCAATGACGAGCATACTAACCGCTCTCAAGGTTCTGCTCATTATTTTCGCCTATGTTTTTTCTGTGGCCGTTCTTAATGAATTACCGGGTTGGTGGCCATACCTTGAGCTCTGGCTGCTTCCAGTTTTCCTTCTAAGCTACGAACGACCGCGCCTTGCTCTCTGGCTGGCGCTTAGCCTTGGGTGGCTTGCCAATGGATACTATGCATCAGCGAACGGTTTGCCCGTATTACTCTTGCCACTCGTCGCGGCAATTCTCGTTTTTGTCCACGCGAACTGGAAGACCCACCGCCCCATGCTCCGCGTTGTAGGCACGCTTCTCCTTGGAACATTTCTCTACCATTTTCTTGGACTGGCGTACGAGTTTATTGCTAGCGTTATCCTCGGGTCTGAATTACTCCCGGCCAGAGCGCTTGATGTCGTTTCCTCAATACCAAAATTTTTACTCATGAATCTTGCTGGCGGAATCCTGCTTCAGTCTTTCGTGCGAAAAGTTTTTCAGGATGAAGAACCAAGTCACTATGGCTCGCGATCCCCAATATTCTCATAATCCCTTTCTCGATGCTCCGAGAAGCGACCGCCGTTTCGGTTCGGTTCGCCGATCTATGCGTGGCGCCGTCGTTTTCGACGGCGCGCCAATTCGAGATCCAAAAACTGACGCCGGGGCAACGCCGCATCTGTCTTCGCGACTTTTTGCGTGGATGACCCTTCTTGCCTGCCTCTTCCTAACTGGCCGTGCTTTTTTCCTCCAGGTTGTCCAGGGAGCCGAACGTCTCGACCAAGCGGAACACAACCGCATCCGCCGAGAAATCGAGCCGGCAATGCGAGGTATATTCTACGATAGAAATAATGAGCCGCTCGTAAAAAACATCCCAAACTTTACGGTTTCTGTGTTACCGTATCTCCTCCCGAAAGAGGGCGAGGAGGAAAAGGAGCTTATCAACCGTCTCTGCCAAATTCTTGGGGTCTCGAGCGAAGAAACCTTGCGCGCAATTCATGAAGCCGGCGAGAATTCTCGAAACCTTGTTCTCGTCGCTGAGCACGTCTCAACGAATAACGCGATTCTTCTGAGTACACAAATTGATTCCTACCCGGGAATCTCGCTTCAAACTGTAGCCGTTCGTGACTATTTCGACGGCCCCGCTATTTCGCAGGTTCTTGGGTACGTTGGGCGCGTTACCGATCGCGACCTGAGCGAGCACGCAGGGGAATACTCACGAATCGACTATATCGGTAAAACCGGACTGGAGTATAGCTACGAATCGCGTCTTCGCGGAGTTCAGGGCTACCGCGACGTCGAGCGAGATCATCTTAATCGAGAGAAGCGAGTTATCGCCAATGTCCCGTCTATCCCGGGAACGAACCTTCAAACCACAATTGATCGCCGCGTACAAAACGCCTTGGCCGGAGCCTTAGCTGAGGTGATACAACGGACCGGTGCGCCCGGCGGGGCAGCGGTTGCTCTAGACCCGCGAGATGGGGGAGTGCTTGCTCTTGTGAGTGCCCCGAGCTTCGACAGCAACGCTTTTGTTCAGGGCTTAAGCTCAGAAGAGTATCAAGGGCTTCTGAATGACCCAACGAAACCATTCTTAAACCGGGCGATTACCGGAACCTATCCTTCTGGATCGACAATAAAGCCGCTGGTTGCTTCTGCTGCGCTTCAGGAACACATAGTTACCCCGAGCACCATTATTCAAAGCTCGGGCGGCATCCGAATTGACCAGTGGTACTTTCCTGACTGGAAAGCGGGAGGTCATGGCCCAACAAATGTAGCGAAAGCTCTAGCAGAGTCCGTCAACACCTATTTCTACTCCGTGGGCGGAGGAACTGATACCATGGACGGACTGGGTGTCGACCGCCTCAATCGCTACATGAAGTTGTTTGGGCTCGATGCAAGGCTCGGCATTGACCTTCCGAACGAGCAAGCGGGATTTCTTCCTTCAAAAGAATGGAAACGAGAGGTGAAGAACGAACCTTGGTATATTGGCGACACCTACCATTACGCGATCGGTCAAGGCGATGTACTCGTTACGCCCCTCCAAATTGCCAACGCAACAGCCGCGATAGCGAATGGCGGTACGCTTTACCAGCCGCACATAGCGCGAACCTGGCTCGACTCCTCGCTTCAGCCTATCGAAGGTATTCAGCCAAAAATTCTTCGGGATAACTTTATCCAGACGGAACACCTCGCAGCGGTTCGCCAGGGCTTGCGACAAGCGGTAACTGATGGAAGTGCTCGCGCCTTAGGCTCTTTTCCAATTCCCATTGCAGCGAAAACTGGTACTGCCGAAATCGGGGAAACTAAAAAAACCCATGCTTGGTTTACATCGTTCGCCCCCTACGATGCGCCGGAGATTGTTATTACCGTCATTGTAGAACAGGGCGGCGAAGGGCACGCAGCGGCTCTCCCGGTAGCGGCTGCGGGGTACCGGGCATACTTTGGCCTTGATTCCCAGAACCCTTGACGTTATTTCGCTACAGCGGTAGAATCCGGGACGCAGTATTTTGTTCTGCTCCATTTTTTTGCACGATCGACTGATATGAATACCCCTACCTATTTAACCAAAGACGGACTGCTTAAGGTTCAAGAAGAGCTCGAGCAGCTAAAAACGAAAAAACGCAAGGAAATTGCTTGGCGTATCCAAGAAGCAAAAGAGCTTGGCGACTTGTCGGAAAACGCTGAATACACTGAAGCGAAAAATGAGCAGGCGTTTATTGAAGGTAGAATCGCCGAACTTGACCTCATTCTCAAGAACACAGTATTGATCGACGAAACAACGCCGCGAGATACCGTCTCAATCGGCACTACGGTGGTTGTTGAGTTTGACGATCAACGACGCCAGTCGTACACCATTGTCGGATCGAATGAAGTTGATCCAGCGCTTGGTAAAATTTCGAACGAGTCTCCCTTAGGTAAGGCCTTCCTGGGCCATAAGGTTGGGGAAACGGTAACAATTACCGTTCCCAAGGGATCGGCCACGGTTCGCATTCTTACGATTGAATAGCGGCTTTTGTTTAGTTGCCGGACCCCTCTCCGCGTGCTAAACTCGGGAGGCTTTTGACTTCGTTTTCTCGTATGCTTGATCGAAAATTCATCCAGCAACATCCTGACCGGGTTGAAGCAGCGCTCCGAGAGAAGGGAATTTCCTTCGACCTCAAGGCTTTTCTCAACGACCTTGAAGAGCAGCGCAGCCTGAAGATACAGCTTGAGGAGCTCAACGCTGAACGAAACACACTCAGCAAAGGCGGGAAGCCAGCTGATCCTGAGCGAGCTCGAGCCGTGAAGGACAAACACCGAGAAGTCAAACTCGCTTTCGACCGTCTTGATGAGAATATTCGAGCGAACGAACTTCGCATTCCCAATCTCCCCTGGGACGGCGCGCCCAAAGGTCAGGACGCTAGTGCGAACAGGGTTATTCGAGAAGTAGGGAAGCCGAAACACTTCTCTTTTCCTCCAAAAAATCATATCGAGCTCGGACAGGCACTTCAGCTACTTGATCTCGAGCGCGGAGCTCAAACCTCAGGCTTCCGTGGCTACTATCTAAAAAACGAAGCGGTTCTCCTACAGCTCGGTTTACTGTCTTTGGCTGTGCAACGGCTCCAGCGAGCAGGGTTTAGCTTAATGGTCCCTCCCGCGCTCGTTCGAGAGTTCGCGCTCATTGGGAGTGGACATCTTCCCTTTGGGCGCGATGAAGTGTATCAACTTACAACGACGAAGCACGAAAACGACGGACTCCAATTCCTCGCCGGAACATCAGAGCCCTCTCTCTTAGCCTATTACGCGAACACGACACTCGACGCATCACAACTTCCCATACGGCTATGCGGGATCTCGCCGTGCTTTCGTTCAGAAATCGGTAGCTACGGAAAAGACACGAAAGGCCTCTACCGTGTTCATGAATTCATGAAGGTTGAGCAGGTTGTCTTATCGGCCCCAAACCTCGAAGGTTCAAACGCCCTGTTTGACGAAATGCTCGGCCACGCAGAGTCGCTCCTCAACGACCTTGAGTTGCCGTATCGGCTCATTGAAACGTCAACCGGAGACATGGGCGCTGGCAAATACCGAATGGTTGATATTGAAACGTGGATGCCGGGCCGAAATGGGTACGGCGAAACCCACTCGAATTCGCACTTGACCGATTGGCAGGCTCGCCGCCTGGCCATTCGCACGAGGGGAGGGGAGTCCGCTCAAGAAACGGCTTTCGTCCACACCCTCAACAACACCATGATCGCCTCGCCGCGAATTCTCATTGCCATCCTCGAGAACTACCAACGGGCCGATGGGACGATTGATGTTCCTCATCTTCTTCAACCCTTTGTCGGGAAAAAACGCATTTCAGGTGCAGCATGAAGGAACCGCTAACCTGGCTTGAGATAAGCCGGGGAGCCCTTCGAGCAAACGCTCGGGCCTTTCGGCAACTCGTCGGGCGAAAAACACACGTCATGGCAGTTGTGAAAAGCAACGCCTACGGACACGGAGTAGAGCAGGTTGTCGACTCCCTCAAAGGTTACGTTGATTGGTTTGGTGTTGCGAATCTCACGGAAGCCCTTGAACTCCGAACTCACGATCGTTTTACCCCGATCCTTGTTTTAAGTTACTGGACCCCCGACCAGTGGCAACTGGCGGCGCAACACGCTATCGAGCTTGGCCTCTATTCGCTTGACCAAGTCCGAAGCTTATCCCGACTCATGCGGAACAGTCGAAAAACGATTCGCTGCCAACTAAAGCTCGATGTCGGAACCTCGCGTGTTGGACTTTCTGAATCCGACCTGGGTCAAGCCTGCACTATTCTCAAGCGCAACCCGCGAATACGCATTACCGGAGCCTACTCTCACTTTGCTGACGCGGAAAATACAGATCAGCATTTTACCAATCTCCAGCTTCGAACCTTTACCTCACGCGTTGCTTTTCTTGAATCGCAACTAGGGCCGATTCCGCATACGCATATTGCCTGTACTGCCGCCGCATTAATGAACGAGAGGTCCCGGCTTGGGATGGTGCGAATTGGAATAGGGATCTATGGGATCTGGCCAGACCAGTCTGTGCAAAGATGGATGCAACGACAAGCGCTCCGCTTTACCCTCACGCCGGCGCTGAGTTGGAAAACCCGGCTTATCCAGGTCAAAAGCCTAACTGCTGGAACAACAATTGGCTACGGCCGAAGCCACCGTCTGAAAAGACAAACTGTCGTGGGGATCTTGCCCATTGGCTATAACGAAGGGTTCGACCGGCGTTTTTCTAATCTTGGTCAGGTTATTGTGAATAAAAAACGCGTTCCTGTTTTAGGCCGCGTATGTATGAACCTTACCATGGTGGGAGTAGGGGAGGGGGCTCGACCCGGTGACGAGGTGACGCTTCTCGGGGGAGACGCAAAAAAGAGAAGCGCGGAAGAAGCGGCGGCGGAAATTGGAACAATTGCCTACGAACTTGTTACCCGCATTCCGGCTTCACTCCCGCGCCGGCTTGTGCCATAATGAGGTCGTGAAACCACGGAAACGAAAACTACGCGTTGGCCTTCTGTTTGGCGGTCGCTCGGCTGAACATGAGGTTTCGGTTGCTTCAGCTCGAGCCGTTTATGAGGCTCTTGATCGTCGAAAATACGAGGTTGCGCTGATCGGAATTTCTCGCTCTGGTCGCTGGATGCTTGGATCAGCCGATCGGCTTCTTTCGCTTGGTACGCTTCCTAATCGCGCAACAGTAACGCTCTTGCCCGATCCGACGACCCGAGGGTTGACCGGACTTGCGAAATTACAAGCCGGGCCTCGCCTTGATGTTATTCTCCCGATTCTCCACGGCACATACGGCGAGGACGGAACGATTCAAGGACTATTTGACCTCGCCGCAATTCCCTATGTCGGCTCAGGCGTACTTGGTTCGTCTGTCGGAATGGACAAGGTCCTTCAAAAACAGCTTTTCAGGGCAAGCGGGCTCCCAGTTGCCCCCTTCATCTGGTTTCGGGAATACGAATGGGAACGTAAACCTAAAGATATTTTGCGTCAAATCACGTCACAACTCCGTGCTCCGTATTTTGTAAAACCGGTGAACGCTGGATCCTCAATTGGCATCACGAAGGTATCTCAAGCCTCTGGACTAGCTTCTGCGATTCGTACTGCGCTGATCTATGATGAAAAAATTATTGTGGAAAGCGGAATTCCTCGCCCACGAGAATTTGACTGTGCGATCCTCGGTAATGACGCTCCGATTGCTTCGGGGGTTGCTGAAATCATTCCCAAGGCCGATTTCTACGATTACCAGGCGAAATACGCTGACAATGCCACAGAAATTCTTATCCCCGCAACAATTACAGTAAAACTACGACGCGAAATTCAACAATTATCGCTCGAAGCATTTCGCATCGTGAACGCCTATGGACTCGCGCGCGTTGAATTTCTCTACGGCCAGGGCAAACTTTACCTAAGCGAGGTGAATACGCTACCGGGATTTACGAGTCACAGTATTTATCCACGGCTCTGGGCGGCTGAAGGTTTAACGTATAGCGCGCTCCTTGACCGACTTATTCAACTTGCCCTGGAACGAGCGGCACGGCGTGGTCGCAGATCAGTAGACTATCGACCACGTCATTCTGATCAAGCGCGGTCATGAAGCTTGCGTTCCGCCGTCGAAGACGCCGCCTTCCCGAATCCCGCGAAACGCTAAGTCGACGGAATCCATACTTTCCTGGTGGAGCGGAGCAGGGGAGAGCTCGCTTTCGTTACCGCCTTTATCTCCTTGAGCTCACGGGAGTCTTCGTTCTCCTGGCGTATCTTATTCTGTACTCTCCATTATTTCGTATTCGCGAAGTTCAAGTCTACGCCGGGGAATTTAGCGCCTCAACCCTAGCAGCGCGCGTGAATGATCTTGTGCAGCGTCGCCGAACGCTCGGAATATTTCCCGTTGGGAACTATTTGCTTCTGCGTCCGTCGTGGCTGAGTCGAGAAATTCAAATTGCATATCAAGACTCCATTTCTTTTAAAACGATTCGAGTAACCAAAGTTTTCCCGAACATCATTCACGTCACCGTAGAAGAACGCGGGCCGAGTTTTCTTTGGAAGCAAGGAAACGACATTTTTGGAGTTGACGAAGAGGGGACAGCAATTCGAAAATACGGTCCTGAAGAAGAAATTCCGAACCTTGTCCAACTGATCAATGACAACGAGCAGGAATTAACGCTTGGGTCAGTCCTTGTCCGATCGGATATTCCTCAACTCCTAGAACAGATAAAGAACAGCGTAGAATCAATTGGTTATTCCGTAAGCGCTATTCACATTCCCACGTTTTCTTGCCTTGAGCGCACACCTACTCCGATTGAAGAAAATGCCGAGGCCCTAGATTCGCCTAGGACGAATACAAACGTATCAGGATACCTTGAGAATGCGAATAAAACCTCGGCTGATTCCAATACCGGGATAGAGAGCACGTGCTCCATCCAAGCCCTGGTTCAGGAGGCCCAAGAACTTCACGTAGAGCTTACGGACGCCGCGAAGATCCTTCTTGTGCCAAACGAACTCGACGCACAACTTGAAAAACTTCGCCGTGCTGTTCAGGATGCAAAATTAGACCTTAAACGGCTCTCATACGTTGATCTACGCTTCGGGGAGAGGGTTTACTATAAATAGAGATACGAAGGCCTATAAAGCAAAATAGGGCCTAATTCCGTATAGGAAACCCTTTTGCGACGTAGAAGATATATTGTGCGACTCATAAGCAAGTACGACGAAAGCTCTCCCCTGGCTACGGAAGGTAGTCGAGTGGGTTCACCGGGAAACCGTTTGACCGAACCTCAAAATGCAAATGCGGTCCGGTTGTCAGCCATCCAGATCCAGCCACGCCGCGCGCCCCGCCCGATAAGCCGATAAGCTCCCCTTTTCGAACGAACTGGTCAGGTGTAACACTGACCTGACTCAGGTGCAGGTAAAAAGTAGAAATATCTCCGCCGTGGGAAAGGCGGACCCAAGCATAACCAGGACGACCCGGTCCAATCATGTAGGGTGCTTGCACTGATGCAACATATCCATCAGCAGCCGCGCGCACCGGCGTTCCTTGCGGTATTCCAATGTCCAATCCGCTGTGCGTTCCAAATGGATAGTTAGCATCATGAAAATACGCGGTAATAAGACGCGAGCTTACTGGCCAAGCTAGCTGAGAGGCTGTTCCAAGGAGTTCATCGATATCTACTCCGCTCTCAGCGAGTTTTTCGCGGAAGCGGCGTTCAAGCGCATCAGCTGTTGCAATTGAACTATCGTATTCGGACTTCGCTTCCTCCGTAAGTTGTTGATAGGTAACCGCAGCTTCCTGGGCTTTACCGATGAGTTCCTCCTTAAAAAGGCGTTCCTGCTCTTGAGCGGTTTTATTCGATTCAAGGCGCGTTTTTGCCTCCTCGGCTTCTGCGTGTTTGGCGCTAAGGCTCTCTTGCTGCAACTCAAGGTCTTTCTTTAAAACCGAAAGGCGCTCTAAACTCTTTTTCATCTCCCCTTCTACATCGTGAACCGCCTTGGACCGCATGAAATACTGCGAGAAGGTTTTGTTGAGCAGGGATATTTCCAAATAACTCTGAGAGCTATTTCGATACATCATGCGCAGGAAATCCCCGATTCGACCCTTGGCATCATCGATTTCCTTCGAGCGCTTCTCTATTGAGCCCTCTACCTGCTGTATTTCTAGGCGTATTTTTTCAATCTCAACAGTCGCTCGCTCGATTTCGGTTGCAATCGACTCGAGCTCTGATTCAATTGATTCAACCTGATTTTGCAGCGAACTCGCTTCCCGCTCCTTCTGACGTGCGGTCTCCTGATAGGACTGCGCCCGCTTCTCGAGGTCTTCGAGCTGCTTTCGCTTTTCGTTTATCTGGGCATTCAGATCAAGAATTTCCTGAGTCTCTTGATCGGATATTCCTGTATCCTGTGCCTTTGTCAGTCGAATACTCCACAGCCCAAATCCAAGGCTTCCAAAAACAGCAACAGCGGCAAAAACCGCGATGCCTCGTAAAAAACGGAGTTTTTCAGCTTGATTCTTTGTGCTGGTTTTCTCCATGGGAATACAGTATAGCACAAAACACCCTGTTTTGAAAGCTTTTCTGTGGTTACTCTCCCCTAGCCTAAAATTTGCATTGCCTCTCGCGTGCGACGCAAGCTCTCCTCCTGCCCAAGAAATTCCATGACTTCAAAATTTCCTGGGGAGGCTTTGAGCCCTGTAAGCGCGACCCGTAATGGCCACAGAACTGGCCCATTGCTTAACCCGGCTTGCGCAATCGAGGCAATCCAGTGCGCTTCGAGCTTATCCTTTTTCCACTCCCCTGCATACGCCTGAATACGCTCCTCGGAGAAACGAAGTGCGGCGAGTGTTTCGTCTTTTGGGGTCTGTCGATACGGAATGAGCTCTGGGTCAAGCTGATGCTCTGCGGTAAGGAAACGTAAAAGCTCAGGGATTTGATTCAAGTGTTCGATGCGATCGCGAATAAGCCGGAGCGCTTCTGGTAGACGAGCACGATACTCAGCGTTCAACGTAGTCGCGAAATGTTCCGAACGTACGGCAAGCTCGCGATCCGGAAGCGCCCGAATACAACTCGCATTCAGCCAGTCGAGCTTTTTCCGGTCGAAGGCTGCCGGTGCGCGCTGGATCCGTTCAATTGAAAACGCTTGAACGAGCTCGTCTAAGGAATAGCGCTCGCGGTCCCCGCTTGGATGCCAGCCCAAGAGCGCAATGAAGTTCACTACGGCTTCAGGAAGATATCCATCATCAAGAAATGTTTGCGCTGAGCTGGCGCCGTGTCGCTTCGATAATTTCTGACGATCAGCCCCAACGATGAGCGGCAAGTGGACAAACACTGGTGGTTCCCAGCCAAAGGCTTCGTACAGGAGGAGATGCTTTGGAAGTGAGGGTAACCACTCCTCGCCGCGAATCGCGTGAGAGATCATCATGAGATGGTCGTCGACAACAACCGCAAGATGATAGGTTGGAAAGCCATCAGACTTTAAAAGTACAAAGTCGTCGAGTGTTTGGCTTTGAAACGGGACTGCGCCGCGAATCGCGTCTTGGCCAACGATCGTACGTTCATCAGGTACGCGCATACGAATGACGAAGGGTTCTGACGGACGCTCGGAGTACCGATCGCGACAATGGCCGTCGTAGCCCGGCGCTTGACCACTCCCCTGCTGTCCAGCACGCAAGGCCTCAAGCCGCTCGGATGAACACGTGCAATAATACGCTTTTCCTTCTCGAACAAGTTGCTCGGCGTGTTCACGATAGAGCTGAAGGCGTTCAGACTGGCGATACGGACCGTAGGGACCGCCTCGATCCGGTCCTTCGTCGTAATCCAGACCATAGGTTTTTAGCAATTGGAGCAGGCGTTGCTCTGCGCCCTCAACAAAGCGCTCTTGGTCAGTGTCCTCAATGCGCACGACAAAAACACCTCCGGATTGACGCGCTAAGAGCCAGTCGTATAAGGCAGTTCGTAGTCCGCCAATATGAAGCTCACCAGTTGGCGAAGGAGCGAACCGAACTCGAACTGGTGTGTTCATACTCGCGAAAGAAGATATGGGGTAAGAAGACCGATCACAACTCCAAGAAGAAGAATAAAACGCACGGGCCGCGTATACCGGAGAAACGGAAAAGCATTCGGATGTCGCAGCATTTTCCGTTCTTTTGCAAAATGCTCGTACATTCGTAGAATAAGATACCCCTCTACCCCGAGAATCACCCCTCCGATAATCGAAATCACTCCAAGAACATTATTCACCCCAACAAGAACGAGTCCAAGGGGAATACCAAAGGTCAACAAATAGGCGGGTATTTCGTGGAACCCATAATCCAGGGTAAATATTTTCTTAAGGTTCATCCCTAGGGCCAAAAACGCCATAAAGGTTGGGAAGAATCCCAGGAGATACACCAGGGTAAGAACGTTCTCCGGAAGAAAGGAGTGTAATCCAGAAAGACCGTCGCGTGTCGTCTGAAAGCCGCTGAGCGATCCGACGACAAGCGCAAAAACACCATACAGCGTTGCCGCGATAACTAGTGCCCAGGCTATCGAAGAAAAAAGCTTACGCCGATTTTTTCCGGCTAGCTCAGCCGCATCAGGAAGAACATTCGCTCCCCAGAGCGCAAAGAGAACAAGACCATACGGGAGAAGGGCTCGCGCGGGGTGAGCAAGGCTCACCGCATCACTCGAGAACTTCGGAATTCCAAAGACGGTCAGGAGGAGAATAAGTCCAGCAAATACCGAAACGAAGATTGTTTCTGTTCGGGCTACGCTGCGAGCTCCACGCGAAACGAGGTAAACGCCTCCAACAAAAAACAGGGCGAGATAAAAAAGATTGCTTCCACCGATAAGCGGTTGGAAAATATTCCCGAGGAAGTTGCTACCGATGAGAAGGTACGAAACGAGCGCCCCCCAGAGTCCGAGGGTTGTGGTTGCAAAGGCCAGGTGCTTCCAGTCGCTACCTAAGTAACGTTCAACATAACCCGGCAAACGATGCTTGCCGTCCGTTCCAAGAATAACTTCGGCATAGGATCGATTAATAAGATAAATAAGCATCCCTCCGACCCCAAAGGCTAACAAAAGAATACCAAAGCCTGACTGAATACCGATGAAGGGTAATCCGAAAAAACCGACTCCGATCATTGACCCAAGAAGGACGGAAATTGCGCTGAAATTGGAAATCAATTTATTCCTGTCCATCAGTACGGTAGCGTAGCACGGCAATTGGGAAGCGGACAACCGCTGTGAGAATGCGCTGAAAGCGCCAAGGTTGGACAAGAAGCCGCCAAAACCACTCAAGCCCGATCCGACGCAGCCAGGCCGGTGCGCGACGAACTCGTCCCGCCAGGAAGTCAAAGGTCCCACCAACTCCAACACCAACGCGAACGCTCGGGAGTTCGTGGAGATGCCGCGTTAGCCAAAGCTCCTGCTTTGGTGAGCCAAAAGCGACAAGGAGGACATCTGGTTTAGCCGACCGTATCATCTCGCAAAGCCTAGTATCGGAAACGCGTGTACCCCAGAAGCGAGAGCCGCTTTCCGCGCCGACTATCTTGAGTCCGGGGTAGCTCCGTTGAAGCGCCTGCGCTGCTGCGACCGCTACGCCAGGACGCGCCCCAAGGAGATACAGTTTGCGTCCTTGTTCGGCCGAGCGACGAGCAAGATCATGCACGAGATCCACCCCGGTCAAACGTATTCCGCGCGGTCGTTTGAGAAAACGTGCTGCCAGCTGAATACCAACACCATCGGGGAGAATCAAAGAGGCCTGGGTTATTGCGTGCTGCAGGTTATTATTAGCCGTCGCCTCCATTAAAATTTCAGGATTCAAGGTGACAACATGATTCCCGCGCGAACGGAAAAACCCGTCGAGCGTTTCGCGAAGCTCGGATTCGGAAATGCGGTCTACCGGAATACCAAGAATGCGTGATCTCATATTGAAAGCGAAAAGCGCTGCATGAGATGATACTCAGGACCACGTGGATGAAGAACGCTCTCGTAGGCCTGAACCGATTTGACTGAGAGTTGGAATTGCGGAAGCCGTCGCCGAAGCAGCGTCCGGACTTCGTTCCGAGGAAGAGGTTTTTTCCATCGGCCGAGCGTTATATGCGGAACAAAACGATCGCGCTCACGTTTCGCTTCTCCTGAAGGGAGCACCCGGTCTATTGTGCGAAGAAGCGCCTCAAGACGTTTATTCGGCAAGCATTCAAGCGCGAGAATCCGAGCGCTCCCCTGCTCCGGAAAAACACAAAGACCTTTACTGAAGACAAAAAACGGAGAATGGGGGCGGAGCGCTCGACGTAACGCTCTTTGGAGAAAGCTCCACCCCTCCGGCGCGATAGCGGAAAAGAAGCGCAGTGTAAGGTGGTACTGACGAATTGGCACTGCCTCCCACTCGCCAACAGGCTTGAGATTCGCCAACTGATCTGCAATGTGTTGTCGAAGCAGGCGCGAGGGTTGGAGGGCAAGAAAAAGTCGCATACGGGGACAAGAGAAAAAACCCGGAAATCGCTTGTAGTATACCAAAATTTATGGTATATTACTACGCATGAATATCTACTCTATCCCCACCAAACGCATCGTGGCCGGCCTTCTTGTCGGCGTTTTTTGCTTAGTACTGCCGAATGTAGGACAAGCATTCACCTACAATAAAAATCAAATAATCAGCAACCAAGATTTGACTGACTACCGCTCGATGAGCGTTTCGCGCGTCCAGTCTTTTCTTCGCTCACTCGGCGGAGCCCTTCAAGGAGTTCAATCAACAAATAACAGCGGGCAACAGCGCAGTGCGGCGCAGCTCATTGTTGAAACGAGCCAGCGCTTTCAATTAAATCCAAAATTCTTCCTCGTCCTTATTGAGAAGGAATCCGGCCTCGTCCGCGCACGAAAAACCGCTACGCAGTCACTTGTTGATTTCGCACTCGGGTATGGGTGCCCTGACGGAAGCGGCTGCAGTCAAGAATACAGGGGTTTCGGGAAGCAAATCGAAGCGGCCGGAAACCGTTTTCGAAACGGATATCTCGCAGACTTAGCGACGCGCGGGTACACGATTTCCGGGTGGGGCGTCGGCCGCACAAAAACCACCGTCGACGGCGTATCTGTCACTCCACAAAATGAGGCGACGGCAGCCCTCTACACCTATAATCCCTGGGTTGGAAAATACGGAGGCGGAGATCCTCGTTGGGGTGCAAATTCGCTTTTCGCAAAACTCTGGGATGAATGGTTCAAAATTCATTACCCCGACGGAAGCTTACTCCGCGTTCGTGGGGAGGGCGGCATCTGGCTTATTAAAGCTGGGAAGCGACACCCCTTTCACTCCCGAAGCGCGTTCGATGCCGCGTATAGCCTCGACCACGTGATTGACGTATCACTCGCTGAGCTCCAGGCATACCCGATGGGCGCTGCAATCAAATACCCTGAATTCAGCCTGTTGCAAGGACCTGAAGGTGGGGTCTACCTCCTCGCGGATGGGAAAAAACGGCCCATCCCATCGCGGGCAATATTCGACGCGATCGGATTCAATACCTTTGAGATCATCCAGGTGACCGAAGCTGAGCTCACGCTCTACCCAACCGGAGAGCGGGTTGAAAGTCCGGATTCCTACCCGACGGGAATCCTCCTCCAGTCGCGCCAAAACGGTGGAATCAGTTACATCGAAAATGGAGTTCGTCATTCAATCTGGTCGCGAGAGATTCTCCAAAATCGCTTTAAGTACCGATCTTGGAAAGTAGTGGATCAGTCCGAAATCGATCGGTACGCGGCTGGCAATCCCGTAAAATTTAAGGACGGGGAAATTGTTACCTCGCCAGGCGCAAATGGCGTTTACCTCATCTCGAACGGTGAGCGCCGTCCAATTCCTAGCCCGGACATTCTCACCCGTCTCGGACTGAAGTGGCAGAACCTCATCCAAACGAGCGACCAAGCGCTTCTCCGCGCGCATCCGCTCGGCGCCCGGGTTGATTACGACGCCTCATAAATGCCCCTCGTCTTCTCAGCGATTGTTCCCCATCCTCCGCAGCTCACCCCAGGAGCAAAGCCCGGAACGGTACGCGACATTCGAAAAACTCAGCAGGCTTTTCAGGGGCTTGAGGAGCATCTGTACGCCGCGAAGCCTGACCTCCTCATTGTCATAAGCCCGCACGGCGATATCCAGCGGCATACCTGGCAGCTTCTTCTCGGAGAAACGCTGTCGGGAAACCTTGAGGAATTCGGAAATTTTGCCGAACAGATTCAGGTTCCCGGAAGTATTGGATTCAGCCACCGTGCGAAAGAACGCGCGGAAGACCACGGCTTCCCACTTCTTCTCAAGAGCGACTGTCCGCTTGACTATGCCACGACCATTCCGCTTCTTTTGCTCCTCCCCCACCTTCCCGACCTTCGCGTCGCACCGCTCCTCATTTCAGGCGAAGATGTAAGCTCACACTACGAATTCGGCAAAATGCTTCGGGAAGAAGTATTCGCAACGACTGATCGAATTGCGGTTATCGCTTCAGCAAATCTCTCTCATCGACTCACGCGAAATTCACCAAAAGGTTTTCACAAAGCTGGGAAACTCTTTGACGACAAGGTTCGCAGCGCCTTAGCCTCATCTGACCCGGACGCACTTCTTACGCTTCCGGACGACGTTGTCGAAGATGCGGTTTCCTGCGGGCTTCGCCCAATTGCCCTCCTCCTCGGACTCCATTACCGTCGCGCCTTCCGAGCTGACACCCTTTCCTACGAGTACCCTCACGGCATTGGGTATTACACAGCGCTCATCCAGTCGCCCTAAACCTGAACCGATGGAGCGAATTTATGAAATTGCTCCAATCCGAGCGCTCCCGCGACATCGGGATCGTTTTGATTACCTTGGACCAGAAAAGCTCATCCCGGGCTTAGTGCTCGCTATCCCCTTTCGTGGCAGCCGCACCTTAGGAGTTGTTCTTGGAGAAAAGCAAAAAAGCGAGATTCAGCTCACAAGGTTAAGCAGTCTTGGGCCTAGTATCGTGCACGGACAATTAACCGAGAGACAGCTTTCACTCGCCAAATGGATGGCGCAGGAATACCATACGTCTCTGGGTCAGGTGCTCAAAAGCTTTTTGCTGACGACAAAAGAACTACCCTCCACTCTCCCGAACGAACGTGATCCATCGGGTCCCAAAAAATCAAAACTGAGCTTTACCGAGTATCTTTACGTCGATCAAAGAAACCAACTCCTCCTCGCCACCATCAACAAGGACCTTCAACAGAAGCGGCGGGTCATTTGCCTATTCCCGGAACGCAGCGTGCTTGAAAGCTTTTTCACAACTCTTCCGTCTCAGTTGAAGCGCTCTTCCGTTGTCATACACGGCTCACTTCCAGGCCCAACACATCGAGCGGCCCGTCAGGCGATTCGTTCCGGGAACGCACATCTACTGATCGGAACTACGTCGGCGCTCTTTGAGCCGCTCCCTAAGGGTCCCTGGGTTTTGTATGTCGACGATGAAAGCCATCCCAGCTACAAACAGACTGACCGGCAGCCGCATTACCATGTCCGTGATCTCGCGCTGCGTTTCTTCGCTCAGGGCGCTGATCTTCACTTCTACGGACAAACACCCTCGCTTGATCTTGTTTCGCTCCTCCGGGCAAATCAGGGGCTCTGGAGACGAATCACCGGTCGCATTCCCGCCATCGAGATTGTCAGCTTTGCCGGCTCGGAACACGGGTCACTTCTCGGCTTCCAACTCGACCAAGCGCTTCGTGAGGCGCTCTCCCGAACACAGCGCGCCATTTTATACTATAACCGGCGCGGAGGCGAACGGAGTCTGCACTGCGCTGATTGCAGCTGGATACCTCGATGCCTAAACTGCGACACGCTTCTCCGCAGCGAACACGCCACCTTGCGCTGCCGCTTATGTGGACTTACTCAACCAATCCCACAGAGCTGCCCAAACTGCCACAGTGTACGAATCCAGTCGCTGGGCCACGGTGTTCGCCGTCTGGCTGAATCTGTCAAACGAGCTTTCCCATCGGCTCGAGTCGCTATTGTTGAACAAGGAAGCAAGCCTGATGATACCGCCGACATTCTCATCGGCACCTCGGTTCTTTTCCGCCACAACCTTAGGAAGGTCTCCCTTTCGGCGATGATTTCCTACGAATCGGAATTTCTTTCGGGCGAGTGGTGGTCAAAGGAACAAGCGAACGCGAACATCCGCCGACTCGCCGGTTTAACTGCGCCATCTGGCAAAATACTCGTGCAAACCCGTATACTAGACATACTGTCGTCGCGAATACTCACCGACGTGTACAATAGTACGCTACGCCCCGAACTCCTTGATCGTCAACGTTTCGGTTACCCGCCCTTTGTTGCGTTAGTAAAACTCACACAAAGCGGCGAACCAGCTCGTATGCATGCGGAGGCCAAAGATGTCATATCTCGCCTTACCGAAAAGAAAAAAACGGCCCCTTCGCTTCTTTCCATCTCTCCTCCGGTACGCAGCGGACATACCGCAAAAAGAGAAACGATTTCCCTGCTTCTTAAATTCCACCAATCTGCATCCTCCGAAGACCGCGAGGCCGTCCTCAAGGATCTCCCCGCTGGGTGGATGGTCGATGTCCGGCCTATCCGGCTTTCCGACGAACCAAACTTTTCCTAAGACGCGCCTTCCCGTATACTTCAGGCATGCCAAGCCGACCTGTCACGCAATATACCGTACCAAGCATTCGCGCCGCCTCAGCTGAAGTTCCGCTTGAGGAGTTGCGTGCCGGAAAGCTTGGAAAGCTTCTTCGCGACATGCTCGAAACCATGCGGAAGGAAAATGGCGTTGGGATTGCTGCCCCGCAAATCGGCGTGAATCGCCGCGTGATTATCGTCGACTTGCCCGAGGGTCCGTTGTCCATTATTAACCCTGTACTCTCGAAACACTCTCTGAAGCGAGAAACGCTCGAGGAGGGCTGTCTTTCCGTAAAGGGGGTGTTCGGGCCAGTCCAGCGCCACTCCTCGGTTCACGTGACCGGTTATACTGACACCGGAGAACACTTTGCTATGACCGCGAAAGGCTTTGCTGCTCGAATTTTCCAGCACGAAGTAGACCACCTGAACGGCACGCTTTTTATCGACCGCGCGCAACGGATCTCCCAGGGTGCCATTGACCTACCACGATGGAAACGCAGCGTGTAGTCTTTTTTGGATCTGGCAACTTTGGACAGTCGATACTCCAGGGCTTACTCACCATCCCGGGCCTTAGCGTTGTCGGGGTTGTTTCCGGTCCAGATCGAATCCAGGGCCGGGGCTTACAGCTATCAACAGATCCGGTCGCTGCGCTGGCTCAATCAACGAGCATTCCTATCTGGCAGACCGATCGGATTACCGATGCACTGCAAGGGTCACTTAGATCCCTAAGTCCCGACGCAGCAGTTCTCGCATCGTTCGGATTGATGATTCCATCTGAGCTTTTGCGCCTGCCCCGGCTCGGTTTTGTGAACGTTCACCCGTCCCTTCTTCCCGCCTACCGCGGAGCCTCGCCGATTGCCGGGGCCCTTCTTGACGGACAAAGCGAAACAGGCTCGACCCTCATTGTCATGACCCCAGGACTCGATGATGGACCGATTATCGCCCAGGAATCCGTCTCAATACCTCATGGAATGCACCGGCCCGACCTAGAGCGCGTATTGATTGACGTTTCGGTAGGCCTGCTGCGGACCTCCTTGCTCCCCTATTTAGCAGGACGCATAACGCCGGTCCCCCAAGCTGATCCGAGGGGGCAACGACCTACGCGACGACTATCGAAAGAGCAGGGTCGGATTCACTGGACAAAAGATGCTGAGAGCATCGTACGCGAAATTCGCGCCTTCGACCCTTGGCCAGGCTCCTGGACAACCTGGAATGGAGAAATGCTCAAAATCCTCGACGCCCGGCCTACACCTACACAGCCCGGAGCCCCTGGAACGGTTCTCACAACGCCAAATGACCCAATGAGTGTTGTTTGTGGGAGTGGGTCAATCGGCATTCTCCGACTTCAGCGAAGCGGCCGAAAACCACTCAATGCGAAAGATTTTCTCCACGGCTCTCCGGGGATACTTGGCTCGCAGCTTGGGACCGAATTTTCTTCGTCGTCCAAAAACCAAGATATCGTCCGGTCATAAGACGAGTCTGAGCCTCAATAGCTGGGATGGATCCGAACGCGATCATCGTGATCGGAAATAAAAGCCACTGCAATACCATAGTGAACATTTTCCCCAAGCCGGTTGACTTTGGGCGGGTTGGCAAGATGATAAGCCCCATGATCGCGCTTGCAAAAAGCCCGACCAGCGAAAGGGTCATGAGCGTTTGCAGAATAGTTGGGGCAGACTGATAGAGGGCAGAAAGCTTTTCCTGCTCAGAAGCCATGGCCAGCGGAATATAGCCAAGGAGGTAAATGAGTATTGGCGCAGTCGCCCACGAATACTCCCCTTCGAGCTGATTCCAGACATAACGAAATTTTGCGCTCCAAGGAATTTTTGGGTTGCGTCGGAAATTCCAAACCATGTACGGAAAATTCTCCGCGCCGTAGGCCCAACGCCGAATTTGTTTGTACTGATGAACAATGGTTTCCCATACCGTCCGCCCTTGGACCGTATCCATCGAAACCGGGAGATAAATCGGCGTTACCGTATAGTCGCCGTCGTAAGTTAAATAGCACTGGATAAAAATTCTCGAGTCCTCCGTTACAATATCGCTCTGCCAAAAACCGACGTCAACAAGTGCCTGAAAGCTCATGCTGTGCGACGAAAACGTAAACATGCGTTCCGTGCGGATGGTTTCCGATAAGAGCCAAAACGTGGTACTGTTTGCCACAACTCGCGTGAAGGGCGGCGCGTCCCAGACGTTATTCAAAAACAGCGGAATGGGCTGATAGCTTGAGCGTGTCGGCTTTGGGTTTGTTACATACGCATGACTTAAGCACGCGAAATATTGTGGGTGAACACAGGAGTCAATATCAAAACTCGAAACGATGACCGTGTCGTAGGGAATCCCTTGGGCATCAATCCATTCCTTCGCCTTGCGTCCGGCCCAGGCGATGTTTGAGCCTTTGCCGGCCATTTCGCCCGGCAAATCAGCCGGATGCTCTGTAACCATCCAATGACCAAAGCGTGATCCGAATTCTTGGCTCATTTGCTCCGCGAGGCGCCGCCCGGTTTCCCCGTCTCGCTCTTCAATTGCCAACACGACTATGAGGCGGTCGAGCGGAATCGTCACCTGCGATAAATATCGAAGCGTCGTTCGAACGACATCCGGATCATCGAGGTGGGTCGGGAGAACAACAAGGTGCCGAAGCGCCTGAAACCGCTCGACAAGCTCGGGTGTTTGACAGCGGGCCAACCAATCAACTCGTAAGGCCCTTCGAAAACGCGTAAAAGCAATAAGAACAAAGGTAAGCAAGTAGGTAATTCGCACTAACCAAAGAAAATCAAAAACGATAATAAAAAGAATGGCCCAAAGCGGCTTTACAACAGTGAGAAGTATAGCTAGGCCGAAGGTCGACCAGATGAGGATACCCGGGATCCGCTCCAAGCGCCGGTAGGCGCGAATTTCTTGGTGTTGATACCCTGCTTGATTTTGCTCTGAACGTTTTCCGGAACGTCCAAAGAGGCCCCCGATCTGACGCCATGGTACGGTCGGCTTGGTCATACGCTAGTTGGGAAATGGAGTGCTGACTAATCGAACCGAAGGCTTCGTTGGAATCGCTCGGAGAATACCGGTTTTGGCGCCAATCGAACCGATGACTGATTCGGCGTTCAGTGTAGCAACTTTTAATGCATATCCCATCTCAGGCTTACGAAGATACGCAGCGACAAAACCAGATCCGAAAGCGTCGCCAGCCCCGGTGGTATCAATAACGCGAACTGGCCGCGACACAGTACGATACCGTCGCTCATTATCGCACACGATCGCGCCTTTCGGGCCGTTCGTTATGACGACAATTCCGGGTAGCGAGAAGCATAAATCACGGAATCCGGCTTCTGACTTACTTGCCGGAAGGCCGGCGAGTTGCATTGCTTCAGTAGCATTCAACAACAGCACGTCAACATGCTGTAAAATTGGCGCAAGCTGCTTCCGGCCGTGAGCTAGCTCTGCGGCCCCGGGGTTAAAGGCGATCTTTGCGCCTCGCTTCTTTCCAACCTCAACCAAACGGCGTAGAACGCGAATATTTCCGGCTAAGGATGTAATGTAAAACCATCGGGCCTGAAGCCGCTCCCAGGGAATATGACGATCGGTAAGGTGGGCAGACGCCCCGCGATAGACGAGCACAACGCGTTCACCAGAGGGTGCGAGGAGAATAACGGAGTAAGCCGTTCTCACACGAGCGTCGCGACTCACGAGTCTAGTGCTCACTCCTTCAGATTCGAGAAGACGAAGAATCTCTTTTCCGCGAACGTCGTACTCGCCGATTCTTCCGACAAATGCTGTTGAGTACCCAAAACGGGCAAAAGTAACAGCACTGTTTGTCCCTCCGCCTCCGGTGTCAAAAAGAATTCCTGAGATCTCAATTTTTGCGCCTAAGGGAAATGCGGGAAGAATATTTTGCTTCCGGTGTGTTTCATTTAGCCGAAAAGCTTCGCTCTCAAGAAAAACATCTCGTGTCGCATTTCCAAAGGTGATGACATCGTAGCGTGTTGCCATATTACGCCTTCCCAGCGCTTCCAAATATTCGAATCTTCGCCTCTACGACGCGTTCAACAGAGCGAATAGCCTTTGGGAAATACTCGTACGGCACAATCGCCTGGGGATCTCGTAGGGCCTGACGCAATCCTCCAGCCAAGGCCTGACGAAGCTCAGTATTCACATTCACCTTCGTAATTCCATTCTGTATCGCAGCGCGAATGAGTTGCGCGGGAATTCCCGAACCTCCGTGAAGGGAGAGAAAGGCGGACGTTTGTGCCCGAATGTCTGCAATGCGCTTGGGTTGTATTTGCTTTTTTCCTTTATAAAGACCGTGCGCTTCGCCGACCGAAACCGCCAAGGTATCAATCCCGGTGTCTGCAACAAAATGACGGGCAACAATCGGGTCGGTAAATGAGCTGGGGTCGAGTTCAAGCGTCTGACCATGGAGGGTAGAATTTCCAGCAATATGTTCGCGCTCCCCTTCAACAAGAATGCCGTGCGCGTGAGCCAACGGAACGACCTTTTTCAAATTTCTCGCATTGTGTGCCGGAGACAAAAGAGAACCGTCGTAGTGGACAATATCAAACCCAGCCCGAATCGCCGACCGGACAATTGTTAAGTCGCGCGCGTGATCAAGATTTAAGAGTACTGTAGCCTGATAATGAGCCTCGAGACTTCGCACAATCGCCACTAGGGTTTCAACACCAAAATAGCTAGTTTCGCCCGGGGACGTTTCGAGAATAACCGGAGAGCGAAGTCGATGAGCGACGCCGACAATAGCCTTCATTGTTTCAAAGCTTCCGGCGTTAAAAGCGCCGACGGCATACCGGCCCTTTCGAGCTTTTTCGAATACACTTCTCGCGCGGGACAAACGACGCATTGAGACGTAGAACATTAAAAAGGCACCTACAGTATACCACGCTGGCTAGCTCAGCCAAGCGCGTACGCGGCGCGTAAATCCGGGTCCATCATTTCCGACTGCCAGGGCGGATCAAAGGAAAACCGAACCTGAATTGCCTGATGCGTAATAACGGGACGAAGGCTCTGCTCAACTCGCTCAACAAAATACTCGCTCAACGGACAGCCGGGGTAGGTCAAGGTCATCGTTACGATAAACGTCCCGTCGGTCTCAGTAAGATTATATACAAGACCAAGGCTGACAATATCCGCTCCTAGCTCCGGATCCTCGACGGTACGAAGCGCATCAATAACCTGCCGAAATTCCGAACTACCGTACCCAGCTAATACTTTGTTCGAGGTCATGGAAAAACATCCAAGAATTATCAAGAATTCGGCAAGACCACTGCGTGAACTGGGTTGAACTGGGGAGAGCTGGGTACGGAGGGGTACAAACCAGGGGTCCGCCAGGCGTACGCAGCTCCGTCCCGTTGGCGGAAAAAACTTCAGTCCCGGCTGCGCCTGAGAGCGTATAGTAGCGTCCTGATGGGTTGACTTGCGAACGCAGTATATATACCTCAGTTTCACTCTCGAGCTTCGATCCAGCCTGGCGAACAAGCTGGTCAACAACCTGATCTCGAACCGGATAAATTGAGGACATCATAAAGGTCAAGCCGACCCAAGCAAGTAACGCTATCACGATATACAAGCACGAGACGAGTAGGGAGCGGGCAAAAAACACGGGCTGATCGTCTGGAAGCGGCTGGCTGCGAACCACGAGAATCCAGGCGAGGACAAAAAGTAAGGTTCCCCCAACCTGCGCCACCCAAGGCTGAAGCACGTGATACGGTAAGACAAAAAGAAGACCAAGTCCAAGTACGATAGCCGTTGCGATAAAATGCGGACGGCCTACGATTCGGCCGTACCAACACAAACTCAAAAAGGCCATGAAGGCAAGTCCCGTCACAACCCAACCTAGGACCTCTTGTTGGAGAAGGTTCCCAAGTGAGGCTGCCAGCCAACTAAGACCAGACAGGGTGACGAGAAAAAGTACTGTGTGTTTTTTCCGAAGTAAACCGAGAAGCCGCAGCTCATCTTCAGTCAGTTGACCTGGAGCATTTTTACCTGAAGGAATAATGCGGACAACGGCACTCATTACTTGGCCTTCATAATGACTACGGGGTATGAAGCAAGCGACTCGCCGTTTAGCGCGAGTTGAAGCAGATACTGACCAGTTTCTTGCGGGTGCGACAATCGAATAAGGCCATCACGTAAAGGAACCTTAGCTTCTTGGCTCACTTGTCGCCCCTGGTCATCAGCCCACATGACTGACAGCACAAGGCCTCCTTCTCCGCCGTGAAGGTTTACCCGAAGACCGAGTTCATCATTCGCGTCAATCGTCTCAGCGACCTGCCACTCCCCTTTTTGATTTCGACGTTGCAGTTGAAGGTAGGCAATCTGCGAGGCTTGCGTCGGCGCTAGCGAATTGAACTCGCTCTCTGCCGCTGGCTCCGGTCCATAGGTGGTGTCCGACATGGGAGGAAGCGTAGCGGCCTGATCCTCAACGCCAAGAATGGCCGGTCGACGTATCTCGACAAGATTCGGCGTGAATGGCGCAATATTGGCTTCACTAACAACAACCGCGGCCCCGAGACTAAAGGCGCCGAGAAATACAGGTATGGTGAGACGTGGTGCGAGATGCCGCATGCCTGGTAGTGTACCAAGAACGGCTTTACCGGACAACGAGCCTAGGACAAGCGGCGGCGGCGCAGAACAAAGTAGGTCAAAAACATGATGAAGAAAAAGGCTGCAGTCAAAATATAGAAAATTTTGGGTTGTCCGGCGAAAGGCAATTTGATATTCATGCTATAAATATTGATCACCATAGTTGGAATAATCGTGATCACTGAAATCACGGTAAGTGTCTTCATTAAATCATTCAGGCGCTGGGACGTCATTACCTCATTCGTCCGGTCAAGCCCCTGAAGGGTGTCCTTGTATGTATTTAATATGCTCCAGGTTCGTTCAAGGTTATCATGCACGTCATCAAAATACACTGAGAGTTCGTGATCGAGGAAATTTTTTCGTAGCTGGACTAAACGATCGACGACATGAAGCTGCGGCTCAAGAAGGCGCTGATAGGTTAAAATGTTCCGGCGAACTAAGGAAAGCTCTACGGCCGCATTTTTCTTCCCTTCCGCGAAGACTTCTTCCTCGGCGCTCGAAAGCCGTTCTCCAAGAATATCAACGATCGGTCGACTTGAGGTAAATAAACGATCGAGAATTTTGTACAGTAAATACCCACTTGAATTCTGTAAATCGTTCGGCTCAGGTTGTCGTTCAATTTTCTTGGCATATTCCCGGAAATACTCCCCGAGCGCCGCGATCGGTTCATTCGTCAGAGTAATAACATAGTCCGGTCCAAGGAAAACGTTCAGTTCTTGAATACGAACACGTTGACGCTCGTGATCGTATTGCGGGATATGGAGCACGAGAAAAATGTACTGATCATAGATATCGATCTTCGGACGCTGCGTAACGCCAATACAGTCCTTAAGATCAAGGGGGTGGAAATGGTAATGCTCCTCAAGAAACTCAACGTCTCGATACGACGTTTGTTCAATGAGGGTCCATTGGAGCTTCCGAAAATGCAGGGTTTCCATAGACGAAGGATGCGGGACGCTGATCGCGTCTTTGCTCAACCGAACGAAGCTGCCGGGGAGGGATTCGAACCCCCGTTCACGGCTCCAAAGGCCGCTGTCCTACCAGCTAGACGACCCGGCAATGTACCCCCGGGGGGTTCAAAGCACCCTATCCTATCGTACGGCTTTCGTCAAGGATTAGACCTTAACGTAGCGATTCACCGCTACACTTGCTGTCAAAATAGAGAGAACTACAGCGCCCCCGAGTTGAATCAGTGTCAGGGGCCAAAGAAACTCATGATAGGTCGTGAGGAGATTAAAGTCATACCCCTCGAAGAATCGATTCACGGTAGGAGCCGAAACAACTACTGCCGGATAAAAGAGGAGCGCAGTCACAACCGAAGCCCCTATCGCGTACACGGCGCTTTCGATAACAAAGGGAAGGCGGACAAAGGTGTTTGATGCGCCAACGAGCTTCATGATGCCGATTTCCTCTCGGTGTGTATAAATCGTTATCCTGATTGTATTAAACATCACGAGCGCGGCAATAAACGCAAATACTCCGGCGAGAATAATGCCGATCTTCCTGAGCTGCGAAATGATTGTCGATAACCTCTCGATAACGAGCTGCTTACTCTCAAAATCTCGGGCCTTGTCCTGGATGAGCGGCTTCAACGCATCAGCGTCAAAAAGAGAAAGAATTGCCGGATAGTCATCAAGCGTTCTCGCCTTAATCACGAGCACAGGTCCAAGCGGATTTAGACCAAGCGCTTCAAGGGATTCGCGAATAACCGGATCATCTTCATTCTCAGTCCGAAACTGCTCGTAGGCCTCGTCAGCAGTAATAACATCGACCTGGGTAACATCTTCACGCGCGAGAAGTTGTTCTTGAATAGCATCAAGTTGTTCGGTCGAGGTGTTCTGGGTGAAAAAAACGGCGACATCAACCTTTTCAAGCACGCGATCAATCGCCTTATTTCCTACAACTTGTACAGTCGCTAAAACGCTAACGAGAAATAACGCCAAGGTAACAAACAGTATTGTTACAACGGAAAGCCAGGCGTTGCGAGTAACATTCTGAAAGGCGAAGCGGAAAACTCGAGTGAAATTCGTAAACATTAGAGAACGTATTTACCGGCTTGTTGATCCATCACAACTCGACCATGATCGAGCGTAATCACGCGGCGACGCAAGGTGTTCACAACCTCACGATTGTGCGTGACGAGCACAACTGTTGTTCCA
>CAZWTD010000004.1:0-63055 GCA_964637345.1 uncultured Gammaproteobacteria bacterium
AAAACAGCTTTCGAGCTTAATGGACTTATTGTTTTTTGTCAATAGTATCGAAGAAAGGCTCTTGCCACGCATCCCCCGCCTCTGCTAAGGTCTGGCTTGCCTTTGTGAAAGGACAGTCAGTACATTCCACAACTCGGAGGGAAAGGACGATGCTGATCACGAACATTGGATTCTTCGGGAACCCGACGCAAGATGATTTAGCGGTTCTGGCCAGTTTCGAAGACCTTGGGCAGGGTCTCGGCCGGAGCGAAGTGAACGTGGTGACGAACGGAACGACCGGATCCTGCCTGGCGCTCGCCAAGGGCGCGCGTTCGGAACAGAGTCACGTCATCGGCTACACCTGTGGGAAGGAACCGGAACTGAGCGCGTACTTCTCGCACACGCGCCGGGTGGCGGACTTGATCCCGGCCCCGCCGATGCCGATCGAAACCGAGCTGATGCACTGGCTGGGCCTGCTCTTGGCCCAAGATGCCCTGATCTTCGACGGAACGGCAGGAATCGAGGCCTACCTCGGCTTCCTGGCCGCAGTCACCCTCGGTGCCTACGGACACCCGAAGCGGATGGCCATTCTGGTTCCAGGCGCCGCTATGACTGGACTCATCGACCGGTCCGATATGCTGGCGAACCGTGTTCATCAGCAGACTTGGGAAGGGGTCGATTTCCGAATCAGGACCAACCCGAACGAGATCCTGGACTACCTTCTCGGAGAGCCAGTGACAACATGAACGCACATCGGGACGACTCCCTTCAGAGTCGTCCCATTTCATTTCTCATTTCACTTATCAGAGAATCTTGACAAATCTCGTATTTGTGCTACAACCTGAAAGCATTTTGTAGATTCTCAAGCGACCGAAACGGGAGGGTTCATGTCGCATCGCTCATTACTCGCTTTCGCGCTCGTCCTGACCCTGACTTCGCCGGCACTCGCCGAGAGCTTCCTCGCTCCGACGCTGGCCGATCAGAGCCTGGCCAAGAACCATCTGTCCGGAACCGTCATTTCGTACTCGTACGGACGGGACTCGCGAACGGCGCAAATCACAAAGCCGAGTCCGGGCGGGCGAGCTGCCGGCGGAGCGGCGATCGGCTGGTGGGCGCTCGGTCCCCTCGGTGCAGTTGCCGGCGCGGCGATCGGCGCGCGCTCAGCCAAGCCGGATACGCTGTTCGACGCAACGCCGGAGTTCCTCTCAATCAGCGTCCAGGCAAAGGGAGATACAATCACCCTTGCAATCTACGATTGCTCGGATCCGAAGAGCGGACGGGTCTTCCTGGCCGACCTCGAGGATTACGGCGAGGGGCTGGAGCGTTACGCGCGACCACGCGCGATCTCACTTGCAGTCATCGCTCAACATCTCGCCGCGAAGCCGCACGCCCGGATCGATGTCCCGATTCCCAGTTCGGCCGTCCGGCCGGTCATGAGCCTCACCTCTCGCTGCCTCTTTCTCGACGGTGAAGCGATCCCTAACCTGTCCCCGCTCCCCCAGCGCCGCTAGTCCCTTCCCGAAGTCCCTGTACGCGCAGGGACTTCTTCTTTTTTCTTCCATACCAAAAAGCTTTGAGGGTTCACGCTCAAGAAGTCCTTCGTACTTTATTCAAGAGAGAAGCTCGGGTTCTCGGCTTTTTGCCAGTCAGCTTCCTCGCTAACCCCGGCGTCCACTCGATTCGCGCCGAATGAGTAGACGCTCCCCTGCTCCGCGTCGTACTGCATCGGCGTTCCAGTGTAGGGATCAAGCGGAACCTCGGGAAGATAACTTGGCACAAGATCAATCAACCGAGCTGGGATCGACCCGTGATCCTGGGCGTACGCTCGGGCGGCAACGACCAGTTCCGTCGCGGACACGGCGAGCGATTCATCGCAGCGCTTCTTCGACAGACCGCCGTAGGAAATCTGACCGATGTTCACGACGATATTCCCAACGGCGTTGCGCTGAAAAAACCCGCGCGGACCGGCATACTCCGGAAGGCGCCGCGTTTCCGGATTGAAGTCAACGAGATCGCAAGAAGTATTCGCGTTCGCAATCCTCACTCCAGCATCTTCAAGTAAAAATCGCTTTGTTCGGTTCGGCTGATAATAATATGTCGTCATCCCGGAAAACGCGATCGGCGCCCACGTCGCCTGGGTCAGCCAGCCGCTCAAGCCCTCGCGAGTCGTAACCGGAGGAATCTGCGCATTGACCCAATCGAAAAACCCAGGGCGGATCCGCGTCCCGTTGCTATCGTACGAAAGCGAGAACGAATCAACAAGTTCGCGATAGGTGTTCGGGAAAAACCGTAGACTCAAAGACGCCTCGGCTGTCAGGGCCGCAACTTCAGCCTCGCGAGAATCGCGAAAGGTTTCGAGTTCATTCACTAAGGCGAGAGATCGCTCCGCGCTCAGATCCGCGGCCTCGGCAATCCGGCGAAGCGCGGTTAGGCCGGTCTGCTTGATCGCACTTCCGACGAGATAATCAATGAGCACGCCACGCCCGTTCTGCATTGCCTGTCCTACACGGACAATCTCAAGCGACTCAACAATAGCTCCCTCACTATCGCCGGCTCGCGCCCGGCTCCGCGCGTCGAGGGCCGTGACCTCTGCGGCTTTGCGAATCGGCGAAAGATCCGGGTACTCAATCGAGGCCAGCGTCAATGATGAGAAATCGGCGTATCCGGGATAGAGATAGGCTGGCGCTTGAGCTGCCGCGCGAAAGGCGAAAATATCTTCAGCATGCTGATCGATTAACTCAGAAGCATATTCCGCATCCCACCCTTCAGCCGCGACAACCGAGGTGAGTGTTTGGTCAGGCTCATTTGAAAAACGATCGCTTTGTAAAATCGGCTCAAGCTTCCGGTACGCGTTCTCACTATCATCTAAGCGGATTGGGGGAAGGCGAAAGCTCGACACATCCGGTGGAGCCTCGTCGTGAACAAAAACATTTGCCCCAATCACAAAGAACGCAAACAGCGCGATCGGCACAAAGATCACGAGGAGAAGCGCGGGCAAAATCTGCTGTTTTTTCATGTTCATTTTGATTTCTATGCTTATTGTACCATATTTTTTCACTTTAATCAACACAAAGCAGCTCCGTTTAGCTAGAGCTGCTTTTTTGAAAACGCTTTAGATATCGAGGTTCTTTACTGTCTTCGCACGGGTGTGAATGAAGCGCTTGCGCGGGGCCACATCAACGCCCATAAGTACGTCGAAGACTTCAGCGGCGGCAGCCGCGTCATCCATCGTCACCTGCTTCATAACGCGGTGTTCCGGACTCATCGTCGTATCCCAGAGCTGATCCGGGTTCATTTCTCCAAGACCCTTGTAGCGCTGGACCGTTAACCCTGAACCAGTCACCGTCGCCTCGCCTGCCTCAGGCTCCGCGCCCTCAACGACGTCGACCTCAACGACCGGTTCAGCTTTCGCCTTCGCGCGTTTTGCGCTCCGCTCGGCTTTCAAGGCTTCAAGTTCGGCGGTTGCTTTCTTCATTTCCTCTTCAGTAAACACATAACGGAAGTCTTTCCCTTTTGAGACGCGATAGAGCGGCGGCTGGGCGATATAGAGGTGACCGTTCGTGATGAGCTGCGGGAAGTGCTTGTAAAACAAGGTGAGGAGAAGGGTCCGGATATGCGCGCCGTCAACGTCGGCATCGGTCATAATTATGATGCGGTGATAGCGGAGCCCTTCGAGACTGAACTGCTCGCCGATATTCGTTCCGAGCGCGATGATGAGCGACTTAATCTCATTATTCGCGAGCATCTTATCGATCCGCGCTTTTTCAACGTTGAGAATTTTTCCGCGGAGCGGAAGAATCGCCTGGAACTCCCGGTTCCGCCCTTGCTTGGCTGAGCCGCCGGCCGAGTCACCCTCAACGAGATAAAGCTCGCTCTCTTTCGGATCGCGCGAGGAACAGTCGGCCAGCTTCCCGGGCAGCGTAAGTCCCTCGAGTGCGCCTTTTCGAAGGACTGTTTCGCGGGCAGCGCGGGCGGCGAAGCGCGCTTGAGCCGAGAGCACGCACTTTCCGACTATCGCTTCAGCGTCGCGCGGGTGCTCCTCGAGATAGGTTGCGAAACTCTCGGAGAAGACCTGGTCAACAATCGACTTTACTTCCGCGTTTCCGAGCTTGGCTTTGGTTTGGCCTTCGAACTGCGGCTCTTTCACCTTTACGGAAATGATCGCGGTCAAACCTTCCCGCATATCCTCTCCGGTCAGGTTTTCATCCTTTTCTTTGAGATACTCGTGCTTGCGGGCGTAGTTATTGAGCGTTCGGGTGAGACCGGTTCGAAAGCCCACCATGTGCATTCCGCCTTCAACCGTGTGGATGTTGTTCGCAAAGGAAGCGACGGTTTCTGAATAGTCATCAGTGTACTGAAGCGCGACTTCGACTTGAACGTCTCCCTGGTCTTTCGCAACGGAGAAAATCGTTTCGTGCTTCGGATTCTTCGCGTGATTGAGCTGCTTTACATAGGACGCGACGCCGCCTTCAAAGTAGAACGCGTAGGTGTCGCTCGGCTTCGCTCGCCGATCTTCAAAACTTACCAAAACGCCCTTCGTCAAGTAGGACTGCTGGCGCAGGTGATCGAGAACCGTCTTCGTATCGTACTCGAGAACTGAAAAAATTTCCGGGTCCGGCTTAAAGAAGATCGTCGTTCCGGTCGTCTTCGTTTTCCCGATCGGCTTCACGCGCCCCAGCGCTTTCCCGCGCTTAAACTCAATCGACCAGATTTTCCCGTCGCGGTGCACCTCGGCGCGAGCATACTCGGACAAGGCGTTCACGACGGAAAGACCGACGCCATGAAGACCGCCGGACACTTTATACCCGCCGGCGCCGAATTTTCCTCCGGCGTGGAGCGTTGCCATGACGGTTTCGAGAGCCGACTTCTTCGTCTGCGGATGAATCTCAACCGGAATGCCTCGGCCATTATCCTGGACTTCAACGGTCCGATCAGGATGGAGGATGACGTGCACGTGGGTGCAGTGACCCGCCATCGCTTCGTCGATGGAGTTATCGACGACTTCCCAAATGAGATGGTGCAGTCCTTCCCCGGCTGTATTTCCAATATACATACCCGGCCGCTTTCGGACCGGAGCCAGTCCTTCGAGGACGGTAATCTGCTTTGCGGAATATTCGGATCCGGATTCATCAGCTCCGGTTTTCTTCGAGCGGGTAGCCATACGGTTTTGGTTAGCGACGAGGTATAATCTTCAAATCGTGTTCGAGGGTTTTGAGGATAGCGGTCAGGGCGCTATCAACTTCTTGCGCAGCAAGCGTCCGATCAGCGCGCTGAAAGACGAGATGGAGCGCAACGCTCAGCTTTCCATCTTTCGTATAGACGTCGAAAGGCACAATCGAGACGAGATCGGGCGCAGCGCGATGCATCGCAGCGAAGAGTCGGGAGGCATCCAAATCGTTTGGCACCCAAAGCGCCAGATCGCGCTTTACCGGAGGAAACTGATTTGGCGAAAGAAATTCTTTCCGGCTCTGATGAGTTAAGACCTTGCTTAGGGAAATTTCCCAGCTTTGACAGAGATACTGATTCCGTCCCATTAGGGTGAGTTCAGCGCTCGTCCAGCGGCCGATACGGTACTCCTTCCCGCTCTGGTCGAGGATAAGAATATCCTCGCCGCGAAACTGCGGTTCAGGCAAGCCAAGGGACAAGGCCCAGGACGCGATGTGCCCCTTGACGACATCCCCGGCCCAGGAGCGATTCGCCATACGCCACGACGTCGCGCCGAGGAACTGCTCCTCGCTTCGGCCGGCGAACACCGTACCGACTTCAAAAACCGCAAGCTTCGGGTCAACCGAACGAGCTAAATTCGCTTCAGCAACTCGTTCGAGGTTTGGGAGCAGCGAGCGGCGGAGGACCGACTCATCTGGATCAATCGGATTGGCAATAACCCAATCCGTCTTCGGATCTCCTTTTGCGCCCCGCTCTGTTTCGCGGGTATAGACTTCGGAATAACCGAGCTGGGCGAGAAGGTCGCGCGAACGTTCCGAAAGCCGCTGGAGCGGATCAATCGGGGCTGGCTGCAATTCCCCTTGAAGGTGCGTCGGCTTCAGTCGGTCATACCCGTAAAGCCGAGCAATCTCTTCGATGAGATCTTCGGGAAGTTTTAGATCAACTCTCCAGGTCGGAGGAAGAACGGTCATTGTCTTCGCCCCGCCGCGAATCGTACAGCCAATACTCGCGAGAAAGCGCTTCACGCGAGCATGAGAAAAATCGGTATTCAGGACATCATTCACGTCAGCGAGCGATAGAGCAATCGGCTTCGGTCGAGGCTGGCCTCGCCCAACAACCCGCGCCGGTCCAGCCAGGCTCGCTCCCCCTAGTTCAAGAAGTAATTGAGCAGCTCGATCAAGGGCAATTGCCGTCATCGCTGGATCAATCCCCCGCTCAAAACGCATTGACGCTTCGGAGAGCAGATGGAGCGAGCGAGCCGTCTTCCGAACAAGCTGCGGCGCGAAATGCGCCGACTCGAGAATAATATCTTTCGTCTCTGGGCCTACTTCCGTGTCAGCTCCGCCCATCACTCCGGCGAGCGCGATCGGCTTCGTCGAATCCGCGATCACCAGCATCTCGGAGCTCAATCGGCGGTCGACTCCATCAAGGGTTCGAAGCGTCTCCCCATTCCGCGCGCGCCGAACCGTAATCCGATGGTTGGAAATGCGGGCGGCATCAAAAGCATGGAGCGGCTGACCAAGTTCGAGCATCACGTAATTCGTAATATCGACAATAAGATGAATCGGTCGAATTCCAGACGCGAGGAGCCGGGCCGCCATCCAGGCCGGCGTTGGGTTTTGATGAATTCCGCGCACGAGCCGAGCCGAATACTTCGGACAGGCTGCTGCGTCCTGAATTGTTACGCGTAAGGCCGAGACGCCTCGCGCTGCAAGGCGCGGCGCGCGGTAGGAAAAACTCTTCCCTTGAAGCGCTGCCAGATCGCGGGTAATACCAAGAACCGACAGACAGTCAGCGCGGTTCGGCGTCACTTCAAGCTCAAGACTCACATCATCAAGCTCAAGAAAGCGCGCAAACGGCTGACCAAGGATCGCTTTCGGATCAAGCACGAGAATGCCTGCGTGATCTGCGCCGAGGCCAAGTTCATCGGGCGCGCAGAGCATTCCTTCGGAGTGGACGCCGCGGATTGCCGCGGCTTCTAACCGTACGCCGTTCGCCAAGCGAGCGCCTGGGCGGGCGACAGCAACCTTCTGGCCGACCGCAACATTCGGAGCGCCGCAAACAATCTGCCGGGTTTCCTTGGCGCTCAAACGAACCGAGCATACCTTGAGACGATCGGCGTTAGGATGCTGGCTTACGCTCCGAACTTCCCCAACGACCACGCCTTCACATTCAGCGTCGAGGCGTCGCACGCCGTCAACTGGAATACCGCCTTGCGAGAGAAGCTCGGTTACCTCGCTGGCCCGCAGCTTCGTTTTCCCGAATTCATTGATCCACCGAAGAGAGATATGCATAGCTAGTAGTTCGTTCGAAACCGCAAATCACCGGACAAGGTCAAGCGTATGTCCGGAATACCGTAGAGGAGCATCATCAGGCGCTCAATCCCGAATCCAAAGGCAAAGCCGCGGACACGCTTCGGATCCAAGCCCATATTCTTCAAAACAACGGGATGTACCATTCCCTGTCCCCCAAGTTCAAGCCAGCCGCTCCGGCCGCAGGTTGAGCAACCTGAACCGTTGCAAATCGTACAACGCATAATAATTTCCGCTCCCGGCTCAACGAAAGGGAAAAAACTCGGCCGATGGCGCGTTACAACCTCGCGTTCAAACAAGGCTGAAAGAAAATCGTTCACCGTTCCGAAGAGGTCAGTCAAGCGAATCCCTTCGTCAATAACGAGCCCTTCGCACTGCGTCAAGGTTGATTCATGAGAGGCGTCTGTTGCCTCGTGGCGGTAGACGCGGCCGGGCGCGATAAGTCGAACCGGCGGTTTCCGTGTTTCCATCGCGCGAAGCTGAACTGGGGACGTATGCGTCCGAAGAACAAGATTCGAGGCGTTGGCAAGATAAAAGGTATCCCAAAGATCTCGAGCCGGGTGGTCGTCCGGAATATTCAGCAGGTCGAAGTTATACTTCGTTGTTTCCACCTCCGGTCCAGCGAGCACCGCAAAGCCCATCGAGCGGAAGATCTCCACAATGCGACGCGTTACGATCGTCAGCGGATGAAGACGGCCGGGATAGGCAGGAGCGCCGGGAAGAGACTGCTCGAAGGCCGTCTGTTTCTCCGCGTTTCGGCCTGAAGATGCCCGGCGCTCAAGATCAATCAAGCGGGCCTTCATGGCATTTGCCGTTTGACCAACGCTTCCCCGCTCGGTTGGAGGGAGGGTCCCGAGTTGCGCCATCACCTGGGCGAGCCGGCCCTTTCGGCCGAGGTAGTTGACGCGCCAGGCTTCGAGGTCAGCAGGATTTCGAACAAGGCCAATCTCCCGCTGCGCAGCCGCCTCAAGGTCACGAAGTTCGGAATGGAGCTTAGAAGGGTCGCTGTTCACGGGCAAGGAAGAAAAATTCAATACAGGCGAGGAGGAGGAGATACACGATAAGGTTCCACCAGCGGAGGAAGTCGGCCGTTTCGAGGAGGAGACTCCCGACGAGAAGAAGACTAAAGAAGAATCCTTGACGGAAGGAGGTGCCAATCTGCCGGAACAGAACAACGCGTCGAGCAAAAATCCGTCGTAATCCCAATCCGACAAGCGAGAAGCTTCCCGTCAGCGCACAGAGCAGCGTAATAAAAAATGCAGCATGGCCGACCGGCCCGGATACTCCAGGGTCAACCGTAAGGAGCAGAAGGCTCCAAACTGCCCAGGACAGCAGGGTGGCCACGCCCATCAGAATAACGTAGCGTCGAACAGTCACTGAGGATGGATGAGAGTCAAAGAGACAAAAAACCCGCTCTGATCGTACCAGAAATACCCCTTCTTCGCAAGGGATTTTTCCCAAGAATACCGCCTCCGAGTATGAGCCTACGACTTCCCTGAACGAAAAGGGCAAATCCGATTAAACTCGCACTCAGCGCAGAGGAAGGGGTCTGGGGTGGCGGAGATTCTGTCCTGCGGATTGCTTAAATAATATCAAGGTATATTTGACAATTATATTATTTATGTTATTTTGACGAGTCCAAAAATAAAAACTAATAACCATGGAGGTGCCCTTTGAAAAAGTATGAGATCTTGCGTGCGATGGGTTGGACTCCGGTCCAAATCGCTGCTTTGCTGGATAGGGGAATTCCCCAACATGCAAAGGACCAATGCTTCCTCCACCGCTTCTGTCCCGAGCTTCGACCGGAGATTGAAGGGCGGTTAAAGGCGGGTCACTCGACGATCAGAGAGTGGGAAAAACTGGCATCCTTAGATCCAGTTCTTCCATTCACTAAGGTTCACGATTTTGTTCTTGATCAGATTCTACCCCTCTTAGGAACTACGGTCGCCATTATTGATTCAATGTGCCAACTTGAGATGCGAGCAGATTCCATTAATCATCACCCTTGGACCCAGACAGCGTATGCAAGGGCGTTGTCCTTTGCAGCCAGCCTGGAGGACTGGATTTATCTCTGGCACTTCAGTCACGAAAAAGAAGTATCGAGACGGGCTGAGGCAAAAATCAGAGAGATGTGCTCCACGAAAGAAGACTGGGTGCACTTTCTTGAGAAGGCGGATGAGCTCGAAGCCTTTGAACGGGAGCTCTACGAATTTGCTGAACGGTTAGTCGGCAGAGAAATGGAAGATTCTGATCCTGGACTCAGCCTAAACACACACGCAGCCAGATCCACTTCTGATCCGGCGCTTGACTACCTTCGAACAGTTACGGCCTCTCTTCATGGAGAAATCACCGGAGACCCACAACAACTCTTCCAAGAACTCTTGCGACAGGTGCAGATTCTTCAGAGTGACGACAGCTGCGGTCCAGAACGAGCCTCGGCTACCGGCTGGATCATGGATTGTCCGCTTCCCTTTTCTGCCTTCCTAACGGTAGCTAGACAACTCCCAATCGCTACCAAGCCAGAGGAGAAGATCTGGCAGTATGTTAGCCGTGACGCTGAGTGTGGGGCGAATGACGCTGTTGTGAAGCGATTGATCGAAACGGCTCAAACACTGAGGGAATGTCACGCGGCGATCAAATACGCCCCAGACAGTGCTCGGCTAGCTCGCAAGTTCACCGCACTGGCCACATCGATTGAAGACTGGCTCTTTATCTGGAAGTTGGGACTTCAGACGCACAACGCTGAGCTACAAGACCTCGCATTTGTGAACGCTCTCCAGTATGCCACGGAGAGTTAATTCACAAGCATCAACGGCCTTTTCAGCAGCGACTAGCGAGGAACTAGTCGCTGCTTTTTCATATGCTTTCCCTTGCATCAGTCGCCTATTTGTGAGTATCTTTGTACTTTCCTTCTAAAATCTCTATCCTCTTCCCGCCCGAAAGGGGCAAATTCGATTGAATTCGCACTCAGCGCAGAGGAAGGGGTCTGGGGTTGCAACAAAATCTAGAGATTCTATTGCTTGTATTGCGTTGAGCGCCCAGTCTTTCGCTTTGTCGAGCTCGGCCGGCTTCGGTTCTTTCGTAACTTTTTTGTTTTCATCAATATAGAAAAGGCTCAGTTGGCGAACCGGCCGACCGAGTAACTCTGGATCGCTGACTGCGAGCGCGTAGAGGAGAAGTTGATACCAGCGATCAGCCGACGGCTTCTCCTTAGCCGGTCCGGTTTTATAATCAATAATCTCAACGCCCTCCGAATCCCCGGGAATCGGATCAACGCGGTCAATCTTCCCGCCGAGAATCCTCCCGTCAAACTTAAGCGTGAAGGATTGCTCAAGAAGAAGAGGAACAGGAAAGGCGCCTTCTTGTGCCTTGTAAAAACGCTCAAGAACTGCCCATCCCTCCTTTTTTCGTTGCTCCATCTCGCGCTCTGAAGCGTACCATTCACGAATCCAGGCTGACGCATACAAGGTCTTGAGTTCCTCAAGCGAAACGAGAGGCTTCGTACCCGACGAAGTTTGGGCGCCGAACAAGCTTCCCTGCTGCTGAACGCTTCGCTGTCGAACGAGCTGAAAAAAATGATAGAGCGTAGCGTGGATCGACGATCCATAGGACAGTCGCGCGTTACCGGACACCGGAACGTCAAGGACATAACGATAGCGATATTTCCATGGACAAAGCTCGTAGGCGCTTAAGCGCGAATAGTCGTAACGTTCGTTTGTCCGGACCTTCCGAATAATCGCCTCGGGCTCTCCGTCCGCGACCCTCTGCGACAAAAGCGGGGCGAGCTTCGGCTGGCGAACTCGCTCTTCAGCAGCAGACTCTTTCGTCACCAACCCAAGCTCTTCGAGAAACAGAGAAGCTTTTTTCCGACGCGCCCCGCCGTAATCTAAGGCCCGACATAAAATGATATGCTCTTTCGCGCGGGTCAAGGCAACATAAAAAAGCCGGCGCTCCTCTTCGAGATGAATATCGCCCTCCGGGAGCGGCTCGCGAATCAAGGCATCTGGGACCGGAATTCCCTCGCTCCGGTCGCGGGACGGAAAACGCTGTTCAACGAGGTGGACAACGAACACCATGCGAAACTCCAAGCCCTTCGCCGCATGAACCGTCATCACCTTCACGCTATCCGGCCCGTCTTCAGGGGCGGTTTCGAGCCGACCGAGCTCACCGGCGTCTATCGCAAGATCAATGACCTCAAGGAATGCTCGGACGTTGGGCGCAAGTTTTCCGCGCTCGAATTCAACGACCTCGTTTAAGAGCTGATTCGCGTAGCCAATTTCGGCCTCGCGCTTCGGATCATCCGGCGCTTCGCTTAGCCACTTCAAATACCCGCTCTCTTCAAGGAAGCTTACGATAACTTCTCGAGGCGTAGCGCGACGAGCGAGCTCTGCATGTCGGCTGATAAGGCTCAGGAGCCGGTCAGCGTCTGCATGCGCTTCCGGACGCCAATCAGCGAGGAGGGCGTGATCGCGCAAGACGGCGAAGGTCGATCGGCTCTGGCGGCGCGCGGTTTCATTCAAAAGAATGACGTCATCAGCCCGAAATCGAAACATCGGGAGATTGAGCACCCGCTGAAGCGCGACGCTTTCATGATAATTGTCGAGAAGTCGCACGTAGGCAAAAATGTCGAGCACGATACTCATCCGGTAGAGGCCACGCGAAGCGACGTATTGGTACGGAAGACCGTTCCGTTCCAACTCGGACAGAAAGAGCTCAGCGTGGTCATTAGCCCGAACGAGAATTGCTACGTCGCTCCAGGCTAGCGTCGCGTCGGCATTTTTCGCCTCTAAAATTTTCCCGACGACCGTCCGCGCCTCTTCAGCCTCAGTCTCAGCCACAACACACTGAATGGATCCGGCGTCCGGTCGCGCTGCAGTGAGTCTCTTAGAAACGGTCGTCCCGAGCTGCTTCGGAGCGGCGCTGAGCTGGGCCTCGAGCCGATTGGGGTTATTCTTTTGAATAAACGCATACGCCGCGTCGAGGATGGACTGGGCCGAACGGTAATTCTCCGTCAAAACGACGTCAGTGCTGTCCGGATAATCGTGCTTAAAGCCGAGGATATTCGCGACGGACGCGCCGCGGAACTTATAGATCGATTGATCATCATCTCCGACGACGGTGAGGTTTCTCCGCTTTCCGGCCAAGAGTTTCACTAACTCGTACTGCGCCCAGTTCGTATCTTGAAATTCATCAACGAGGATGGCGCGGAATTGCTCTTGGTAACGAGCGAGGATCGCCGGCCGCTCCCGAAAGAGGCGCATCGTCTCAACAATCAGATCGCCAAAATCGAGCCCCCAATGCTCGCGGAGCAAGCGCGTGTAGCGGTCGTAGCTTTCCGCGAGTTCGCGAAGGCGGTCGAGGTCGAGCGTTTCTTCATCCGCCGACACCCCGGGAACTCCGTCACTCGCATCACGATCGAGCTGAAGTTTTTTTACGAAATCGAGATAGTCGGCCGGCGTCACTCCCTCATCCTTTAATCGTGAAAAATGACTGACGAGGGATTTAAGAAATTTCGTGGGCTTTCCTGATGGGCGGTAATAGGACAAGGGAAACTCGTCGAGGTGTTTTCGGAGAAACAGCCATTGCTGCCGTTCATTGAACAGCTCAAAGTCGCCCGGTAGACCGATATCAATCGCGTACTCCCGAAGAATGCGCTCGCCAAAGCCGTGGAAGGTCGACACCCACAAATCGAGATAGCCGTAGGGAACGCGCCGGTCAATTCGCTCCGCCATCTCGCCCGCCGCCTTTTCGGTAAAAGTCAAACACAATATTTCGTCCGGCCGGTACTTCTTCTCGGTCATGAGCCAGGCCATGCGCTCAACAATCACGGTGGTTTTGCCGGTCCCGGCCCCCGCGACGATTAAGAGGGGCCCGTCGCCATGCCGAACCGCTCGCTCCTGTTCAGCGTTGAGCCGTACTGCATTCAATTGTCCACCGTTGTCCCCCGCCGGTACATCGCCTTCCTTCATAGTGCTCCCCTATGATACCACAGACAGTGAAGCACATATTTTCCTAGCTTTTACCAGCCATTGCCTTTCTGGGGCATGCGTGCTATTCTCGCGATGCACGTCTTTTCGGTCCGTCTCGCGATCCGCGTAGAGGGAAAGGTCGCCGAAGAGGTCGGCGATTATTCGTCTAAGTCTCGCTAGCAAATGGCAAAACGTCTCTACGTTGGAAGCCTCCCCTACAGCGTCAACGACGATCAGCTCAAGGAGCACTTCTCCCAGGCTGGTACCGTTGAATCGGCTTCGGTCATCATCGACCGAATGTCCGGACGCTCAAAGGGATTCGGCTTCGTCGAGATGTCGACTGACGAGGAAGCCCAGGCCGCCATTGATATGTTCAATGGTAAGGATTTCGATGGCCGGAACCTCGTTGTGAACGAAGCGCGCCCAATGACCGAACGACCCGCCCGTGGCGGCAACTTCGGTGGCAACGACCGCTACTAGTTCCCGACTACTCAACAACAAAAGCGGCTCTTGAGCCGCTTTTGTCTTTACCTTGACCAGAAAATCGAGCCCGACTAGACTGAAACCGTCCACTGGTACTATCAGTATCCGCTCTCTGAAAGGAGATTCGCGAACGTGAAAGCACTCGTGCTGCTTGTTGTCGCGTGCGCCTCTTGCTTTCCCCTGACGGCTCGGGCTGTTCTCGACCGGATCGATATCGTTCCGGCCTCACCCAGTTCGACAGATACGATTCGCGTCTACGCAAGTGGCTGGCTGCCTGACGGCTGTTGGGATTGGAACCGAAATTGGTCCTGCGTCCGCCAGCTCGACGATTCCCTCTTCGTGGGCATTCCAACTGTCGACCACTACGAGCCAGGCGGTCTCTGCCCAGAGGTACTGACTCGCTACGCAACTGTTTGCGAATTCACGCACCTCCCCGAGGGAATCTACACTCTGACAATCGTCGAGTGGCGGGAATCGCTGCGGACCCCAAATCCCGACACCATCCGCACAGTTATCCGAGTTGTTCCCCCGGTCGCTAACCGATTAAGGACTTGGGGGAATCTCAAAACGCTCTTCCGGTGAGCTGATTCGCTCACGCACAAAGGACGCTTGCCCTAGGCAGCGTCCTTTCTTTTCCATGCCTAATATTATTCGATCGTTTCAAAGTCAACCGACCAGCGCCCCTCTTCCCCGCTCAGCTTGGCGAGGACAAGACGGACCTTGAGATTCGGGTGAAGACCGACAACGCGATCACGCGCTGCGCGCAAGTCAGTCTCGTAAGCAGCCCGTTCGGCTGCTTCATCAGCGAAGGCGGATCGTCCGCCGTAGGCGCCGCAATCCGTGTGAGCGATGAAAACAATTTCCTGAATACCGTGCAGCCGGGAGCTAATCTCAATCTGCTTTAAGACGACCGCTTGCTCGGCGTCTGATCCATGGACCAAGTCTTTCATCGCTCCCGCGAGCGACACGAGATCGTAGTCCCCACTCAATCCTTCAGCGACCGATCGTTCTCGGAGCGCAGTCTGAAGACGAAAATCCATACAATGAAGAACGAGGGCTTTGCAGGTATGAGCCATAAGCGTTTGAATTACTGAATTGGATTCGGAGTATGTTCGTCGCTGACGCGTCGGCCCTTCCAACGGCGGACAGCGCGAAGACGGGCCAATTCGCGTTCAAGCGCAGCAGCCGCAGAAGCGAAGGATTCCTCACTCTGCCGATTTTCCATCGCAGCCTTTGCCCGTTCGCGAGCCTCTTCAGCGCGCGCTTCGTCAATTTCCTCGGCCCGCTCCGCCGTGTCCGCCAGGATCGTCACTTTCTGGCCATGCACTTCAACGAAGCCGCCGGAGGTCGCAATCACCTGTGGATCGCCCTGCGCGGTAACGAGATGGAGGACGCCCGGAACGAGGACCGAAACAATCGGAATGTGATTCGGGAGAATCGTAATCTCGCCGGACTGAGTCGGGATGGAAACCTGACGAACCTCGGACGTGAAAACCGTCCGTTCCGGAGTGACAATTTCGAACTGGAAGCTTCCGGCCATAGAGATATTACGCAGTCACCTGATCAATCGAACCCTTCATATAGAAGGCCTGCTCCGGCTTCGCGTCATGCTTCCCTTCAAGAATTTCCTTAAAGCCGCGAATCGTCTCTTTCAAGGGCACATACTGGCCCGGCCGTCCGGTAAAGCCTTCGCCGACGAAGAAGGGCTGGGACAGGAAACGCTGAATCTTCCGAGCGCGAGCGACGGTCACCTTATCTTCCTCGGACAATTCTTCAATTCCGAGAATGGCAATAATGTCCTGAAGGTCTTTGTAACGCTGAAGCACTTTCTGGACCTGACGTGCAACGTCATAGTGCTCCTGGCCGACGATATTCGGATCAAGAATCGTCGAAGTCGAGTCGAGCGGATCAACGGCCGGGTAGAGCGCAAGTTCGGCGAGCGAACGGGCAAGCACGACGGTCGAGTCGAGGTGGCCGAAGGCCGTAGCCGGAGCCGGGTCAGTCAGGTCGTCAGCCGGAACGTAGATGGCTTGGACTGAGGTGATTGAGCCTTTCGTCGTCGAGGTAATCCGCTCTTGGAGTTCGCCCATTTCTGTCGCGAGCGTCGGCTGGTATCCGACAGCCGAAGGAATACGGCCGAGGAGCGCCGAGACTTCCGAGCCGGCCTGGGTAAAGCGGAAAATATTATCAATGAAGAGGAGAACGTCTTTCTGCTCCTTGTCGCGGAAGTACTCGGCCATCGTCAGTCCGGAGAGCGCGACGCGGGCGCGGGCTCCCGGAGGTTCATTCATCTGGCCGAACACAAGCGCAGTCTTCGCGATAACGCCGGAGCCGCTCATTTCATGGTAGAGGTCATTCCCCTCTCGGGTCCGCTCGCCAACGCCGGCGAAGACCGAGTAACCGCCGTGCTCCTGGGCGATGTTGCGGATAAGCTCCTGGATGACGACGGTCTTCCCAACACCGGCGCCGCCGAAGAGTCCGACTTTTCCGCCTTTGACGATCGGGGCGATCAAGTCGATCACCTTAATCCCTGTTTCGAGAATTTCCGTCTTCGTCGACTGCTCGGTAAAGTCCGGGGCCGGGTGGTGGATCGGCGCGCGCTCGGAGGTCGAGACAGCGCCTTTTCCGTCGATCGGCTCGCCAACGACGTTAAACATACGGCCGAGCGTCTCGCTTCCGACCGGAACGCTCATCGGGCGCCCGGTGTTCTTCACTGCCGTCCCGCGCTGGAGGCCGTCCGTGCTATCCATCGCGATGGTCCGAACGGTTTGACCGCCGAGGTGTTGCTGAACCTCGAGAACGAGGGTCGAGCCTTCGCGTTCAACTTCGAGCGCGTGAAGAATATCCGGGAGAGGACCGTCAAAGCGGACGTCGACAACCGGGCCGATAATTTGCGTGATGGATCCGTTCTGCTGCATACGGGTAAGGGAAGAAATGAGTAAAAGAAATTATGAGGCGAGGGCGATCTTCGAGGCGGAAATCTCCGAAAGATCTTTCGTGATTCCGGCTTGGCGGGCTTTATTGTATTCGAGCGTCAGTTCGTCGATAAGTTCAGTCGCGGCATCGCTCGCATTCCGCATCGCGAGCATTCGAGCCGCGTGCTCCGAGGCCGAGGCTTCGAGCAGGCCTTGGTAGAGCTGCATCTCAACGAGTCGAAGCAGCATCGCTTCAAGAACCGCGTCCGGCGACGGCTCGAAGAGGTATTCCTGAATGTCCGGCGTTTCAAGCTCCGTCATTGGCTCGGCTGCCGGACCGGACTCCGCCATCATTTCCTGGACTGACGCGCGCGAGATCGGAAGAATCATCCGAGCCCGCGGCTTCTGGGCGAGCGGCGAAAGGTAGTCGGTCCCGATCAGCACGACGCGGTCGTAGGTCCCGTCGATGTACTGATCAATCGCGATTCGAGAAATCGGCAGGACGTCGGCCAGGCTCGCCTGACGGCTGGGAACCGGCCAGCTCGCGACAACGTTCGCGCCAGCGCGAACGAGCGCCGCTTCGGCGCGCGCGCCCATCGTCACGACGTCAACCGGGGTTGAACCGAAACGCTTGATGACCTGAAGCACGGTTCGAACCAACTGGGTCGTTAATCCCCCGGCGAGACCGCGATCGGACGAATAGACAACAAGGAGCGCCCGCTTCAGGTCGCGCTTCGTGAGAAGCCGGTGGAGATTCGGGTCAGTCACATCCGACAGGTTGACGAGAATGTCCCAGGCGCGTACCGCATAGGCGCGCGTCGCGAGCGCAGCCTGAACAGCCCGCCGCATTTTTGATGCAGACACCAGCTCCATCGCCTTCGTAATCTTCTTCGTGCTGGCGATGCCTTTGATTCGTCGTTTGAGTTCGCGCGTCTGGGCCATGATACTCCTAGGCTTTTGCCTTCAGGAAAGAATCAATCGTCGTCTTCAAGTCCGCTTCGATCTCGGGCGTCAATTCTTTCGTCGTTCGAATCGACTCGAGGAGCTTCGCGGCGCGGTTCTTCATGAACTCGTGGAAAGCGACTTCGGTCGCCGGGATGTCCTCAACCGCAATCGCGTCAAAGTACCCGTTCGTCGCGGCGAAAATGACGGCGACTTGATGTTCAACCGGGAGCGGCTGGTACTGGCCTTGCTTCAGAAGCTCGGTCAATCGCTTTCCCCGTTCGAGCTGCTGCTTCGTCGCTTCGTCGAGGTCTGATCCGAATTGCGCAAAGGCCGCGAGTTCGCGGTACTGCGCGAGATCAAGCCGAAGTTTTCCGGCAACCTGCTTCATCGCTTTCACCTGGGCGGATGAACCGACGCGGGAAACGGAAAGTCCGACGTTGAGCGCCGGTCGAATCCCTTGATAGAAGAGATCGGACTCAAGGAAGATCTGACCGTCCGTGATGGAAATGACGTTGGTCGGAATGTAGGCCGAGATGTCGCCAGCCTGCGTTTCGATAATCGGGAGCGCGGTCAGCGAGCCGCCGCCGAGCTCGGCGTCCAGACGAGCCGCCCGTTCGAGGAGACGCGAGTGGAGGTAGAAAATATCGCCCGGGTAGGCCTCGCGTCCTGGCGGACGTCGGAGGAGGAGCGAAATTTCCCGGTAAGCCCAGGCGTGCTTCGACAGGTCATCATAAATAACGAGGGCGTCTTTCCCGTTATCGCGGAAGTATTCGCCCATCGCGCATCCGGCGAAAGGAGCAATAAAGGACAGCGAGGCCGGATCTGATGCGCTCGCAACCACGACAATAGTATGGGCCATTGCGCCGCGGGCTTCGAGCTCGGTCACGATCTTCGCCACCTTCGAGGCTTTCTGGCCGATCGCGACGTAGATGCAGATCATATCCTGGCCGACCTGGTTGATGATCGTATCAATCGCGATCGCGGTCTTACCGGTCTGGCGGTCGCCGATGATCAACTCGCGCTGGCCGCGGCCGATCGGAATCATGGCATCGATCGCTTTGATGCCCGTCTGAACCGGGGAGTTCACGCCCTGGCGGGTGATAACGCCCGGCGCCACCTTTTCAACCGGCGAAGTGAGTTTCATCGCGATCGGACCTTTTCCGTCAATCGGCTGGCCGAGCGGGTTCACGACCCGGCCGACGAGCTCCGGTCCGACCGGAACTTCGAGAATGCGCCCGGTCGACTTCACGGTGTCCCCTTCCTTGAGGTGTTCGTCGTCGCCGAGAATCATGGCGCCGACAATATCTTCTTCAAGGTTCAGGGCGACGCCGAAGGTCCCGCCTGGGAACTCCAACATCTCGTAGGATTGGACTTTTGAAAGTCCCGAAAGTTTGGCAATGCCGTCGCCGACTTCGACGATGGTGCCGACGTGAGCGACTTCGGGTTTCGGGGCGAAGCCTTTGAGCTCCTGCTTCAGGAGGTCGATGACGTGATCTGTCGTGTTCATACCGTGGCCTTCGTTCGTGAATGAATAGAGGGAGACAAAGATGAGGAAAGCTGGACGCGGAGCCGGCGAAGCGCGGCAGTCACACTGCCATCGATTCGGGTGTCCCCGACCGTGAGGACGGCGCCGCCCTTGAGCGAGGGGTCAACCGTGTGGTCGACGACAACTGCGCCAATCTGCTCCTTCAACCCGTTCGCAATCGACTGAGCCGAGTGCGGCCGGGCGGTCGTGATCCGGACGCGGGTCGTCCCGGAGCGTTGGAGGGCGAGCTCTTCGGCCGCCGCGAGAATACGCGGGAGGAGCTTTCCGGCTTTCGCCCGGCGAAGCCGGACGAGTAAGCGTTCGAGGATGCGCTTCTGCTCTTCGGCGTTCGCGCCGTCGCAGGCGTCGAGGTAGGCTTCGGCGTATTGGCGAGGAGAAAGCTTCATCGTTTCGCGGTGGTGAGCGCCTGCTTCACAAGCTCAAGATCTTTCGCGTCGGTAAGCTTTTCGTCGAGAACGCGGCCCGTAGCTTCAGCGACAATATCCGCGAGCTCGGTGCGGGCTTCGGTGATTACCTGCTCCTTCAGGGCGGCAACTTCTCCCTGGGTCCGCTCCACCAACGCTTGAATATCGGCCTTTGCCTCGTTCAGCATAGTGACGCGAAGCTGTTCCGCGTCCGCTCGAGCGCCGGCCATAATCGACTCGGCCTTCTTCTCGGCTTCCGCCATTTTCGCGGCGTAGGCGGCTTCGCTGTTCTTGAGGTTCTCATCAATCTTCTTCGCGTCTTCGAGCGACTGCTCAATCCGCTTCGAGCGGCGTTCGAGCGCGCCGAGAATCGGCTTGTACGCGAATTTGTACAAGACAAAGAACAGGATGAAGAAATTGACGAGCTGCGCAATCAGGAGTTTGAAATCGATGCCGAGCTTCTCGAGGAGTTCCATACGTTGATAGTGTAGTTAGGCGTTCATTCCCCCGCCCCATCATTGCGAGCGCATGCGCGGCAATCTCGGGGCGGGATCGATGACAGTCCGACTAAACGAACTTGATAATCAAAGCAATGACTAATGCGTAGATCGCGATCGCTTCTGCGAAAGCCATCGCAATAAGCATCGGGACCTGGATCTTTCCGGCGGCTTCCGGATTCCGGCCGATCGCTTCCATCGCTTTCGCGGCGAGCTTACCGATCGCGAGCGCGGGGATCATACCTCCGAGGGCGATCGTGAGCCCAGCGGCGATGAGTTTAATTGCTCCTTCTTCCATACTGACGTTCCTTTCTTCTGGGTCTGGTCGACGAGTGATTGGAGTTTAACGTCGCCTTTCCCTTACTACGAATGAAATGACTTAGTGAGGCTCAAGGGTCGCGATCCTGACGCGCTTCGCGCTCAGGATGGCCTTATTAGTGGGGTTCAAGGGTGGCCACCTTAATAAAGACTAAGGTGAGGATGGCGAAGACAAATCCCTGGATGAATCCAACGAATATTTCGAGGAAGTAAAACGGGAGCGGGACGATAAAGGGAATAAGGCTCGAGATAACGACGAGGAGAACTTCCCCGGCGAAGACGTTCCCGAACAACCGGAAGGAGAAAGAGAGGATCTTCGAGATATCGGAAACGAACTCAAGGGCCCCGACGAAACCGAGGATGGGATTCCGGAAGTTGATGAAGCGCTTCGAGTACTTCGCCGCGCCGATCGCGAGAATTCCGAAGACCTGCATCGCGACCACCGAAACGATGGCGAGCGCCAGCGTCACATTCAAATCGCTGTTCGTTGAACGGAAGAAGGGAACGAGGACTTCATGTCCCTCATGCTGCTCGTAGATCCCGATCGGACCGAAACCTGGAAAGAGCCCGAGCCAGTTCGCGGTTACGACGAAAAGAAAAATCGTCATGATGAGCGGAAAAAACTTCCGCGACTGCTTCCGGTCGCCGGTCACGCCGTCCATCATTCCAAGCAGGGCCTCGAAAATCGCCTCAACAACGTTCTGAATCCCCCGCGGGACCTCGCGGATGCTCTTTTTAAGCGTAATCGCCAGGATCGAAAGCAGCCCGATCGTGATCCAGGAGGTTAACAAGGTATTCGTAATCGGAAAGCTTCCGATGTGGAAAATGGGTTCTGCGGCGAGGGAAATCGTCATGAGTGAGGTTGGGCGTCAGTTTCGTCCGATGTCGTGGGCTTCGTTTGATCCGGAGCGTCGATCGTCCGCATGATCTTCAGGGCTTTCACGATGAGCGCAACCGATGAAATCGCGATCGAGACGACGACCCCGGCCACAAAGAGCCAAGGATGGGTCCCGAACTTCCGATCAAGGACGCGCCCGCCAATTCCGAAGAGAATGAGAGGGACAACGATCGTATACCCGAACTGCCAGGCATAGCCGAGCGCTTGGTAGAGAGCCGCGCGTTGAGGCGAGTTCGAGGCCATAGGATCGTCCGAAAAGACGAAAAATACTGAAAATACGACTTATCCACAAAAAGAACGCATCTAAAATACCTATATTTGACATATAAGTCAATCCTCGGCTTTTTCAGTTTTGCCCGTCCCCTGTTTCTTCAGGGCAGACTGCGCTAAAATGCTAGCGCTATGGAAACCCTCCTCCTCGTCGTTATCATCATTCTCGCCGCAATTCTTGTGGCTGGCTTCGCTTACCTAAGCCAAAAACTCGGGAAGCTGCAAAAACCGGCTGACGATCCCCAGTCGCTCCTCATGCTCAACCAGAACCTTCAAGGCCTCCAGACCCGCCTCGACGAGACGAGCCGCTCGATCCACCAGTCGATGCAGACCCAGTTCGGCCAGAGCGCCCAGATTATCAAAGATGTCACCGAACGGCTCACAAAACTCGACGAAACGAACAAGCAAGTCCTCAACTTCTCCGGCCAGCTTCAAGGGCTTCAGGACCTCCTGAAAAACCCGAAGCAGCGCGGCGCAGTCGGCGAGTATTACCTCGAGACCGTCCTGAAGAATGTCCTCCCGCCCGGGAGCTACGAGACGCAATACCGCTTTAACGACGGCGAGATCGTCGACGCGATTGTCCGGGTGAAGGACAAGATCATCCCGATCGACGCGAAATTCTCCCTCGAGAATTATAATCGCCTCGTCGAGACGACCGATCCGGTCGAGCGCGAGCGCCTCGAGAAGGCGTTCGTGAACGACCTGAAGCTCCGAATCCAGGAAACCGCGAAATACGTCCGCCCGGAAGAAGGGACGCTCGACTTCGCCTTTATGTTTATCCCCTCGGAAGCGATTTACTACGACCTGCTCATCAATAAAGTCGGCGCTGTCAAAGAGAACACCGAGAACCTCATCCAGCGCGCCGGCGGGAAATACCGCGTCATCATCGTCTCCCCGACCTCCTTCCTCGCCTACCTCCAGACCGTCCTCCAAGGACTTCGCGCGCTCCAGATCGAAGAGTCCGCGAAAGAGATCCGCAAGAACGTCGACGACCTCTCGCGCCACCTCCGCGCCTACGAGGAGTATCATACGAAACTCGGCGGCCATCTGAAAACGACCTTGAACGCCTACGTCGCGTCCGACGGCGAGTTCAGGAAAATCAACAAAGACGTCCTGAAGATTTCGGACGCGCCCGCCTCCCCCGCCCTCCCGCCGACCAACGAAACCGAATAGCCCTGTTCCTTATAACAGCTCCCCGCTCGCAAGGTGCTGACTAGCCTGCGAGTAGTTCGCATAAAACACCAAACATAACCTTTATGCGCAATTATTTCGCATAATAACGAGTTGTACGAAAATTTGCCTCCCTCATTATCAGATAAGCGCGGCTATACCACCAAGATTACTAAACACCGAATGACCCACAAATACCACATGCTAAAGTTCGACGTATTAGCAAATGTTATATCGGGTCTTTTTGGAATAACTACAAAAAATAAAAGTGTTTTTGAAATCCCATCTGATTTCTTACTCATGTTTGATTTACAGGTAGAATTTCAACAATGGCCTGATAAATCTGAAAGAAATGAAAGAGTGCATCAATTAGCCTCGAGACTGATATTAGCATTTAACGATATAAATGAATCGATTGGTTCATTAAACAGAAATCTTGTTTTGCTAAATAGTGACTTTAGTTTGGTTAGAGTAAAAAAGATTCCGATTCAAAAAGCATTACTGGAGAAAAGACTAGACCAAGTATTCCATGATGTAAGAGTTTCTAAAGGTCTCTCTAGTATAATTACGCCCCATATAAAAAGTTCTCTAACTCTTTTATTAAGATCATATGTTGATCGGGTTGCTGAGGACTGTAAAAAGGTGGTCGAAGTAATTTCTCCAAGAGGTAACCCTTTAGTTAAAAACCTCAACGTGCCTCCCGCATACTTGCAGCAAACCAACGAGGTGTTAGATCTATTTTACCTTGGGTACAAATCTACAAGCCTACTGGTCTTAGGAAAACTATTTGAGGGAATATTAACTCGCTACATTATTCGTCTTGTGCAATCGAATAAAATTAATTTGAACATGTCGGCCCTTAGAGAGATGACGTTTGATAATAAACTTGGACTATTGTTTTCAAAAGGATTTGTTACAAGAAAAGATTACTTGATTCTTGCTAAACTGATTTGGGATAGGAACATTGGTGGGCATTTTGTGAGCGAAAGAAAACGTAGGGAATCAGAAAAAGAGGCAGAGGCCACAATTAAGTTAGTTATGCCCTTATTGAAGAAGTATGACACAAAACTGAAATGATAGCCGCGCTTATCTTTATTAGACGATCGGCAAATCATCGTACAACAGCGTCTATACGACATAACGAGTACGTCGTATGAGACGCAAACGTTAGGTGCCATTTCGTCTCATAACATGTTGAAAGCTACGCTCGATAGAAATTGCTTAATAAGCCTGAAGGAAAAAGACGGCGAGTTTGAAGAAATTCAGGAAATTATTGAATTACATAAAAAGAAAAGTGTTACCGTTTTTGTATGTGCCATAAGCGCTTCTGAATATCAGAGTGACGGTAGCATATCTCCTAAATATGATGATTTTACAAATTACCTAAAATCAATTGGCTGTGAAACTTTGGATGAGCTAGAACCCATGGCATATTGGGATATAGCTTATTGGGATCACGCTCTCTGGTCTGGGGATTCTATGAAAGAGTTTGAGAAAAAAATACACGAAATTCTTTTCCCAAATCTCGAATTCGAATATCAAACTTTTTGCAAAGCAAAAGGAATTGATCCTGATGCTAAACCATTAGATAAAAAATGGCTGAATGCAAAAGCCGACGTACAATCCATCTGGTCTCACATCAATTCAGGGAATGATATATTTATTACGCAAGACAAAAACTATTTAAAGGATCAAAAACGGCAACTATTAGTAACGCTTGGCGCAAAGAATATCAACTCGCCGAAGGAGGCATTAGAAATCATCCGACGAAACGGCACCTAACACGGGCTAGCCGGTTCGCGAGCTATACAACTTGTTTATCACTAAGCCATAAAAATATGTCAGCAGAATGGGTTTCAGCGGTAGCGGCGGTTATTTCAGTCCCAATATCTGTTTGGGCGATAATATCCGCAAGAAATAACTCTAAGAACATAAAGAACATCTCCCAACGCTTTGGGATAGTAATGGAAGGCAATACGGTAATTGGCTCTGGTACCGCAGTACATATTGGTGACAGGAAATAAGTTTGCTATACGCTCGCTCACCCAAATTGCTCATTCATTCCGGCGGTACCTCGCTTTGCTCGATATTCTACCGCCTCAATTCCGTCGCAACTTCGGCTAGCCCGAAACGTTGTGCGCCATCAGATGTATTTTACCTATTAAAGAACCGAGGCAGTTACTTCGCGCATTGCGGAGTACTTACCTCGGCGTTTCGTCGGGTCGCTGGTGATAACAGTCAGTCGATTCTGGATCTCGACGCGTTCGCCAGGTCGTCGATGACGAGTAATGTGGCGAGTCTGCTCGGATCATCCTTGATGACGTAGCCCGAGAAGGAACTCCGGGTGCCGTCAAGTCTTTGGAGCTCGACGACACTGACATTCCACTCAATCCCGGAAGATCCCAACCGGATGATCGTGGTCGACTCGTCGACGGCGAAGGCAGAGCTGTTATCGACAGTGCACTGTGCGATCCCGTCGTACCAGTAGACACCGAGGGTGCCCGTCGCACTCTGGAAGTGGAGCACCATGGAATCGGTTGGAACAATGTGGCTGGTGAGTCGCACGCTACTGCACCCGGCGGACGCCCCGACGAAGAGCGTACCGATCAACACAAGGAACGTGAAACGCCTCATAGCGAACCCTCCTTCAGTTGGGACGTTTGCCTGGCGGGGATCAAGACAATCGGTAGTTGCCAGATTTCTACCGAACGTGCGAGCGTATCACGAAATGACTATAATGTCAATAGAAACTGTAAGAAAATACATCTTACAGCGCACAACACGGCGTATACGCCACTCCGTTTCTCTCCGCAGCGCATACGCCGAAACGTTAGCTGACACTCAGGATTCTCACTTTTATGACCTATAAACACACCCAAGTTAGCTACCTGATGATTACCGTAACGGCTGCGGTACTGATCCTCTTCGCCTGGGTGTATCTTACTGCCCGGGCCGAGGCGCCGTCCTATGACTCAGGAACAAACGCCGGCGTTACTGGAGCTATGGCGCTCGTCGTCGTTCTCCTCGCTTCCTTCGTTTCCTTGCACGTACGAATTGATGATCAGCGTCTACGGATCTCCTTTGGCTATGGCATTTTTACAAAGCACTTTGCCCTGCGCGACATCCAATCAGCGAACGTCGTAAGAAATAAATGGTATTACGGGCTAGGAATACGCTGGTCCCTGAAGCCGAGGATGTGGATCTACGCCGTTTCCGGCCTTGACGCAGTTGAACTACAACTGAAGAACGGAAAAGTCTACCGGATCGGTACGGACGAAGCTCAAGAACTCGAGGGCGCGATTCTCCAATCGATACAAAGGGAACAGCGCGACTTCTGACCTAAAGCCAAGCCTCGCTTCTTTCGAGTTACATAAATAGGCCTTCAACACTCTCGCCTTCTCGGCAAGATTCGGATACCTTTCCCAAATAAAAGTTGTCCCGCGGGTATTACACCGCGGGACTTGGAGCAGACTGAAGCTTGCGAACGACGTCTTTCGGCAGGTCACGGTAACAGTGGCACTCATCATCGTAGCTTGCCAAGACGCCTCTTAGGGTCGCGACCACACGATCCCCGACCTTCGCTTCGGTCACGGTGATAAGCCGCTGGCCTTCGGCCCAGACTCTTGTCTCGATCTCGGCCACCGCGACCTGATCAGGCTCGAAAAAACGAAGGCTGTCGAGGATGACCGCGAGATGCCGAAGGCCGAGGCCGAACATGGCCAAGAGCTGACGCCGACGAGCACGCTCGAGAAAAAGCTGCACTTCGTCTAAACGCATGACTACCTCCCTTTGTACAGAACCGATCCGAGCTTAATCGTGTTCAATAAATCCGTCAAGAAAACACAAAACCGCCTCGGTGCCCGCCGAAGGGCGGACAGCCGGGCCTGGTTTGTGTGTTTGTGTTGCGCCGTGGACGGGAGTTTTTTGTTTAACTGCGATCCGAATCGAGCTCGTGATTGAGCTCGTCGAGGAGTTCGCGCATTTCCGCGATCCACTGACGATGTCCGTGCGTTTTTAGACCAAGCTGACGGACAAGCTTGGGCGTCCAGGAGCACAATCTCCGTTCAGACGCGTTCGAGGTTTCCTCCGAAACGAGAATCCTCCTTCCTCGAGCTCTCACCCGCCGAAAGCCTCTGAAGTACGCGGGCGAAAGAACAATAATGAACGAATCTGGATCACTCCAGAGCATCCAGTATAGCGCAAAAAAGGCTCCGAGTCAACCCTCACCATTTTTACTTAGCCGCTTTTCTTGGCAGCAAGAAAAGCGGCAGAAAAGAACTGCCGCCATGCCGAAAAACTCTTGAGCCTCAACCTCGCCGACCGGGACCGCGTAACTCGTTCGCCGGTATTCGGCGAACTTCGAACAAACGCGGTCATCCGAACGGCCGTCTCGGCCTGCGTTCATACGAGTTTTTCAGAATGGCGGAGCCAGAAGATCGTATCGAAGCGAAAATAAGATTTCAGCACGACGGGTCCGGGTCCCGCGCATGCTGTTTTTCAGCAAAAGAAACGCGTTCGACGGGAACGCATTCGCGGGACCCGGAACTCTTTGCTTCTTTCTGGTTACAGAAAGAAGAGGGCGCCAGCCCTACGGATCAAAACCAAAAAGAATCTAAAATTCTTGCTGCCCTGCCTACCCCAGGCAGGCAAGAAAAGCGGCTCATTCAAGAATGCTCTTAGCGCAGCACCCCGCCCCACTCGAGGAGCGTAAAGCCTTTGCGCTCCGGAGTTTTGATATCATAGCCTTTCACGTCGATCGGCTTCTCGAGGGGCATGAAATCCATGAGCACGCGGATGATGGTATCCGGCTTCGGATCGACGGACAGGGGCGCGAGTTGATTCATCTCGCGGTTGCCGAGGAAGCTGATGAAGTAGTAGGGCGCGCTTTGCATCCGCGGTCCCCAGAACTCGATGAAGTCCGCGCGCTCTTTTGCGTTCAAGCCGAGTTGAGCGAGCTTCTCGAGAAGAAAGCCTTGGACTTCGTTTTGGGTAACGACCCAGCCGCGCTTCGGCGTTTCGTAGATCGAATTGCTCCGACCTTCCCAGAAAAGATAGGGATAGGCGTTCCCGGTCGCGCGGTCGGTCAGATGCCCGGCCGGAGTCGCGGTCACCTTCCAGCCATTATTGTAGGCAGGTTCGGTCTTGCTGAAACCCCCAGTCGGCGCAACCTGAACACTGACATCAGTCGTCTTCTCCGGGTAAAGATAGATGACCGGCTTCCCGCATTCGGCGAGCGGCTGGAACTTCGTGTTCTGAGCCTGGATCAAGCGATCGAAGGGATCGAGGAAATAGATCAGCGGCCGATCAGCGAGAAATTCCTCGTAGGTTTGCTTTGTGCCATCCTCGCGCAAGGTGGCGTAGGAATCATAGATTTCAAGCAGGCGCTCATGGCGAGTATCCTTCAAGGCGTAGATTGCGTCGCCGAGATTCGTAACGCCGACCCGCTCCAAGTCGCGGCCTAAAACAACCTCTTCCGGGTTCACCACATTCGCGTAATTCATCGCGCCGCAACCGCCAATTCGAACGACGTTATAGATGGTCGTATTCGTCGTCCCGTCATTCCAGGTAATCGCCGGAATCTCGGTTGAGCCAATGAAATCAAAGACGAGCTTATAGGTTCGGACCGTCCCGTCCGGAGCTCGAAGATAAAAACCAAAATGTGGGAAATACTCGCTCGTTGAGGCTGGATCTGTGTAGACGTCGCCGTAGGTCGGATGCGTAAACGCGACGGTCCGCCCTGCGCTATGGAAGAAGCCGTCTGCATCCTCGTCAAGTTCAAGGCTTTGGCGCGGACTCGGCCCGGTAATCGTTGCAGGGAAATCAAGCTCACTGATCATCGTATCTGCATCAACCGTATACTTTGCCGGATCAAGCGCGTAGGCCGGGTCTTCAGACTGCTTTGCGAGGAGCACTAGTCCGGTCGGCGTATTCACAAAACGATAGAACTGGGGAGTTGTTGCCGGGCCATCATACCGCGCGGAAACAAGATAGAGTGTCTGACCTTGATACTTCGAAGATTGCAAAGTTCCTGCGTCGATCGTAGTTAAGGTCATACCAGAGTCAGCGAGAAGGATGTCTGGGTTACTCACGACGCGAAGATCATCACCCGGCTCGAAAATCGACTCGGTTTGGACAGGCTCAAGTGAGGTATTCGTGTTCTCGAGCGAGGAATTGACGTTTTCGTTCGTGTTAGCGACGGCCGACCAGTTTACGTTGGCGACGGCATTCTCGTTCGCTGTCGTGTTCGTTCCCGTATTCGTGTTCGTCGGCGCTTCAGCTTTCTCAACGGCTAAAATCCACAACAAGGCGCCGATCCCGAGAATGAGAACCGAGGCGGTCACGATCATCCAAATTTTTTGCTTCGTCATACAGAGAGTAAAAAAATATCTTGTCTAGGCTAAGAATATCATATTTCACCCTCAACGAAGAGGCCGGTCAGATAGCTCGTATTTTCCGAGGCTGGGGCCTGCGGGTAGCGGCGAACTGAACTATCCCGTGCGAGAAATGCGAACGAAGTTGCGCCCAAGCCGCGAGCTACTTCTACGGTGAGCGCCAGGCCGGGCTGGGAATCGACCGTCACCTGACTCACGGCCCGAGGATCCATCGTCTCGAGCGCGGCACGGCTCCGACCGTCTCGCTCAAGGGCTTCTGCCTCAGGTAAATAATGAGAAAAATCAAAGGAGCCGACAACAAAGCTATTCGAAGGGAGAAGCGTAGCGAGTTCATCGGCGGCAAGGATGGCGTCGGAAAGCGGAACGATGTCTTTTACGATAATCGGGAGAATCGGGGTCCCGGGAAAACGCGAACGGAGGTAGGGCAAGAGATTCGTAATGCCGTGCTCCTTCGCAAAAGGAGCCTCATCGATCGTGAACCGACCGGACGCGGTTACGCTCTCAAGCAACGCGGCGTCAGCTCCGCCAAGAGCGCTCGTTAAGAAGGGCCCGCTCCCCTCTTGAAAGTGATTCGGACTCACGAGGACGATAAGGTTCGGATCAGCGTCTACCGCCGTGAGTGCTGAGGTAATAAGATCATCCGCGAGGAGATGATGATTCACGACCACGCCAAGATCACGCCGGCCAACAGGTGGCTCAGCTGGGCGTATGCTCAACGCGAACACCCCGACCGCTCCGACGAAGAGAGCAAGAGCGAAGAAGGCAACTGTTTTATGACGAATACCTTCAAACATATTCAGCTATGCGAAATGCATTCTTCGTATTAACCGCAGTTGACTCAACGACCTCCTCGTAGGAGACCCCTTTAAGCTCGGCGATTTGGCGCGCGACGAACTCGACATAGAGCGGTTCGTTCCGTTTTCCGCGATGAGGCTCTGGCGCGAGGTAAGGCGCGTCGGTCTCGAGGAGAATACGGTCGAGCGGCACCATCTTCACGACCTCGCGAAGTTCGGGAGCGCAATTCGCAAAGGTGATAATCCCCGTAAAGCCGACGAAGCAACCAAAATCTAAAAAGCGCCTGGCTTGGGTCCGGTTTCCGAGAAAACAATGAATGATCGACGGGACGCGAAGCCCGCGCGACTCAATAACCGCCAACTGTTCATCGTAGGCATCGCGGCAGTGCATGATCACCGTTTTGTTCACCTTCTCGGCCAGGGCGAGTTGAGCACGAAACAAGGCTTTTTGCCGTTCGAAAGCCGCGGCCTTCGCTTCAGGTGTTTCGGCTTTAATCCGATAACGATCAAGCCCAGTCTCGCCGATCCCAACCGTTTTTGAATCGCGAGCCAGCGCCTCATAGGCCTCAAGGTCAAAGGCTTCATCATCAACGTGAATCGGGTGAAGACCAACCCCGGCATAGACCCGCTCATAGCGGTTCGCGATCGCAACGGCACTCCGGCTCGTTTCGAGCTGTGAACTCGGCAAAACAAGCATCATTCCAGCTTCAAGCGAACGCTGAAGAATTGCGTCCGCGTCTTCGGCGAAGCGTTCAAATTGCAGATGGCAGTGAGAGTCAGTCAGCGTCATGGTCCGTTCTCGTCCGACCCGACCATTGAGAGTTGAGTTACACGAAGAGTGTCTTTGCGCTCTCGAGCGCCTTCGGGAAGAGTGGCACAAGCCAGCCGGACAAAGACACAAAGTACGACACAACGGCTGAATCTGCCAGGCGCTCGGTCCACTCCGGCGAGAGCGGGAGCCGTCCGGCGAATTGGAGAATAATTCCAATAACGAAAGTGCCTTCAATGAATCCGAGAATACCGCCGGCCAGCCGATTTAGAAACATCAAGCCTGGCACAACCGAGAACAGCTTGAAAATCTTATTGAGAATCGCAAACACTATCCCAACCAGCTGGGAGGCAATCAGGAAGACGAGAATGAATCCAACGACTTGAGCCGCGAGCTCGTTCCCGCCGGTAAAAGGCTTTACCCAAACCGCAGCCTCGTCATACCAAATCCCGGCGAAGAAGGTTCCGGCGAAGACGCCAATCAAGGAGCCGAGCGTTTTAATCAGTCCGGCCCAAAACCCGAACCAGACGAACCCAGCCAAGATGAGGATGAGAACGAAGTCGAAAATCGTCATACGCGAAGGGACAAGGATTGAGAGACTGTTATTACTCTAGCATATCCGCCACATATCTTCCCAGAAAGACCCTTGCGGAAAACAACACTGCCTGCTAAGGTCGGCTCGGCACCTTCAACAATGGATGACGGAGGAACGAAGATGGCCGCAACAACCGTCCCGAAAATCCAACCAGTTACGGATGTCCAGTTCGCCGCGCTCCTGCGGTTGATTGGCCGATCGAACGACGGGACCGAACCGGTCAAACAGCTTCTGATCTGGCTTCTGCGTCAGACTGAGAACTTGAGCCAACCCTGCTCGGTTACGGTGAAGCGCGATGTCGAGATCACGATACCCGTTGACGGCGCATCAACGACGGACGCATTCGCAAGCCACCTCCATGATGTTCTTCATGAGATGGTCAGCAGCGGTCGATCAACCAACCTCAACGAGCTCTTCCTTCTCGCCGGGTCTCCGATGGTCATCACCCGAAGCTGGGGGAGTGATGGCCTTTCGATCTGGTGCACCCCCGCCTTCTACGGAAAGGACTTCGAGGTAGTGAAATGCCCGCTCGACCTGGACGCCATTCTCGCGGTCAACCTGCGTCGGCTCTAGTGCGTACCTTACGCCCCCAGTCATTGGCTGGGGGTGATCTTTATTCTGAAGACAGGCAAGATCGCTTGACCGCTTAAGTTGAGCTTTGGTAAGGTTGGCCTGGTTCATTTCAAGACACTCATGGCCGACGAAAACAGGAGGAACACGTGCTAAGGCCGCTAAGAGAACGGCAGTACCTGGCGCTTGAGCAACTCATCCAGGGATACTCGAGATCACGACAAGAGACGACGGCCGTTCTCCTCTGGTTTCTCCGCCAGACGAATCGCCTGTCCCATACTTGCTCGGTCATCATTCCCAACGACGAATTGGTCGGCGGTGAATCCTTGGCCGATATCGTCTATAAGGCTTTTGATAGATGCCAGCGCGGTGGGGACTCAGTCTTCCTGTTTACCCTCCTGAAGCTCTCCGGATCGCCGATGATGATAACGGTTGAAACCATCAGTACTGGCTGTCGTATGAGCTGCGTCGACCGACGGTACGAACGGAGGAGCAACGTCCGTCAGCTCATCTTTAGCCGTTCCGAAATCGACGCTGTAGCCCATGCTCGCGTTCTTTGAACGTCCACACCAGCACCTCCTTGCCCTGCGAGAGGTGCTTTCGCTAACGGCTTTCTAACTTCAGCCTCGGAAATAGACCTTCGCCCTTCGTAATCTTCTCGGCCGAAAACGCTTCCCGAATTCGCTTTCCGGTTTCCGGCAGAAAGGGTTCAACTAAGCCAGCAAGAGCCAGCAGGCTCTTCGCCCAGCGCGAGAGGTGATTTCGGACCCCTGCCTCGTCGGTTTTTACCAGCACCCAGGGCTTAGCCGCATCGATCTCTTCATCAATCGCGGTCACGAAACTCTGAATCGTTGTTAACGCGCCCTGAAGGTGGAGCTTCGTCATTTCCTCCTGATATTTCTCAACGAGCGCCGTACTCTGCTGATCGAGTTCGAGCGTCCGGTCAACCTGGCCGTCGCAGTATTGCTCGATCATCTTCGCCGTCCGCGCAACGAGGTTCCCGAGGCCGTTCACGAGATGAGCTTCGTACTGTTCAGCCAACACGCTCGGACGAATATCGCCGTCGCTCCCAAAACGGAACTGACTTAAGAGAAGAAAACGGGTCGCGTCGACGCCATACTTCGCAATGAGATCATTCGGATCAAGAACATTCCCGAGCGACTTCGACATCTTCGTCCCGTTCAGGGTGAAAAAGCCGTGCGCGAAAATCCGGCGCGGTAACTCCTCCCCGGCCGCCAAGAGCATCGCCGGCCAGTAGACTGCATGAAACTTCAGGATATCCTTCGCCATGAGGTGAAGATCAGCCGGCCACCATTTCGTATACTCAGCCTCATCCGCTCCGTAGCCGATCGCGCTCACGTAATTCATTAACGCCTCAACCCAGACGTAGATCTTCTGGCCGTCCTCGTAGGGAAAAGGAATTCCCCATTCAACGCGCTGGCGGGTGATTGAGAAATTGTTTAAGCCCTGATCAATCAAGGCGAGGACTTCATTCCGCCGAGCCTCGGGCTCGATGCGAAGCGCATTCGTCTCGATCAACGCACGAACCTTCGGGAGATACTCTTCAAGGTGAAAAAACCAGTTGTCCTCCTTCACAAGCTCAGGACTGGTTTTGTGGATCGGACATTTCCCGTCGACGAGATCTTTCTCGGTATAAAAATCCTCGCAGCCTCGGCAATAGAGGCCTTCATAGGTCCCTTTATACAGAGCGTTTGCCTTATAGAGCTTATCGATAAATTTATGGACGGCATCAGCGTGACTCGGGAGAGTCGTTCGCATGAAAATATCATTACTGATATCGAGAGCTCGGAAAGCTGACTCAAACGCTTTCGCGTTCTCATCGACAAATTCCTGAATCTCGAGATTGGCCGCCATGGCGCTCGCTGCTACCTTATCCCCGTGCTCATCCGTCCCCGTTAAAAAGAACACATCGTCGCCGAGTGAGCGATGATAGCGCGCGAGAACGTCTGCCGCGAGGGTCGTATAGGCATGCCCCAGATGCGGCTTATCGTTGACATAGTATATTGGCGTGGTGACGTAGAATTTCTTCACCATAGATTGGGTCGTAATGCCTGCCCCACACAAGGAGCGAAGCAACGCGATGCGGGGTAGAACTTCTTGGGTTCAGTCATAGCGCTCCGATTGTACGACCCTTTCCCGAGACAAGCAAGTCTCCGCCCAATTCTGAAAACGCATTACTCCGGCGCGACCAGGACTACGAACTCCCCCTTTTGACGCTTCGGATCAAGCTCAAGCTCGGCCTTGATCGTGACCGCATCGCCCCGGAGAATTTCCTCGTAGATTTTTGTCAGCTCGCGCCCGATGACGAGGCGCCGGCTCGGACAAAGGGCATGCAGTTGATCAAGCGTTTTCAGAATCCGATGGGTCGACTCGAAAAAAACCATCGGATAGGGACTCTCGGCGATCTGACGGAAGAGCGTTTCGCGGCCTTTTTTATGAGGCAAAAAACCGAGGAAGGTAAAACGATCCGTTGGTAGTCCGGCGACCGAGAGAAGAGTTGTAACCGCGCTTGGTCCCGGAATCGGCTCAACGCGAATCCCGGCTTCAACCGCCCGCTGGACAAGGAGATTGCCGGGATCAGAAATTCCCGGCGTCCCCGCGTCCGAAACGAGGACCGCGTTCTTTCCTTCCTTCAGCCAGGCGAGGATATCATCAATGCGCTCAAGCCGACTATGCTGGTGATAGGAAATGAGCGGCTTGGCAATCCCAAAACGATCAAGGAGGACGCGCGTCACCCGCGTGTCTTCGCAAAGTACAAAATCAGCCCGCTGGAGCACAGCCTGACCGCGAATCGTCAAATCATCGAGATTGCCGATCGGCGTACCGAGAATAGAGAGCGTGCCGGCCATGAGCGCCTAGGTCTCGAGCCGTTGTTCTTCGGCCTGCTTCTCTTGAAAAAAATTCTCGAGGAGGGCGTTGCCAATAATCGTGACCGGGATTGCGAGAATGACTCCAGGGATACCGGCGATTTTCGCGCCAATGAGCATCACAACTATGACTACGACAGGATTCAAGCCGGTCACTTTCTGCATTACCTTGGGAACAATGAGGTTGTTCTCAAGCTGCTGAATGACAATGTAGAGAATGATGACGAGCAGCGCCTTTAAGGGCGACTGGGTAAAAGCAACAAGCACGGCCGGGATCGCACCAATAAAAGGTCCAGCGATCGGAACAAACTCGGTCAACCCGGCGATGAGCGAAAGAACAAGCGCAAAATTCACGCCGAGAATCGAAAGCCCGATGAAGGTCAGGACACCGATAATGAGGCAGAGGATGAGCTGGCCGCGGAGCCAGAGGCCGAGGCGATGCTGGATGCGGTTCATCGTCTGGATGAGGACCGGCTGGTAGTGCAGCGGCGCAATTGCCTGAAAGAACTTCTTAATCCCATGTTCCTCAAGCGTCATATAAAAGGTCAGGACGAGGATACCGAACAAGGTGAAGACGCCGCCAAACAGGCTAACGACTCCGCTGAAAATGCTGGTCGTGATTTTGAGGAGCGACTGATTCAGCGCGTTCAGCATGTTCTGAATGCCGTTGAGGAGCGACTGGTCAGCCGCGGTTTCATTTCCTATGCTGTCTGACGCCCGGTTATACAATTCCGGAAAACGCTGGACGAGCTGGTTGACCTGGTCAGCGACGAGCGGGACGAAAAGAACAACGGTTAACGTGATAACGCCAATTAAAATCGCGTAGAGAATGATAATGCCGAGGACGCGCGGAATTCCCCGCCGCTGAAGGGAATCTACCCAGGGGTCAAGCGCCGAGGCGAAGACGAGCGAAATGAAGAGGATCGCCAGAACATCCTTAATAACGTACAGAATCGCCACCAAGAGCAAAATCCCGAGGATCTTGATGATCCCGCCGGTCGAAACACGGAGCGTAACGGATTCTTGGCGTTGCGGTTGTTCCATACGACGCTAGTATAGCGTTCCGGGCGACGAAAAACAACCGAGCTAGCCGATCAGGCGCCGGAACGGTTCTTTATCAGCGTAAGGACCAATCAGGGCTAGGGTCAGCTGGCTGCGCTTGAGCACTGAGCGAGCAACGGATCGTACGTCCTCCCGCGTGACTTTTCGCAGCTTCGCCATTTTCTCAGCCGGCGTCTCGAGCTTGTTCGTAAGAAGCCACTGTTTTCCGAACCAAGCCCCAAGACTCTCCGAATCTTCAAGCTCTAGGACGAGCTTGCCGTTCGTGAATTCTTTCGCCCGCTTGAGCTCAACCGCGCTCACGCCCTTCGCGGCGACTTGGTCAAGTTCGGCAAGGATGGCTTTAATCGCTTCTTCCGCTCGCGCCTTCGCTACCCCGGCCTGGATAAACAGCGCTCCTGTGTCTTCATACACACTCGGGGAGCAGCGAACCGCGTAGGCAAGACCCTTTCGTTCGCGAATCGAAATGAAGAGCCGCGAACTCATATTCCCGCCGAGGATCGTCGAAAGGAGGGAGAGGGCTGGGAGCCGCCGATCCGCATACGACAAGGCCGGAAAGCCGAGTCCGATTTGTGCCTGTTCCGTTTCTTTCGTTTGAAGCCGGAGGCGCGGACCTTGCGCCACGGAGCGGTAGGGCCGAAGCGCGAGCGGTTGACGGCGAGACGTCGGGGCCGAGAACTGTTCCGAAATTTGCTTGAGGATGGTCGCCTCATCAAAGCGTCCGGAGACAACGACCATCATATTCGTCGGGAAATAATGCCGCTCGACGAATTTGAGAATCGTCTCCCGAGACACCGAGGAGATGACCGACCGCGGGCCGGCAATGAGCTGGCCGAGCGGATGGCCGCGGAAAAGCTCTTCTTCGAAGAGATCCTCAATGTACATGAGAGGATTATCTTCATACATGTTAATTTCCTCGATGATGACTTTCCGCTCCCGATCGATCTCCGTCGAATCGAACTTCGAGTGATAAAGCATATCGGCCACAACGTCGAGCGCGAGGGCGAGATGGTCCGAGTTAATCTTCACGTAATAACCGGTATGGTCTTTGCTCGTGAACGCGTTGTATTCCGCGCCGACGCCGTCGAGCAAACGGGAGATCGCGAGCGTGTTCGGGCGTTTCGTCGTTCCTTTAAACATGAGGTGTTCAACGAAATGAGAAATCCCGTTCACCGCTCGGCTCTCGAAACGCGATCCGACCTTACAAAGGACAAGGACCGTTACAGCTTTGGTGTCCCGAAAGGGAACCGTTAATACGCGAAGACCGCTTCCTAATATTGTCGCATTGTACGGCCGATTAATGTGTTCCCTGATCATTTTTACGATGAGAATAACGTAGTCGGTAAATATGCCGAGATCTCTTCCTTCGTGAGAAGGCGGGTAATATTTGCATATCTTTGAAGGCCATAGCTTGGGCGGTCCGCAAAACCAATATACTCAACAGTCTTCTTGTACTTTCGAACTCGCTGTAACGCCGGAATTAAATCGGTATCTGAGCTAATCAAAATCGCTACGTCATAACGGTCCTCAAAAGCGCCTTCGACAAGATCTACTGCCAGCCGAACATCGACGCCTTTTTCATGATACGTCTTATCCGGGTGCTTCATAATGTGTCCTCGGACAACAGAATAGCCTTGGTCTACTGACTCAAGCCAAGCGAAAAGTCGTTGCTGATTGCGAACCATCCTGTCTACATTCGCATTGAGATTCCCGGGATCTCTCCGGACGATACCTACGTAATAGTTTTTCGAAACAACCCTCCTCTCGCCCGCCAACCATTGAGCAAGAAGACCATAATTAAACAGAATCGGGAATCGCAATGCGCCGCTTTTTAGAAGGCGACTCGCCCCATTATAGAAATTGCTTCCATCAATAAAAACGGCTACGCGCAACATAAACAAAAACCTGCCATTACGCCTTTCGACGTAGGGGCAGGGGTGTTAGTAATAGGTAGTATATCCCCTTTTTTCACTATTGTCAACCTTTAAAACGATGAGCAAAAAAAACTAGGGATTTCGCTAAGAAGAATCCTCTCCTGTTCCATCGTATCCCGGTCACGGACAGTCACAGCGTTATCATTCAAAGTATCGAAATCGACGGTGACGCAGTAAGGCGTCCCGATTTCATCTTGCCGCCGGTAGCGCCGGCCGATCGAGGCGACGTCGTCATACTGAACAACGAAATTCGGCCGGAGCAACTCTAGGAGTTCCTGGGCTTTTTCAGGTAAGCGATCTTTCTTCGAGAGCGGAAGAATCGCAATCTGCACCGGGGCAAGGTGCTTCGGAAATTTCAAAACGACTTCCTCTTCTTTATTCGACTCTGTCGTCGTTGTCCGGCCTCCCTCAATCTTCGTGTACGACTCCAGCAAAACGGCGAGGAGGAGACGATCAATTCCGCCCGTCGGCTCGATGACAAAAGGCCGGTAGGTCTCCCCGCTTTCCGGGTCCCGGTAGATGAATTTCTTTCCGCTCGCTTTTTCGTGCTGTGCAAGATCAAAATCCGTTCGGTTCGCAATTCCCCAGAGCTCGTCCCAGCCCCACGGGAACTGATAGTGGAAGTCGACGGTCCGCTTGCTGTAATGCGCGAGCGTATCCTTCGGGTGCTCGTGGAGTTTCAAATGCTCTTCCTTTAATCCAAAGTCATTCACGAGCGAGTCGCGCATAAAGCTCAGCCACTCATCAAAGGCGCGTTCGTCGTCGCCCGGTTTCACGAAATATTCAAGCTCGGCAATCGTGAACTCCCGAAGCCGAAAGAGAAAATTCCGATAGGTGATTTCATTCCGAAAGGCCTTCCCGATCTGGGCAATCCCGAAGGGCAGGCGCGCGCGGGCGCTCGTCAAAATATTCGAAAAGTTCGTGAACATCCCCTGCGCGGTTTCCGGGCGAAGATACGCGACATTCGACTCCTCTTCGACCGGACCGACGAAAGTCTTAAACATGAGCTGGAATTCGCGCGGATCAGTAAACTGCCCTTGGTGCTTATGGGCCTGGATCGTCTCAACATGGTCGGCGCGGAAGCGCTCGTGGCAAACACGGCACTCGACGAGCGGATCAGTAAAGTTCGAGAGGTGTCCGCTCGCCTCCCAGACTTTCGGGTTCATGATGATCGTACTCTCAACCCCGGCCATATCCGAACGCGACTCAACAAAACGCTTCCACCAGCGCCGTTCGATATTCCGCTTCAGCTGAACCCCGAGCGGACCGTAATCATAAAAGCCGCCGATTCCGCTATACACTTCGGAAGAAGGATAGACAAAACCGCGCTGCTTTGCAAGCGAGATGAGCTTTTCCATGATGTCAGATTTCTCAGCCATAAATCCCTGCCAGTATACGAAGAATTGCCCGAACTGACAAGATAAGAAAATGGGGCGGCGCTGCGTAGCGTCGCCCCGGGGAACACGGCGTCTTGTTGACGTCGTCACGGAGGGTGCGAAGATTCGATCGACATTGCGCGCTCCATGGGAAGGAGGCCGTCATGCTGTTGCCAACGGGGTAAGACCCAGCCGCAACATCTCAAAGCCTACTCGTATGCCCGACCCGCGTCAAGGTTGTCTACCGCTCGTCGTCCTTCTTCTCAACGCTGGGAACCTCAGATTCCTCTTCAGGAACGTCGTTCCCTCCCCCGGCCGGACGATACCCAGCGCAGAATAGGGTCGACCCAGGATACTCGACCGGCTCTTGAGGTTCTTCTTTCGGCTTTTCGTCGTCACTTTTGCCACTCATCACTATCTCCTTGTCGCCGAAATGGCAGGCCTATTCTTCTCCGAAGGGAAACATTTGTCAATAAAAAAAGAGCCCCGCACCATTGCAGTGGTGCGGGGCAAGGATCAGGCTACTGCCTCTCGAGTCGCGAGGTACGCGGCTAGCAGAGGGTCGCCGGCGTTGAGGTGGCGAAGGCGGTCTCGTCGATGAAGTTCGGCGCGGTTCCGCGCTCGCTTCCGGAACGTTGAACCATCGCGGGCTGCGTCATGCTGGCCGTCGTCGAGGTGGCCTTGTCGGAGATCTCGCCCGTGAACATCGCCGTCGGGTCGATCGGCGCCTGTCCGCGCTCGATTCCGAGTGCCAGCACTTGGCTCGACGGGTGATGCGAAATTCCAAACGACGACTCCTCGTTGATGGCCGCGCCGTCGAAGATGACGATGTGCCGCACCTCCGAGCGACTGGTCAGAGTGGCGTCGTTCCTGTTGACGCATCCTCCATTGGTGGTTCCGATGTAGTTGGCGACCTCGGACGTCCACACGCTCATCTTGACGTCGTTGGTCAGGGCGAACGCGGTCTTCTCCCCGTCGATGGGCTGACCCGTCGTAGCCACGCCGATGACGGACTGGGCGGTCTGGTCGAAGCAAATCGCGTTGGTCGCGGCCATGCTCTGCATGATCGGCAGAGTCAAAGCCAACGCGACCGACATGAGAACCAGGAGCCACTTGCGCGCCATAGAGCCTCCTTTCACAGAAGCGCGCCTCGTACCTGTTGTGAAGGTTCACTGGTGTCGTCCGCCCCAAAACTGCCGGGACAAACGTGGTTATCCTACAAAATTAGCCAAAAAAGTCAAGAAGAAAACGAAAACCCCGCGCCGAGATTGAAACCTTTTACTAAGCGCGTATGATTCTCCCTGCATTGTCATGCCGGACCACGATCCGGCATCCATGGATTCCGGCTCAAGGCCGGAATGACAGAGGAGCAAAAGGCTACCCGAAGGCGAATGAACAATAGAAAACCCGCGCCGGTCATTGCGAGCCTAGGAAGGCGAAGCAATCTCGGCGCGGGGGCAGAAGGATCAGATTGTCGGCAGGCGTCCGAGGACGTCGCCGGCTTGCTTGAGGAAACCCCGGGCGATTTCGCAGGACTCGCGGGTCGGAACCGCCAGCGGCTCACTCGCCTGATCGAGGAGCGCGAGGACCTGGCCGCGAACCGGGAAACGGAAGCCCTCGTCGTTGATGGCGGCGAAACGCTTCCGGAGCGCGACTCGTCGACCCTCGAGTTCACCTGCCTTCGGAACCGGACGAATGCCGAGCTGAATGCGGGTCAAGACGAAGATGAAACGCTGAAGCTCGACGTGGATCTCGGCCAGGCGAAGCGACTCGCGAGAACGAAGCAGGAGTGCAACCGCGGCCTCGGGGTGCTTTGGGAGCTTGAGCGCCGCCTCTCGAAACTCGTCCACCACAAAACCCAAAGGAACAAGGAAGGGGTGGACATCAACCCGAAGCAACTCGGTAGCGTGCTGGCGTAGCCGGTGCTGCGCACGGGCCACGGTCAGCTCGTTCTCGTAGAAGCGTTGACGGCGGGTCTCAAGCTGCTGGACAAGATGCGTTACGAAATCGAGCGCCATATCAATCACGAACCAGGCGAGCTCATGAAGATTCAAGAGCGTCTTCTGGCGCGCAATGACGACGGGTTCGATTCGCATGATTCCGTCCTCGAGTCGCTCTCGAAACCGCTCCGATGCCGCGATGGCACGAACCATCACAACCGTTGCATTCGCCCGACCGCGGATATCGCGAGCAGAAAGAAGATCGGAGAGGTATTGCTTCCCCTCCCGTTTCGGAAGATTCCGCGGCTCGCCGAGTTCATGGAGAATCTCTCCGGCAACAACCTTCAAGTCTTCAGCTGTCTCCCCGACGGTCACCGACCGAAGCCCGAGCGCGATCTGGTTCGCGTGGAGTGCGGCCTGGCGCGCCCGAAGCATGAGCGATTTCTCGCCGTGGTCGAGTACGAGGCCGTACGACGTGAGAACGTGCTCGACCTGACGGATCGCGTGGTAAATCGAACCGACGGCCTGATACCGAAGATCCTCAGGCCGATAGCGATAGGCGCGACGCGAAGACTGATGGGTGATCAGACGGATCAACTCCTCCCAGCGCGGAACGAGGAAAAGACCGCGGTATTCAGGCGGACCGACGACAACGGCTAAGTCAGACCCGAACAGATTCGGACGAACCTGGAGGTCGGCGCGCTTCCGGCCGACCGTGACGGAAAGCGTCAGACGGCTGGAAGAACCGAGAGCGTGCATGCGACAACCCCTTTCTCGAAAGATGACAAAGAGCCTGCTGAGTGCAGGCGCAGGCTAGCAAATCATGAGACAACGGTCAATGCGCTGGGGTAATCTTCGGAGCTTTCTTCCGATCGCGAAGAAGCGCAATCCCCCAAATAAGGAAAACCGGGGCCAGCATCACGAGCCCAAGGAGTGTGGCGTCCGTCATGAGACCATTCGTCTTAGCCTCAAGAAAAGGTCCGCCCTCATAGCCAAGGAGATGGTCAACGAGGATCATTACGGTCGCGCCCCAGAGCATCAAACATAAGAGTTCAAGGCGAAAGCGCGGACGAAAACGTATCCACGCAAAGGTTGCCAGGAGAGCGGGAATTGCTGTTGTGAGCAGCCACATGGCTTAGGCGCGAGGCGAGGCAGTTGAACGACTGGCGACCGTATTCGCAATGAGGACCATGACAGCCCAGAGCGCGACAATCGCTAGAGTCATTGTTCCGCCAACGGTCAGGAGCTCCTTTAACATCACCCACGTTTCTTGCGGACTCCGCATCGCCGTCAGAAAAGGAGGAAACGGGACAATTTCCTGATGCGCAATGTGCTCAACGAGAAGCATAATCGATCCGCCCCAGAGCATCGCGTTCAACCATTCAATATGATACCGCGCGGGAATTTTTTTCCGCAGAACGGTTGTGACAACTGCAGTTGCGACGGGGGCGGCGAGACAGGCCATAGAAAAAGATGTTAGGGGTGAATACAAAAATCATACCGTCTTCGGCCACTCAGCGCAATGCACTGTACATTTTTCGCTACACTTCGGGCGCCTGCTCGACGCGAATAACGCCGCCAACTTCGAGAATAGCCGTATCGCGGCGTGAGAGTTGGCCCTGGAGGAGGAAGTTCGCAAGCGCGTTGTCGACCCGCTCCTGGATCGCGCGCCGCAAGGGCCGAGCCCCAAACATCGGATCAAAACCGATATCGGCAAGCTCGCGAACCGCTTCATCGGACGCAATAAAGTTTATGCCTCGATCGGCAAGTTGATGCGCGATCGTCCCGAGCATAAGCCGAACAATCTCGACAACCTCTTCCTTTGTCAACGGCTTAAAGACAATGATGCGGTCGAAGCGGTTCAAAAACTCCGGACGGAAGAAGCGACCAAGCTCATTCGCGATCAGCTCCATCCGAATGGACTCAAGCGTGTGCCCTTCGCCAATGCGCTGTTGAATGAGCGCAGTTCCGGCGTTCGAGGTCGCGATAATAATGACGTTCGTGAAATCGATCGTTCGGCCGCTTCCGTCGGTCAGGCGTCCATCGTCCATGACCTGAAGGAAGAGGTTCAAAACATCCGGGTGCGCTTTCTCAAGCTCGTCGAGGAGAACGAGCGAGAAGGGACGTGCGCGGACCGCCTCGGTCAGCTGCCCGCCAGCGCCTGAACCTTGATAGCCGGGCGGCGCCCCAATCAGGCGGGCGATACTCGAGGGATCCTGATACTCGGACATATCAATCCGAATCATCGCTGTCTCCTCCCCGAAGTAGGCCTCGGCAACCGTTTTCGCTAATTCGGTTTTTCCAACTCCGGTCGGACCGAGGAAGAGAAAGTTGGCGATCGGGCGTTTCGGATCCCGAAGTTCGGTCCGTGCCCGTCGCAAGGCGGCGGCAACCGCCGACACAGCTTCATCTTGACCGATCATCCGCCGGTGCATGATCGACTCGAGGTTTAACAGTTTTTCGGTTTCTGATTGCGTAACGGTCGTTGCCTGGACGTGCGCTTTCTCTGAAACAATTCGCGCGACATCTTCCGCCTCAACAAAGGCGTTCTTCCCCTTCGTTTTCCGAACCTCAACCGCAACTTCTTCAAGAAGCGCGATCGCTTTCTCAGGCAGGTAGCGATCGTGGAGGTAGCGCTGAGCGAGGGTTACCGTTTTCTCGAGTGCATCGTAGGTGAAAAAGACGTTGTGTTGATATTCAACCGGGCCGACTTTCGATTCAAGCACGAGAATCGCGTTCTCCGTATCGACTTCTTCAATCTCCGTCTTCGTAAACAAACTCGCGAGCGCGGTTTTCCCTTCGATCGAGCGTCGATAGTCGATCGGCGTTGTCGTCGCAATAATTTGGAACAGACGGTTTCCGACCGCTTGAGCGAGTACGTCCGAAAGGTCAAGGTTATCGCCGCCCGAAGAGGAAACGCCGATGAGCGTTTGGACATTCTCAATAACGAGAATGACGTTCCCGGACCTGATGACCTCCTCGAGTATGCGATTCATCCGCGCTTCGAGCTGTCCCATCGATTTAGCTCCGCCGACCAGCGCCGGTACGGACAAAGCGACCAAGCGTTTATCTTTCAAAGGACCCGGAACATCGTCGGCCGCCATGCGCTGAGCGAGCCCGTGGATAATCGCCGTTTTTCCAACGCCCGAATTTCCAACAAGGATCGGACTTCCGCCTCGCTCGAGAACCCGATACAACTCATCGAGTTCGTGAACCCGGCCCACGGTCAGCGGGAGCGCGCCTGAACCAGCTAAGTCCGTAAGATCATGGCCAAACTGATTGAGGAGTCGGGTTTCCTGCGCGGTCATGGCGCGGTTCATGCCGTGCTTCGGTCGCCAAGCGCTGCGCGATCGATAACGCTTATACTGCGCACGCAGCATTTCCGTAATATGGATCCACGCCACAACCTGCCGAAGCTTCGTTTCGCTCACATTCAAATCGTCAAAGAGCTCGCTCGTCCGCTCGTCGGTTGTTGCAATCGCAACGAGGATTTCTGGAACGCCGATTTGCGGTCGCTTCGTTCGTTCAGCTTCGACGTAGGCCGAGAAAAAGAGTGCCTTCGTTACTCGTCCAAGGCGCGGCTCATCAGCCCAATCCTGGGGCAAGCCTGAGAAAAATTTTGCCATCCGCTCGGCAAGTGTTTTCCGATTGAGTCCAAGGCGGGTAAAAATAATCGCCGCGGTTTCGCTCGAGAGGAGCGCGGCAAGAAGATGCGACGGATTAATTTCGCGATGATTCAATTTATCGGCAATGGTCCAGGCGGTCTGAAGCGCTCGTTCTGCTTCGAAGCTTAAGAGGTCGGCAACGTTCTCAAGCGCGTTGCTATTGACCCAGGCTTCAAAACTTTGTGGAGCCGCTATGAGCGGCGCTTCGTTCTTCTGGGCCTGCAGGACTTTTCGCGGACGCCGGTCGCGGTCAATCCGATAGTACACGTAGCAGTCAATAAATAACGACAACCAGAAGATGCGCGTGCTGAGATTATTGAGATCCCAAAAGTCCAGCGGCGTCCCGCCGTCGAGAAGAATTCGATAAAGCTCCCAGAAACCAAGCGCAAAACCGAGGGTTCCAAAAAGGATAAGGATCGTGTCGATGAAGATCCGTAAACGCCGTGCAGTTAATTCACCGGTGACCACTCGACGACCGAGTTGCTTCTTCCAATAGAGTCCGCGATTGCCATATGGCAACACAAATCCAACCCCGTCGCAGGTCAGGCACGTTGTATCGTGATTTGTCTGATCGACGAAATACCCGTCCCCGCCGCAGGTCGAGCACGCGGCGCGGGGCATTTCGTTCGTCGGGTTAGAATTGACGGATGATGGCATAGACAATCAACACAGGAAGCGCAACCCAAAGGACGACGAGAATCCCAAAAAATGCGGACCAAAGGATAAGCCCGATCAAACGCCAGATGAGAACGAAGATGCGCAAAAAGAAGCTGATGATTCGTCCGCTCTTTGTATAATCCCCGTACATCGGGGTAAACATGTTCTGGAGCCAAATGCGCACCGAAAGCCGCTCGAGGGCGATGCGTACCTCTCGGATCCAGGCCCGAACAACCTTCATAAGCCCCCGCGTGTACCACCAAAACGGGAAGCGAACGATATCAAAAAGCAATTCCTGAAGAAGGAATGCGATCGAGTACTGGGTTTTTTCCGTCGCCTTCATGTTCTCTTTGTTTTTCGTTTCAATTCAGACAAATACAATATAGCACATTTTTCATGTTTTGTAAACATCGCTACAAATGTGAATCAGAATTTCCCGGACCGAATCGCCTTCCGGATCGCTTCCATGAGCCGCTGATAAAAACGGACGTTATGGATTGTTGCAAACCGAGCAGCCAGCGGATCTTCAGTCGCGAACAAATGTCGAAGGTAGGCTCGGGTCGTTGTTCGGCAAGTCGGACAGTCACAGGTCGGATCAATTGGGCTAAGATCGCTCGCGTACTCGGACCGAGTAATCTTTAGCGTATCCCAAAACGCTCGATCGCCTACCGCAGCTTTCTTACGCCAGACGTACAAAAGCTCATGGCGGGCGTTTCGGGTTGGAAGCACGCAATCGAAAAGATCGACTCCCCGCTTCACAGCGTCAACAATCTGGTTAGGTGGTCCAACGCCCATAAGATAGTGCGGCGACTCCCCGGGGAGCTCAGGGACGACCCAGTCAAGAACGCGGTGAATTTCCGACTCCTCCATTTGCACGCGCTCGCCCATCGCAACGCCCCCAACAGCATAGCCGTCGAAAGGCATCGCGCCGATCGTCCGAGCGTGCTGAATCCGGAGATCTTTCACGTTTGCTCCTTGGACAATCCCAAAGAGGAGTTGGCCCTTCGGCCGCTTCGTCTTTAGGCAACGTTCGGCCCAGCGCGTCGTCCGCTCGACAGCTAACTCAATGACTGGACGGGACGCGTTATACGAGGGACATTCATCGAAGGCCATCGCAATATCGGATTTCAACACCCCTTGAATCCGCATCGACTCCTCGGGGGAAAGCATACGAAGCGTTCCGTCGACATCATCGCGAAAGGACACGCCCTCATCCGAAATTGTCCTAATGCCGGATAGACTAAAAACTTGATACCCGCCCGAGTCAGTCAGGATCGGCTTCGACCAGTGCATGAAGCGGTGCAGCCCGCGCGCCTTTTTGATGAGATCGAGCCCGGGACGAATCCAAAGGTGGTAGGTGTTCGCGAGGACAATCGGAACCCCGAGCTTCGGAAGCGCTTCAACCTCAAGCGCCCGAACCGAGCCGCGGGTTGCAATCGTCATAAACGCCGGCGTTTCAATCCGGCCGTGGGCCGTCCGGAGAAGCCCAAGCCGCGCCTGACTCTTCCGAGACGATTTCTCAATACGAAAAGTCTTGCTAGCCATTCGTGTTTTCTCCTTCAGCCGACTGGACCGTACCCTGGCCGTGTGCATATTGATCAGTTTCGCAGTTTGTCGTGAGTCCATCGCGCGTTTGTTCCAATGTGGCTCCTGTAAAACCATCGGTTCCGGTCAGCTTCGCCCCATCGACGAGAATCATCACTGACCCGAGATCAGCGCTCGTTGGGCTGATCGACACGTCAAATTCCGCGGTCACTTTCCCTGTTTTCGAGCCTACTCCAGCCGGAAGGCGATCAAGCGTCCAGACGACTTCGCGTTTTGTGGGATCAAAGTTGAGCGTCCCGCTCGATGCTGTTACGGAGCGCCCAGTCCAAAATACGCTGCTTGGGATAGTAGCTCGGATAGCGAGACCTGTCGCATCATTGATCGAGTTTTCGAGAGTCCAACGGATTCGATATCTCGTTGTCGAACCGACGCGCGGCGGAAGCGGACCGTCGCCGAGCTTTGTAAAATCCTCTTCGTAATACCGCGCTTCAGTTCCGAGCGTTACCTCGGTATTCACTTTCGTCGTCAGCGGCCCAGCACTTGCTTCGATCGGGCCCCCGAGATCTTTTGATGTTGCAGTAAAGCGGGCATTACTCACCACGGAGAAAGCTCCGTTCGCTTCGGAAGGCGTTTCGCTCACGCGAATGGAAAAGCGGACATCGCCCGTCTCCCCGGACGCAATTTCTCCGAGCGCGCTTACTTCATCCTTCGTCCAGCGCAAGGTCGTTCCATCACGCACGGGTTTTTGGGCATCAGGGGCGTCAAAACTATCCCAATCTAAAACACTCCCTTCCGCTGTCAACTCGATGCTCGCATCACTCAAGGTATCATCGGTCGCGTTTTCATAACGGACGACATATTCGAGCGCGCTTCCAAAGCTCGTCGAACTATCAACTGTCGAATCATTCACCGCTAAGGTAAAGGTGAGCGACGGCTGAACAATCTGTGTGATAATTTGCTTCTCAGTCTGGAGCTGGAAACTGCCGTCGCTACCAATCAACCCGACCCGGACGCGAATCTCGTGGAGGCTCCCGATCTCGCCGCTGAAGGTCCCGGTAAAGGTCAGGGTTCCGCCAGCGTTCGGGGCTAAATCACGAATAGCCCAGGCCTGGTCATTATCGAGCGCTGGCTCTGAAGAAACAACGCTGCAGCCTTCCGGCAATTCGAGCTGAACGCGGGCGAGGCGCATCTGTTTTGTCGAGCGATTCGTGTAAGTAACCGTAAATGGGATTGGAGCATCAGGCACAACGCGCGTCGGGCCTTCAAACTTCACCTCAAGAACTGAATCGGCCAGCGTCACGTCAGCGCTCGCTTCAGTCGTGAATTCGGAGTTGAAGGTTTCGGGAGTATAGGCCGCAGTCGCAGTAAAGCTTCGGGTCTCGCCGATATTTCCAACGAGCCGGCCGTTAATCTCAAGCCGGGCGCTTCGTCCGGGCGCGAGGTTATCGAAGAGGAAAGCGTTCTTCGCGCTATTGGTCGGTTCTTCACTCGCGCTTTCGTAGGTAAAGCCCTGGGGGTAGGTTACGGCTATTTGGAGATTCTGGAGCGTTACTGCCTCCGAATTCTCTAGTTCAACGAGAACGGTTACCTCTCCGCCCGAGGCGAGCGTCTCAGGAAGCGTTACCTGAAGCTGAACACCATCGCCAGTAAAACGATCCGCAGCGGTAAAAACGAAGAAGCCGGCTACCGCGGCAGCGAGTCCGAGGAGAATACTCGAAAACACGATGAATTTCTTCCAGGAGCGTTTTGGCTTTCGGCTCAACTTCGTCATATCAACCCGGGACTCATCAGCAAAAGCGCTCGTCATGACCTTCGCGAAGGCATCAGCGGTGTTCGAAGTTGCGGTTGACTGGGACGGCGCTGAACTCGGCCTTTGCAGGATGGATTTCGGCTCCGGCTGAATAGTGGATGCATCCGGTCGAATCGTCCGCGGACTCGGCGCTGACTGAGGTCGAATAATGCGTGGGGATTTCTTCACGCACTATAGTATAGCAGATCAGACGGCAAGCGCGGACGCCCGATTCATGCTTCTCCAGAATGTATCGGTCGGAAGACGCTCTCCGAGATGGGCCAGCAAGGTTGACTCTACGATCTGCGCGGCCAAACGGTCGACCGCACCCCCCGCACTCTCCGCTTCTGTCTCAGTTAGGAGCCGATCGAGCGCCAGGGCGGCGGCCGTAGTGAACTGAACGCCGTCACTTGCCCGATCTTTACAAGAATCGCAGAGCGCTCCCCCCATCGAAGGCGAGTAGGAGCGGGATTCGCCCAATTCCTTCCCGCACGTCACGCAACGATCGAAGCGCGGCCGAAACCCGAGACGGTCAATCATCCGCCAAAGCGCGCGCCGAACAAGTAGGCCAAGACTCTGTGGAGTCGCTCCGGCGATTGACGTTATCGTATCCCGAATGAGGTCGTAGAGCTCGGCGTCCGCGTGTTCATCCTGAACAAGGTGGTCGACTGCATCAAAAAGAAAACTCGCGGCCGCGAGGCGCCGAAGCTCCTCCCGCAATCCTTCCCAGGACTGAAGCCGGACGCTCCCGATAATACGATTCGTTCGTCCGCGGGCAAAGCTTACCTGCGCCTCGGTCAGCGGCTCGAGCGATCCCGCGAGCTTGCTGACAATCCGCTGGGTCCCTTTCGCGGTGAGCGTCAGCTTCCCGAGCTCCCGGGTATAGACAACGATCCGACGATCAAAATCTCGAAGCGGCCGCCGCGTGAGAATGAGGCTGGTGACGTGATCGATCCTTCCCATCTGCCTAGTCCTTCTCGACCGAAAGCCCGAAGCGCTGGCCGTCGAATTCAACCTCCCGAGCGTTCTCGAGCGAGTCAGCATATTCCATCGAACGGGCTTTTCCGAGCGACGTAAGTTCGTCGCTATGCTTCCGAATCGCGTCCGCCAGCGCTCCTTGGGCGCTCCAGCGAATTCGCACGAGGTCGTTACGATCAACTCCAAGGGTTTTCCTCGCGTCGTTGATATGCCGGGCAATTTCCCGAACCCAGCCGGCTTCGCGGAGCTCTTCAGTCAGCGTGGTGCTGAGCGCGAGCGCAATAACGCCGTCGTCTTGAATCGACCACCCTGCGCCGCTCGGAAGCGTTTCAGCGTAGCGGACAAGAAGAACATTCAGCTCATCCTTTAATACTGTTTCAACATCATCAGGTAGGACTGAACTCTTGATGACGACTTCACCGAGCGGCTGGCGCACGCGTACCCCGGCATTCGCGCGGGCTGCGTGACCAGCTTCTACGTAGCGACGGAGCTGCGTCATCGATTGGAGTAGCTTTTCCTCAGACCCTCCCTGCGCTTTCGGCCAGGCTTCGAGATGAACGCTGGCCAGCCCGCCCTGAAGCTTTAGGTACACGACATCGGCAATCATTGGAGAGAAGGGCGCGAGGAGCTTCGCAAGGTCCAGCAGGACAACGCGTAAGATGTTTCCCGCCTGGTCGCGTTCCGCTCCGGGTTCGCGGAAACGGTCGCGGCTTCGGCGCAGGTACCAAGTCGAGAGGTCAGTCACGAATTCCGCAATCGCTCGTCCTGCGCCGGTCAAATCGTAGGCTTCAAGTTCTTCCGTAACATTCTTCACGAGCTCATTGCGCTTCGCGAAAATCCAACGGTCGAGGATGTGCTTGCCTTTCGGCGCATCGTCTACTGAGGAAGGCGCATGGAGTTCGTAGAAGGAGACGACGTTCATGAGAATGAAAAAAACTTTCTTCACAACCTCGTCAACGCCCTTTGGATCGAAGTTTTTAAAGTCCCCGGCCTGACTCATCGTATAGAGGTAGAAGCGAACCGCGTCAGCGCCGAATTTCGGAAAGAGTTCAGTCGGCAGAATGAGGTTCCCGAGCCGCTTCGACATCTTTTTCCCCTCGGCGTCGTTGACGAGCCCGAGCGAGACGACGTTCTTGTAGGGCGCTTTTCGATCAAGGAGCGCCGCGACCGCGAGCAAGGTGTAGAACCAGCCGCGGGTCTGGTCGATTCCTTCGGCGATGAAATCCGCGGGGTACTGCTCGCCCGAATCGATGAGCTTTGTATTCTCAAAGGGGTAATGCCATTGCGCGAGCGGCATCGAGCCGGAGTCGAACCAAACGTCCGCTACGTCGAGGACGCGCGTCATGAGTCCGTCGCACTGGTCGCAGGAAAGTGTAACCGCATCAATACCTGGTCGGTGCGGATCAAACGGATCAGACAACGCGGTCGCGGCGCGCTTTTGAAGTTCTTCATAGCCGCCGATCACGGTCCGATGCCTCTCATCTTTATCGCAAAGCCAAATCGGCAAAGGAATCCCCCAGTAGCGCTCGCGCGAGATCGCCCAATCCTGAAGGTTCTCGAGCCACTCGCCCATCCGGCCTTCTTTGATATACGCCGGGACCCAGTTGATCGACTGATTCATCTTGATCAACTTGTCTTTCACGTCGGTCGTCCGAAAAAACCACGAGTCTTTCGCGTAATAGAGAAGCGGGGTATCGCAGCGCCAACAGAAGGGATAATCGTGGGCGTAGGTCTCTTCCGTATAGAGGAGGCCGCGTTCCTTCAAATCATCAATGATGGCTCGGGTCGTTTTTTCCTCGGTCGGTTTGTCTTTATGCTTAACCGGCCAGCCCGCCCATTTCGGAACGAGCTCGTTGAACTTCCCGTCGCGGCCGACCGTATGCACTTTCGGAAGTCCGACCTTCTCGCCGAGTTTGTAATCGTCTTCGCCGTACATGACTGCCGTGTGGACTACGCCGGTTCCATCATCGATTGTCACAAAATCTGCCGCGTAGACTTTAAAGGCATTTTCATAGCCCGGCGTTGACTCAGGAATCGCGCCAGGGAAGAGCGGTTCGTATGCGACACCAAGCATGTCCTTGCCATAAAATGTGGTTCCGGTAACTTGAGATCCAAAAATCTTTTCAAGGAGAGTCTTCGCCACAATGAAACGTTCATTCTGAATCGAGATAAGAACGTACTCGACTTCCTCCCCAACCGCCAGCCCCACATTCCCGGGCAAGGTCCAGGGCGTTGTCGTCCAGGAGAGAATGTAATCCCCTTTCTTCACTTGCCCCTTATCACTTTTCACTTTGAATTTCACGAACACCGCGCTATCTTCTACCTTCTTATATCCCTGCGCCATTTCGTGGGACGACAAGGCGGTTCCGCAGCGCGTACAGAGCGGCACAACTTTAAAATCTTTGTAGAGCCGGCCCTTCTTCTCGATCTCGGAAAAAATCCACCAGCACGATTCGATGAACTCGGGCGTTAGGGTAACGTAGGCATTCTCGAAATCGAGCCAATAGCCCATCCGCTCGGTAATGGCTTCCCAATCCGACTTCATCAAGAAGACATTCTTCCGGCACTCATCAATGAACTTCTGGACGCCGATGACCTCTTCGATCTCGCGCTTCGATTTTATCCCGAGCTGCTTCTCAACGAACATCTCAACCGGAAGGCCGTGGGTGTCCCAGCCGGCGCGGCGGCCGACGTGAAAACCGCGCATTGTCTTATACCGGACAATCGCGTCCTTATAGGCCCGGGAGAGCATATGATGAACGCCGGGTTGGCCGTTCGCGTAGGGCGGGCCTTCGTAGAAAACGAAATGAGGCTTGCCCTTTGTCTGCTCGAGCGTTTGCTCAAAAATCCTCTCGCTCTTCCAGCGTTTTAGGACCTCTTCTTCGAGTTGGGGCAGGGAAAGCGGGCCAGGCATAGCGCGCAAGAACAGTGCTTAAGCGTGTTCACTAGTGTACGTATTTCACGCTTCTCCGGCAAGGGCGTGAAATGAAGAGAGCCGGGCGCAGAAGCGCTCGGCTCAGGTGGAACAAAATCTCACTGCGGCGGCCCGGGCGGAATAATGGTCGTGATCCGCCGGATCTGATAACCGGACCGGCCCGAAGGATCCTCGACGATCAAGAACTCCTTGGTATGGACGACCTTCATCGGACCGTAGGTAAAGTGGATCGTGAGGAAGAACTGAGCCCCGGTACCGAGCCACTCTCCCGGTTTGATCATCACGAACGTGGGGCGGCTGATCGAGCAGCTCAAGCTGTCCGGAACCAGCCACTGCCCGGCCCAGCCGAGAAGATGTTCGCACTTCCCGTGGCTGACCGGAGGAGTCCCCCCACAGTCGGACTCGAACCGGTAGTCGGCCACGAAGTCCTCGGTCAAGAGTTCGGTCATAGCCGGGAGGTCGCGATCCCTGACCGCAGCCACGTACGCGTCAACCGCCCGTTGAGCCCAGATCACATTCGGATCGAGGTCCTCGGCCAGGACAGCTCCGGCGCACACGAACACGAGCACGAGCGTCCAGAAAACTCGCATCACTCCTCCAGTCTTCCCGATCGGGAAAACGGTCCAAGCCTCAGAGGAACTTCCCCTGAACAAAAAAGGTACTGCCGTAGCAGTTCCCGTTCTAGCGCAAAGCGCTATTCGTGTAAAGACGCCCCGAGCTTCTCGTAGAGCGCGACGGTTCGCAGCGCGACTTTCTCCCAGCTGAACTTCGCAGCCTGGACGAGGCCGTTGGCCTGGAGCCGTTTTCGGAGCGGTTCGTCGAAGAGGATGCGCTCAATCCCCTTTGCGATTGATTCCGTACTCTCCGGATCAACGTACTCCGCCGCGTCTCCCGCGACCTCAGGGAGGGAGGAGAGGTTGCTCGTCAGGACCGGAGTCCCAAGAGCCAGCGCTTCGAGTACGGGTAGGCCAAAACCTTCATAGGATGAAGGAAAGACAAAAGCCCGGGCGTTTCGCAGTAATCCGACCTTCTCGGGTAAGCTGATGTAATCGAGGAAACGAACCGAGGTCTCGAGATGATGCGTCTTTACCGCCTGAAAAATAGCATCTGACTTCCAGCCGCGCTTCCCGGCGAGCACAAGAGGGATGTGCTCAAGCGCAGCGTTCCGCTTCCGAAGATCGGCGTAGGCTTCGATGAGGCGAACGAGATTCTTCCGCGGTTCAAGCGTTCCGACGAAGCAGAGGTAGTGCGCGGGCAATCCGAAGCGCTTCCGCGGATCAACCGCTTGAACCCTGCGCGCGAGTTCAAGATCAACGCCTTCGGGAATGATGGCAATTTTCTCTTCCGGAACTCGAAATAGCTCGCGCAAATCTTGCGCGGTATTCTCGGAAACGGCGAGCACGGCGCGTGCTCGCTTGAGTGTTTGCGGGACGAGAAGGCGCGTCGAAAAAAGCTGGGCTGGAAACCAGTGAGGATTTTGATAGATCGCAAGATCGTGGATTGTCACTACTGAGGGCTTCGTGTATCCGAGCGGGATAATGTTCGCTGGAGCGTGAAAAAGATCGAGGCGTTCACGATTCAAGGTGGCTGAGATGAGAAGATGTGAATACGCGAAGGGCAGGAAGCGGCGGTATTGTGAGAAAGGAAAGAAACGAATCGTTGTGTTGTCGCGTCGGAAGGGCCCGACCTGCTTCATTCGAGAATCAAAGAAGAGCACGTAGTCGTTCTGGCGATCGGCATCCAGAAGGCTCATGACGAGATAATAGGTATAGTGCCCAACACCGGCGCCTTCGCCGTGGTCAGGATTGAGAATAGTCCGACAGTCGATTCCGATGCGCATTGATAAGAAATTCTCCTTGTTTAGCTAGTGAGATCCTTCGCTCAGGATGATCCCTTGCTCGGGATCACATCTTCTCCGGCGCCCGAACACCCAAGAGGTTGAGGGATTGAGCGAGAACGAGCTGGGTTGCTTGCGCGAGCTCGAGGGCCGGAAGTTGAACTACTCCATCGTTGATAATACGCACCTTCGTATAAAAGGTATGAAAATCCGTGGCCAGCCGAATCGTATAGGGCGGAAGCTCGCTGACATTCCGCGTTCGCGCCGACCGCTCAACAAGCTCCGGAAACTCGAGAAGAGTTTTCACTAAAGTAAAGGCGCTCGGGTCAGTGACGGGAGCTTTGCGAGCTACCTGTTTTTTTCTTAACAAGGGCTTCGCCTTCTTCAGTAAGCTAACAATTCGGGCATGAGCATACTGGACATAGTAGACGGGATTCTTTTCTGAATGCTCCTTCGCGAGCTGAAGATCGAAGTCCATGTGGGTTCCCGGACCGACCATGAGGAAAAAGAAACGGGCCACGTCCAAGCCAACATCATGAATGAGCTCATCGAGCGTAACAAAAGTTCCGCTCCGTTTCGACATCCGAACTTCTTTCCCTTGGTCCATGAGGCGAACGAGCTGAAAAATATTCACCTCAAGCCGCCCGGGCCAGCCGAGCGCCTGGGTAACTGCCTGCATCCGATTGACGTAGCCATGATGATCCGCGCCAAGAAGAAGGATCGCGCGGTCGAAACGGCGAAGCGCAAACTTCTCCCAGAGATAGGCGACGTCAGACAAGAAGTAGGTTTTCTCGCCGTTCGCTTTGATGAGGACGCGATCTTTATCATCTCCATAGTCCGAAGTCTTCATCCAGAGCGCTCCCTCCTTCTCGTACGCTAGGTCGCGCTCGCGAAGCAGCTTAAGCATCCGTTGATCGATCTTCTTCCTATATAACTCCGACTCAAGGAAAAATCGATCAAAGCGAACCTTCATCACCCGTCGAGTCAGTTGCTTTATCCCCGAGAGCATTCGCCGAATCGCTTGACCCTGGATTCGCGCCTTCGCTTTTTCAATATGCGTTAGACTCACGCCCTCAAGCGGAAGCGTTTTTGCAAGTTCAGTAACATAGGCTCCCTGGTAACAATACTCGGGATACTCAACGGGAATCCCCTGCAGCTGAAAATAGCGCCGGACAATTGATTCGGCGAGCGTCTCAACCTGCTTCCCCACATCATTCACATAGTACTCTCGATGGACGCGTGCGCCGCTCATCGACAAAACATTCCCGAGAACATCTCCGGTAAAGCCGCCGCGTCCGTTCCCGAGCGTTAGCGGTCCGGTCGGATTAGCCGAAATGAACTCAAGATGAATGCGCTCGCGCTTCGCGATCTCACTTCGGCCATAGTTGGATCCGGACGCGAGAATGCGCTTCGGCTGCTTCGCAAGCCAGCTCTTCTTCAGAGAAAAATTCAAGAAGCCGGGCGCGGCGACAACCGGCTCCTCAAGGGCAGGGAGGGATAGCCCAGTTTGCTTCAATTTTTCCGCAATCTCAAGCGGCGAACGCTTAAGGATTCCGGCAAGCTGAAGCGGGAGCGTTGTTGCGAGGTCACCGTTTTTCGGATCAGCGGGTCGTTCGACTTTTACCGACGGCAACTTCTCCTGAAGCTCCGGCCATATGGCTACGGCGCGTTTTGCGATGCGTTTCGAAAGCTGGTCGCTAAGAGAAGGCATAGTATCTCCATTCTACACTGCCACGCTCTTTCCGAAAATGGAAGGCGGCGCCTCATTGATGAGGAGCCGCCAGAACGATCAGGCTGACTTCGTAACTAGACCGCGCCTGAAGACCACAACCGAAACGCCGAGGACGAATCCGACAACGGCACCCGTAACCGCCTGCCCGTCCAAGACATGGTTGACTCCCGAACCGATGGCGAGGCCTGCGCCTATCGTTACACCGGGAGATTTCAAGCCCCAGCGGATGATTCGCGGCGCAACATCGACGAGGTATCGGGCGAGAATCCAGGCTAGAACTAGAGGATTGGCCCTCCAGGCGTAGTGGCTCCAGTCCTGTGCGTCATCATCCGGATCCCCTTTTGGATAAACCATAAGAACCACGAGATACCCGATGATGATCACGGAGAAAATCGCAAGGAACAACGCTGGTAGGAACGAAAGAAAAAACACGCACCCGGGTAGCGAAACCTTAACGATAGGAAACCGTTCACATCCGTACAGAAACAGAAGGTACCACAAGGCGCCCGAGACGAGACAGCCTGCCAGGGCCACATAGACCAAGCGGCATTGAACCGTTCGACGAATGCCGTACAAGAACAACATCACGAGCGCAAGGAAGAGCGTCGGGAGAGCCCGCACGAAACCGAGTGCCAGCATCCCGCTGATGAGTCCCAGCCACCAGAACTCGGGTCGAACAATCATCGCCCCGGCAAATCCCAGAAAGGCCCCTGTGAGGATCCAGACATTGTAAGAATTCGAGCGCACGGCCATGTCTTCCTCCTTGTTGCGCCCTTGCAATGATACAAAGAACCAGGGAGAGTATGCGATCTGATCCCGATTTTGTCAATACAAAAAGAAGAGCGGCGCCTCAAGCTTGAGGCGCCGCGAAAAAACCGTACTCTCCGATCCTCCAATCGGAAGAGTAGCCTTGGACGCACGTTCAAGATGAGTTGACATCCTTCCGAGTTGGTCTAGGCTAGGTGCTGGGGAGTGGGAAGGCCCTGGCGTCCTAATTCCATGGGTCTCCTGCTCTCTTTTGTTGATCATCCGCTCACGATTGCGCCGAGCTGAAGGGAATCCTTCGCCCCGTGAACGCTTCGGTCCTGGCGAGCGGTCACGATGAGATCAGCGATCGCACCCTGCGCATAGTGAACCGTTGCCCGAACGAACCACTCGGCTTCCAACTCCGCGCCCTCGGGCGAAAAGTACCGGAAACGGAAGGGGTGGTTTTCGACTTCCTCCTGAAGCACGCTCCGGAAAATCGAACGCTGAGCCGAAGCGAGCACGGTCGGGAAGCGCGGATCGTCCGAAAAGATCGTTCCCTTCATGCCACTCGACACCGCTTCCTTCAGTACGAAGCGATGGCCGTTGCCGTTCGGGTTCGGAAGTTCGCCCGACCGCTTCCCGACGAGCCAAGTCGGCGGAATCGCGGCACGAAGCGTGTCGAGCGCTTCAGCCTTGATGTGCGCACGGAGGATCGCCTCGAGCTCGGGGTTCTGGCCGTCGTTGCGCAGGAGCGCGAGAAGGGCCTTCGACCCGAGGAAGGGCTTCGGCGGAATAAGGAATGCAATCTCCCCCTTCCGGTAGCGGTCAACGAGCCCGGCGATGAGATCCTGATTCTTGAACATGAAGGGAAAATCCACGAAGAGCATTCCGAGTTTGAGCTCCCCGACGGAGAGCTCACGTTCACTCACAACCCGCAAGGCGATCCCGGCGGCCTGGAGCGCCTTCGCGAGAATTTCACACTCCGGCAGATAGAAGCGCTCCTGGTCAGCCGTGAGTAAGGTACACTCGTTGTGTCCGCGCTTGCGGATCGCGTCAACCAGAACGGTAACCACGCCTGGGAAAGACCGCTGATCGCCCGCGAGAAAATGACGAGCCTGCGCGGCGAGGGTGGAGTACCCCAGACCGTGCTTATTGTGACCGTCGATTTCAGCGATCTGGAAGCGCCCCTTCGTATCAACCATGAAGTCGACCTTGCAAATGTCCGGGGTCCGATTCGGCCCAAGTCCTTGGAGTTCGTGGTAGTAGGCCGGGATGCCCGTACGGGAGATTCGCGCAATCATGTCCCAGGTCTTCCCGTGGGTCAATCCGGGCGTTGTCGAGATGGCAACGATTCGCGCCAGCCCGCCGAGGCAAGCCTGAAGCGCCCGACCGATTCCCTGAAGTTCCGCGGCTTGTGCTGGCTGAAGAATGAACAGATCGGGCGAGAGAAGAAAAGCATGCGTCCGCTCTCGCTGTCCGTCCCAAAGACCGGACGCGCGAACGAGTCCAGCAAGCGATTCATACAACATACCGCTCCTTTCCCGGCTGAACCGGCGTGATCACTCCGACGAATGATCAACATGTGAAGTTGTCAACGAACTACCGCTAACGAATGATGTCGAGAATCTCAATCAAGCTCGACACCGTCGCCCGAGGCTCTTCCTCGGTCCGACAGGGCAGCTCTTGGGCGAACCTGCCCTGTCGAACCCAGATCGTAACCAGGCCGCACCGATTCCCAAACGCAATTTCTTTCCGCACACGGTCCCCCACGACGTAACTTTGCGCCGAGTCCGCCTTTGTTTCCTTGATAATTGTTTCGATATCGTTCTCGCCCTTCTCAGTAGTGAGAACAATTTTCTCAAACTCCTTCTCAAGCCCTAACGTTTGAATACGTTCACGGCGAGAGGGCGCGGCTTGAGCCAGAAGAGCTAAGGAATACCCTCGCTCGCGCAATGCGCGAAGGACTTCTCGCGCACCGGGCATGAGACAATTCGCCTCAGGGTCGTAGAGCGTTCGATTGAAGTCGAAAATGATCATTTGATGCATATGACAAAAGCGCCGGCCCTCGCGGGACCGGCTTCGATGACGTTACTGATTCGGCTACACTATGCGATCAACGTCAACTGCGCCTGGGCCGCGAGGCCAAGGTTGAAATGCCAGCTAAAGTAATGGCGCAGTGATTGAAGACTCATCGTGCGCGTATCGTACTCCTGAAAAACTCCCGCGTCAAGTTTTCTCTATGAAAGACGGCTCCGCGCGAGATGCACGGAGCCGTTAAGCGGATTCGTCGTCGTCCTCATCGAAATCAGGGACGAGAACGAGCGGTTGAGCGAAGGTTGACTGGGCGGAGGAACGCAAGAAGCAACAGAACTGATAGGACCACCAGAAGAAACCGAGGATCGGATGCGCCCGAAGCGCAATTCTTCGCATCTGTTCCACCCTCCTCCGACTATGATCCTGGACAGCCGAGAAGGTGAGGAAGACGGACAGGATGACGTTCATTCCGATTGTCACTGTCGGAACGAGCTCGACGACCCGAATGTCGGTCACGAGGAAGTAGATGAGTCCGGTCAGCAGCATCGTAACCTCGCCCCAGAAGACGATCGCCGAATTGCCGAGAAGATACCACGCGAAATACACGATCGACAGACGTCGATGGACGCGGCGAGCTTCTTCGATGGAGAGAATTGCTGGTAAGGGCTTCAACATCTCGCCCTCCATCGCTTGATAATCCAGCCGACCGGGTGCGCCTGAAAAAAAACTTGGCGATCTTGTTCCGCTTCCTCGAGTGTCCCCTCGCTAGCGCAGATGAGCCCGAACACGAGGGGAAGCACGCCGACGAAGAAAAACACGACCGGAAGGAGTAGGCGAAGGGGCAAGCACAAAAACAGAGGGGAAAGCCCGGGACCGCCGAGGAGGCCGACCCAGAGCATCGAGTAGAAGAAGACTGTTTCGAAGAGTAGGGTCCGATCGACAAGGCGACGGGCATAGACCGTCCAGCGCCAAGCCAAATGCTCGATGTTGCCACGGGCAGAAGAAGGCATTCGCATAGCACCACCTCCATTGGGAATGTGCGACTGTCCCCACCCTGACGGATGAAGGGTCAAGATGTCAACATCTTGGTTGTGCGAGCTGAACCCGCTATACTGGGCCTGACGCTCTATGCCTACCCTCGCGACCAACGACGCCGCTGGATTCCACTACGAACTTCTCGACCGTTACGAAACAGGAATCCAATTAACCGGACCAGAAGTTCGGTCGGCGAAGCGTGGGGAAATTTCTCTCAAAGGGAGCTACGTCACGATCGACCCGAAAGGCGCCTGGCTTATTGGGGTCCGCATCGCTCCCTATAAACCCGCACGAGTCGTCCAAGTAAATTACGACCCAACCCGAAATCGACGACTCCTCCTCTCGAAGCGAGAGCTCGGAGAGTTGATCGGAAAAAGCTCGGCCCAGGGCTTGACAGTAGTCCCGATTTCATTCTATACTAAAGGCGGTTTCATCAAGCTTGAAATTGCTCTTGCGCGTGGAAAAAGAAAGTTCGACAAGCGCCAATCGATAAAACGGCGCGACATAGAACGCCGAATCCACCGGGCCATGAAGCAACGCACCTCCTAAAAAGCTCTATTAGACTCCGCCGTTAGGCCCCGCTTCGGGTGCTGACGGGGGATGCCTAATAATCGACCGTTCGTTCACAATTATCATCGGCAAGCCGGAAACCCAGGGTCATCCGCAACGTTCCCTGGAACTGCAAGTGTCAACTCATTTGCGAGCAAGGTGAAGACGCTGGTCGCGCGAGCGTTCCAGCCGATGCAGCTTGCGTCCGCTGTCGCTTAAAGTCGACAGCCATCTGGGGTGGTTTTCTTCCTGAATAGCCACCTTGGGTGCTATTACCTCAGGATAGGACTTCTCGTTGGCTCGCGAGACGTCTGAAGTCATTGAGCCTAGAGTGCATGGGATTTCGTTCGCTTCCCACCTGTGCATTTGAAACTTTGAAGCGAACTCTGCTTGGACACCGTTGATAATTGTCCGACGAGACGCGGGTGCAATACCCGCCATCTCCACCACGGGTCATCGTTGGCTGCGACCTCCGTGTCTCCGATACTGGATCGGATTCACTTCGGTCTTCGTCAACGCGCCCCTTTCCTCGCGAATCGAAGATTCGCGAGGGACCCCGATCGTTTATTCGTCTAACCGCGCTCGAGATTCAAAAACGGCTTCGCGTCAATCAGTTCATCCGGGTTCCCCAGGTTCGACTGATCGACGAACACAACCAGCAACTCGGCGTCGTGCCAACCTCTGATGCTCTTCGGATTGCGCTTGAGCGAGGCTACGATCTCGTCGAGGTTGCTCCGAACGCCGCCCCGCCAGTTTGTCGCCTTCTCGACTACGGAGCCTACCAATACCAGCTCGAGAAAACCGAACGGAAATCGCGCGCGAAGCAAAAGAAAGTCGACGTTAAGGGGGTTCGACTCTCGCTCAAGATCGGAACCCACGATTTTGACCACCGCGTTGAGCAGTCGAAAAAATTCCTCGGACAAGGCCACAAGGTTCGCGTTGAGCTCATGCTCCGGGGCCGCGAACGCGCCCATTCCCAGCTCGGTGTTGAAATCATGGAAAAGTTTATCAAGCAATTGGGCGAAGACGTCGTGATCGACCAGGCGCTCTCCCGCCAAGGCGGAAAATTCTTCATCATCGTTCGAAAAAAGTAAGAAGCGAGCCGCGGATTCCCGCCGCGCTTCACTCCTGACTCTTTTCTCCACTCCTGAATCTCATGCCGAAGCTCAAGACCCATAAAGCGACTGCCAAGCGCTTCAAAATAACGAAGAAAGGCAAGATCCTTCGCCGCCAAGCCGGCCAGGATCATTTCAACGCCCGAGAATCCGGCCGAACGACAATGAAGAAGCGACGCGACGTCAGCGTTGCTGAATCCGACGTTCGCAACATCAAACGCTTAGTCCCCTACCGCTAATCGAGGAATCCCGCTATGCGAGTCAAACGAGGAACAAGTCACGTCAAGCGCCGCAACCGTCTGCTCAAACAGACAAAAGGCTACCGTTGGGGACGGAAGTCGAAGATCAAGCTGGCGAAGGTTGCCGTTCTCAAGGCCGGCGCCCACGCCTACCGAGATCGCCGGAAGAAAAAGCGCGATTTCCGAAGTCTCTGGACACTGCGGATTAACGCGGCTGCTCGAGAGAATGGTCTCACCTACAGCGCACTCATCGCGAAACTCAAAGCCGCGAAGATCGAGCTCGACCGCAAGAGCCTCGCTGACCTGGCGCAAAACGACCCAGCAGCCTTTGCCGAAGTCGTGAAGCGCGCGACCGCGTAGGCGAGACTTCAGTCTCGCGTTCCAATAAACCATAAAGTATAAAGACGAGGCATCCGTGCCTCGTCTTTTGTTTTTCAATACCTTAAGCGAGATTGCTTCGCTTTAGCCACCGGCGACGAAGGTCAATCCCGACTACGACACCAAGACAATCGATTACGACGTCCCGTACTGCCCCGACCCTGTCGACCACAAAACCTTGGTGAATCTCGTCACTAACTGCATACAAGCCGGCGATGAGAAAGGCGAAAACGTAATCACGTCTCCGAGTATCGTGAGGCCGAAGCGCTCGAAGAACAAGGGCTCCGAGGATACCGAACTCGGCCGCATGGGCAATCTTGCGAAGGACAAGGTCAAGGCCTTCAACAAGGCCACTCCTTAATCCGCTCACGGAAGACAGGGCAAAAATCAAAGCCATCCAGAGGAGCACGGGGAGCCAAGGGGTGAGCCAGGATTGCTTCTTTATCTTGATCATGGAAATCCCACAGCGTTGGCGGGATGACAGGGAGGCGTGTTCCACCTTATGAAAGTCTTGGCGGGCTCGATCCCGCCTTCCGGCGGGACGATCTTCGGAGTTTATCCCGCCGTATGGCGGGATGACAGGGAGACGTGTTCCACCCTTCGGGTGGTCAGCCGAAGGCTGAAACCTGTT
>CAZWTD010000005.1:0-19525 GCA_964637345.1 uncultured Gammaproteobacteria bacterium
GTTCCCATCATCAAGCTTCGCTGCCTCCTGAAAGCCGAGGGTTGAGTAACGATACTTGAACTTCGAGGCTGCTTGAAAAAAACAAACGACTTTCCCCGAAGAGTCAGCATACGCCGGCATTCCGTACCACGTTTTTGGGGTGAGAGACGGAGCGGTCTTTTTGATAATCTCATGGAGGCGCTTCACGAGCGCGCGGTCCGGATTCGGCATCTTGGCGATTGCCGCGAGAACAATTTGTTCGCCAGCTTTCCCAGCTTTTAATTCAAGAGCTCGCTCGCGCATCGCGGAACGCTCTTCTTCAGAGAAGGTTGCCGTCTTCTTGGTACTTGTCATTGGTGTAATACATTATATCTACTGTTGACGTCAACGATATCACATTCACTACTAAGACAACAGTCGCGCGTTCGCAACAATACATTTCCAATAATAAAGATTCGTCATTCGCCTGGTGAGCCGTGAGGGACTCGAACCCCCAACCCGTTGCTTAAGAGGCAACTGCTCTACCATTGAGCTAACGGCCCCCAGGCGAATGACGAATTATGAAATTTTCCAGCAACTGCTCTTCCGGGGATCATCGGTTCCTTCGGAACAACGATGTTCCCGTCTCGGCGGTCGGAACAGAAATTATTCTGTTCCTCTCGCTACGCGACACCGCCTCGACCCATTGAGCTATGCGCCCTCCAGGCGAAAACGAATTGTGAATCTCACGACGTGTTAGTCTGGTGCGGCCGAAGGGATTCGAACCCCTGACCTCTTGGTCCGAAGCCAAGCGCTCTATCCAGCTGAGCTACGGCCGCTCGTGTTTATCCGTCTTCCAATCGATTCAAAGAACGGGGCAAGAGTATCATAGCCAAAAAAAACTGACAAGATGCCAGGTCGGCGATTTTATTAGAAAGGAAAAAGGGCACGATTGCCCGAAATCACATGGATTAAATGGCTAGTGCCCTTTAACTGATCTCGGGACGCAATTGCCGCTCGTATCTGGTCTGAAATATTCAGGCCAAGTATGAGCAGCAATTACGATAGACCGCTAAGATCAGGTGTGCTGACTACCTTCCGAGTTTTGTAGAGAGCGATTCTCGACCATTCTTCTGGTGATAACCCTCACCGGATGGATGAAGGACAACACCTTTTTGTTTTGTATCTTTTCAGACAGGGACTCGGAATCCCTTTGACGAATAGTCGAGAAGGAATGCTCGCCAGATTTGGCTGGGCCTTTCTTCTTGACTATTACCGGGGGAAATCACTGTAATGAACCTTACATCGGGGAGTATAGCACAGAAAAAGGGCCTTGTCAACACTTTCCCTTGGCTAAGGTTAGCAGAGGCACTAAAAGGACAAACTTCTTCCTATAAACCTTACGACAACGAAGCTAACCCAACTTCTTCAGCGAGTGGGTCCTCCCTAATTCAGACCAAGCTACTGCCCTGACCTCGATCCTGACTTCATCTGCTCTCGCACGAAGCCCAATACCCGCTCGAACACCGCATCAGGATTCAGGCGTGTCGTATCCAACCAGAGATCAAAATGTTTTGGGTCATACACATTCTCAATTCCGTAGTGGGTTCGATACCGAAGGATGTCGCTCGCCAGCCGTTTTCGATTCGCGGCGAGGACGTCATCGATCGAATGAAGATTTCGTGCTTCGTTCCGATCTTTCGACGCGCCAGCCTGGAGATGAGAGAAGATGCGACGCGCCCCCTCCTCTTCTGACACGTCGAGAAAGAGTTTTAGGGAATGAGGAATGAAATGAAACATCGTACGCCCTTCGATCACAAAGTTGTCTTCGGTCTTTCCGAGCTGAGCAGCGTACTCGTCAACCTCTCGATCTGTCCAAGCCTCCCGCTCACCCAGCGCATTCAACTCTTCAAGGGTTAAGCCGCGGTCGGCCGCCATCTTTCGACGAAGACCTCCGATGTAATATCGCTGATACCCAAGCGTTTGAGCGAGCCGCTCGGCGATCGTACTTTTTCCTGATCCAGCTTTTCCAGAAATGGAAATAATCATACTGCGAACATCCTCCTATACCCAAACTCCAAGTCCCAGTCAGTACATGGTCCTTGGAGTTTGGAGTTTTGCATGCGAGCTAGAACTCGAGATCGTCGAGGCTCGGCGTTGCAGGAGACGGCGTCTGCGGACGCTGTTCATGATCTGGACGGGACTGTCGGTCGTGCCCATCGTGGCCGAAGGGTCGGTTGTGATGATCGCCAGGATGACCGAAGTGCTTGCCCTGATGGTCGCCGGAATGACCGAAGGGTCCGTTCCGGTGTCCACGATTGAAGGGACGATCGTGCCGACCGCCGAAGCGTCCGAAAGGGCGTCCACCTTCACGCGGAGGCCGCGCCGGACGATCGCCATTTTCACTCAAGGCTTTCACGGAGAGCCCAACTCGTCCGCGCTCTTTATCAACGCTGACGACTTTCACCTTGAGCGTCTGTCCAACCTGAACGACATCGCTGACGGCGCGAATTCGCTCATTCGAGAATTCCGAGATGTGAACCATTCCGTCTTTTCCAGGAACGAGTTCGACGATCGCGCCGATTTCCATTCCGGTGTTCCGGTCGGCCATAATCTGGGTCACCTTCCCTTCGTAGATTTCGCCGACGACGATTTCCTTCGTCAGGTTCTTAATCCAAGTCGTCGCCTTATCCGCCATCTCCGCGTTGTGGGAGGTAATGAGGACAAGGCCGTCATCTTCGATGTCGATCTTCGTGACATCGCGACCGCCGCACTGTTCGATAATCTCATTAATCGTTTCACCGCCGCGACCGATGACTTCACGAATCTGATCCGGTTCAATCCGGAGGGAGCTAATCCGCGGGGCATAGGGAGAGAGCTCCGTACGCGGTTCAGCGAGCGCCGCCTGCATCACGTCGAGAATCTGACCGCGAGCCTTTTTTGCGCCGCTGAGGGCCTCTTTGCAGATTTCGAGGGTAATCCCGGACACCTTAATATCCAACTGGATCGCGGTAATCCCCTCGCGGGTACCGGCAACTTTGAAGTCCATGTCCCCAGCGTGATCTTCGACGCCCTGGATATCGGTCAGAACGCGATACTTTCCCGTTGATTCGTCGAGGATAAGACCCATCGCAATTCCGGCCACCGGCGCTTTAATCGGAACACCAGCGTCCATAAGGGCAAGGCTCGACCCGCAAGCCGAGGCCTGGGATGTTGAACCGTTTGAGGAGAGGACTTCCGACACGACGCGAATCGTGTACGGGAAGGCTTCCTGGTCCGGCAGGACCGGGAGGAGCGCCTTTTCCGCAAGCGCGCCGTGGCCGATTTCCCGGCGTCCGGGCGAGCGAATCGGCTGAACTTCACCGACCGAAAAGCCGGGGAAGTTGTAATGGTGCATATAGCGCTTTGTCCCAGATTCCTCCATTGAGTCGAGCGTCTGTTCGTCGCCCGGGCTTCCGAGCGTCACAATCGACAGGACCTGCGTTTCACCGCGCTGAAACAGTCCGGATCCGTGGGTACGAGGCAGAAGAGCAACGCCGGCCGAGAGAGGGCGAATTTGATCGAGTTTCCGGCCATCGACCCGGCGACCGTCTTCAAGCACGAGGCGACGTGTTTCTGCATCAAGGAAAGACGCAAGTAGCTCCGCGCCCTTCGCCCGTTCATCCTTCGAAACTTCGTTATCCGCCTTCAGCGCTTCATCAAGCTCGCTCTTCAGCTTCGTTTCCTCTTCTTCCCGTTTGAGTGGATCATTGATTGCAAAGAGCTCTTTCAAACGACTTTGCGCAAATGCTTTCACTTTCGCTTCGAGCTTTTCGAATCGAGCAGCTTCATCGGGGTCAACCTGAGCGAGATCGGGCTGAACCTTTGGCTGTCCGACCTTCGCGGCTACCTCCTGAATAAAGTCGAGCACTTTTCCGAGGTGCTTCTGGGCGAAGGCAATACCTTCAAGGGCCACGTCTTCACTCACCTGGGAAGCGCCGGCTTCAATCATGACAACTTTTTCGGCTGTACCGGACACAACGAGATCAAGATCGCTTTTCGATCGAGCTTCGTAGGTTGGGTTCAACACCCACTCGCCATTGACTCGGCCGACTCGGATACCGGCAATTGGCCCGTTCCAAGGAATTGACGACATTGCTAGGGCTGTTGAAGCACCGATGAGGGAAAGAATATCCGGATCATTCTCAAGATCAACCGACAACACAGTGAGAACGACTTGAACGTCGTTCCGCATCGTATCTTTAAAGAGCGGGCGAATCGAGCGGTCAACAAGCCGCGCCGTCAAAATTGCTTCATCAGTCGGCCGACCTTCGCGCTTGATAAAGCGTGATCCTTTAATCTTCCCGGCCGCATAGAGCCGCTCTTCGTAGTCGACAAGGAGCGGAAAGTAATCAATACCTTCGCGCGGCGTGCTTCCCATCACCGCTGTCGCTAAGACGACGGTGTCTCCGTACTGGACCGTACAGGAACCGTTGGTTTGGCCAGCGAGCTGGCCAGTTCGGATCGTGAGCGTTCGCCCCCCGATCTCGCGTTCGAATTGTTGCATACATTTCTTCCTTCACGGATCCTGCTCAGCAGGCTCTAGACTACGCGGCGCTGTTCCCGACACTGGAGGCTGCCTAGTCTATGTGTCTGCCTGACAAGATCCGATTTAAATAAGTGATGAATGAGTTAGGTTAAGCAGCCGCGTCGAACTCACGTTCGGCTACGGCCTGTTTTGTCTCTTCCGGAACGCTTGGGTCTTCAGTCAGAAAATGAACATCCTGACTTGGCGTTCCCGAGTTCTTGAGATAGCGAAGCACTTCCGTCGTGTTCATGAAATCCACGGGGCGCGCCTTTGGATCGAGAACCATCCAGTCCTCCGGCGTCCCTTCGCGAATGTAATGGCGTAGGCTGTAATTCAATTCGCTCGTCGCGGCGTGCTGGAGACGACGGCGCTGCTCTTCCGACATCTCAACGCGCTCAAAGGCTTTCCGGCGCGCCCGGTCAAACGCGTCGAGCAGCGCGCTGCGCTCGATGTCGGTCAGGGCCTCGTAGCCCTCGCCCTTCACCTTTCCCCGAGCTGCTCGGACGACGTCGCTGTGTTTCAGCTCGTCGAGAATAGCGCTCATGAGCTCACGATACACTTCGAGATCTGATGCCTCGACAATTTCGTTCGCGTCAACCGGACGAAACTCATAGGAAGGGGCCTCCATCGCTTCGAGACGAGCCTGGAGCTGACGACCAAGATCCGTTTCGCTCACGCCGCTCCGTTCAAGCCAAGAAGCTGGTCGGGCTGACTCGCGAAGTTCTGCTTGAGGATGGCTACTACCTTCGGTCATCGGGTAAAGGGGAGTGATAGACGCCGGCGCGGTGCAGGCGGCGCTGTTGGGCGGGGCTCAACTTCCGGCGATTCCGAATCATCGCTTTGATCCGGCCAGCGAATCCCTCGATGTTTTTGATTCATCAAAAACTTCTGGCTGTCTTGGCCAAGGTCGGTGAATGAATCAACCGCCTCTCGCAGCTTCATTGAACAGGACGCACCAAAAGCTACAACCTCAACCAGTAGTCCGTTATTCTGAAGATACTCGACAAGTGGCAAGTAATCACCGTCGCCGGAAACAATTACGACGACGTCGAGTTTCGACATCATCCGAATTGCATCGATCGCTAGTCCGACGTCCCAGTCGCCTTTCTTCTGCCCGCTCGAAAAAACCTGAAGTTCTTTCATGCGGGTTTCGAAACCTTGCTTCTCAAGCGCGTCGAAAAACGGAGCCTCTTCTGAGGTCTGGGTCTTAATGACGTACGCGAGTGCGCGGATAAGCTTCCGTCCGGCGAGCGCTTCTTCAAGTACCTTCCCAAAATTCACATGGCGTCCGTAAAGCGCTCGCGCAGAATAGTACATATTCTGTACATCCACGAACACCCCGACGCGCTGGTCTTTGTGTTTGATCATGATCTTAATACATCACGGCGCTTATTTCTTCAGCTTCAACTTCTTCAAGAGCGCTTCATGACGCTCCGCACTCTCCTTCTCAAGGAAGGCGAGGAGGCGGCGGCGCTGACCGATCTTCCGAAGAAGGCCGCGGCGCGAGGAGAAATCCTTCTTATGCTCTTTGAGGTGCTCGGAGAGCTCGCTAATCTCTTCCGTCAAGATCGCAATCTGGACCTCCGAAGATCCGGTGTCCGATTCGTGCGTCTTAAACTTCTTAATAATATCGTCTTTCTTTTTCCGATCGAGCGGCATACCGCTTTCCTTTCCTCACGCGTGGCGAAGTGCCGAAAACCGGACACCGAACCACCGTGTCTTACTGAATAAATAGAGAACAATACGGTCCGAGGCTACCATGAAACGCCGAGCTTGTCAATCAGAGAAAACCGAAGGTTCTTATAACGCTGGGAGCAGGTAGTCTTGAACATGGAGTTGCCTTGGAAGCTCGGTCCCTCGAAGCTCTTCGTAGAGTTCAAGGGTCTTTTCGCCGATCTGATCCCAACGCATCCCACTCAACACAAAACGCTGAGCAGTCGCGGCCATGCCGTCCGCCTCGCGTTGGTGGCGAACGAGCCAGCGGAGCTGTCGCTCAAGATCGCGCGCATCTCCCGGTCGGAAAAAAAGTCCGAGGGCTCGCGCATCTCCTCGACCGTTCGGCTCGAGAAGTTCGCGGTGCTCAGGAATCCGGCTGGCAATAATCGGTCGCCGAGCGCGCATCGCTTCCAATAAGACAATAGGAAGACCCTCCGCGCGCGACGGATGAATGAACGCGAGCGAGTTCGCATACAGCTCTTCGAGCTGGTCGCCGTTAATAAAGCCGGTAAAGCGAATGCGCGAATCTCCCGCCGCGAGTCGATGGAGCTTTTCGACGTATGCGTCGGTATGCGCCGTCCCGCCGACGATCACTAAGGGAGCCTGAAGATTCGTTCGGCGATACGCTTCAATAAGCGTATGAACTCCCTTATGCGGGACGAGCCGCGTCACAGCCAAGAGATACTTCCCTGTTTCGAGGCCGAGCTTGTTCCGAAGGGTTTGGGCCTTCGCTTGCTTCGTCGGACGCGTAATCCCGTTCGGGATATAGACGGCCGCCCGACCGTAGCGCTTCATCGCGTAGGCTTGAATCGTTCGAGAAACCGCGATCGTGACGTGAGGACAGTGTGTCGCTGTCCATTCACCAAGCCAAAGCATGACCCGCGCAACGAGGCCCCACTTCTCATGGAAGCGGTCAACACAATGGAAGGTAACGACCACGCGCGTCCGGGGAGACAGGATCCGGGGAATCCAACTCATCAACGAAGGGCCAACGCCGTGATAATGAATGATGTCGGCGCGATGGACAATGGCGTGCATCGTCGCAAGAAAGGTATGCGTAATTGCGTCGAGATGTTTTGTCTTCAACGTCGGAAGACTCACAAGACGAATTCCTTTATACCAACCTTGCGCCCGCGGCGTGTAATAGGGTCGCGTATATACATCAACGCGAATACCCCGTCGAACGAGATCGAGGCTCAACTCTTCGACGTGACGTTCAACGCCCCCGTAGAGAACGGGGATGCCTTTTTGGCCAATCATGGCGACGCGGATGTTCTGCGTTTGGGCCATAGAATAAAGGGATATTGGAGCCATCGACCTTAGCAGAGGGAAGAGAAAAAGTCAATAGGAAAGAAAACGGCGGGGAGACGACTTCTCGTTCCCCGCCCTGTGCTGGACTGATCTGTGCACTGCAACACTTTTGTTCGCAATGCTCTAGGTTGCTTTGAGTGAAGCTAGGGTTACTCCTTCACCGGAACCGGGTTGCCCGCGTCGTCGATCTCGGCCCACTCCGCGATGTTGAACTGCCCGAAGGGACCGCGCTTCGACGGACGGAAGGCTCCAACTCCGACGCGTCCGCCCCGCTCCACGAGCTGCTTCGCAACGCTGACCGACGCCCCGTCGACATCGGTATCGATGACGATGGTCATGTCCACGCCCCACTTCGGGAACTTCGGCCTGATCACGCAACAGGCCGGCTTGCCGGGAGCGTTGAGGTTGCGGCCCGCCCGCTTGTCAACGACCCAGTTCGGGGGATCGCTCGTGGTTCCGTTCGTCAGCGGCAAGAACTCGCCGCCCTCGATCTCGAAGAACGAGTAGAGTTCGGTGGTCTCCGCCGTGGAAACGTTAGCCCGACCCTTGAACGTGACCTTGCGTCCAGCCTCGACGAAAGCGCCGTAGAAGTAGGTCGCCGGGAGCGCGATTCGACCCTGGTCATCCTTGATGACCTGCCGGGCCGCGGCCTGTTCAAAGGTCATCTCCGAGGTTGCGGCGGCCTGACTCCTCTTGCGCGTCCAGAGCGCCATCAAGGTTTCTTCAGGCATTGGACACATCATGAGCGGAGTCTTGCCTTCGATCCTGACCCTGATCCGTTTCACGACTTTTCTCCTTCTCGAAGAACCTACCACGTGCCCCGTGGCGGGGTTTGCCCCTGTGCCAAGCTAAACTACACTTGATTGGGCAACACGCGACCTTAGCCGAGGCGGTCAGTTTTGTCAAGGATATTTAAAACGACAGAGCCTCTTTTGAAGCTCTGTCCTGTGCTGGGCCGTACTCTTCTGTACTACACAATGCGTTAGCAAGAAACGCTCGACGACGCTACGGCTTCCGGGATATTATCTGTCGCAATACTACGTTGTCAAATGAATGACGGGGATCACCTCTTGATGTCCCCGCCCTAGGCTGAACATTTCTGAACAAAACAGTGCCTTACCAAACTGCACACAACACTACTCAACTGAACAGGACATAGTTCACTCAATTTAAACGTATCAGCGCATGGCCTATCTGTCAATTGAAACGGCGGGGATCACCTCTTGATGTCCCCGCCCTGTGCAAATACTGAAGTGCGCAGCTCAGCACAGCACGCGGCACTACCGAGGTGAGCATTTGCCTGCTTTACTGAAGCCCGAATACTTTTACACATAAACATCAAAGAAGTCAAAATGGCGCCCCGATCTTGATGATGGAGCGCCCTGTGCAGTGGTTGCCTATAGTCAGCTAAGGTGAACCGGACAAAACCATGCTGTCAATGCTTAACAAGGCTTTGCATCTGGGACTTTTACTTCTTTTTTTCTTAGATGTCAAGGACATAGAGAAACGGGAAGCGATCGCGCGCTTCCCGTTCTGTGCTGCACATAAGAACGGATAACCTGGCGGTAGCGATCTCCGCTCGACTTCACTGCGCCGGTGTCAACGTAAGGAAAGCCGGCAACATTGTATATCCTTCTTTCTTGAGTATGTCAAATGAAATGGCAGGAATACGGCGAACCGCTTCCTGCCCTGTACTCAACAAAGCCCAACATCGGATCGCGAAAGAAGACCTGACTCGACACGACGATACAATACTTCAGAGGGCACTGCACTTTTTATCAGATTCGTTCATTGGAGTCAAATAAAACGGCGGGGATTCCTCGATCGAATCGAGGATCCCCGCCCTGTGCAAAACCAAGCAATAGTTTTCTGAAGACTGCTTTACTGCGCTAGGCTCCACCTAACACTACTGGACTCCTCCGCGCGATGCTTCATCTCAATCATCGTAGTAACTGAATTGATTCCTCTACGCACTGCTCGAAGGTTTGGTCTCCGCGGTAGGCGGATTCAAGCCACTTCGGCAGTGAGCCGCGAAGAAAGCGTCCGAACTGCTGGGAGATGAAGAAGGTCACGCCGAGGTCCTCCGCGCTCCGGACGTTCCTCCCCCGAACCTGGAGAGCTTGGTTCATGACCCGCCAGTTGCGGATCGACCAAACCCGGCTCCCACTGAAGCGACGCTCTTCGAAGAGCGTCATCGGATCATCCGGCCGTTGGTAGCCCGGGCGGAGCATGAAGATAACCGGCGCGATCTGCCTCGGCAGATCAATGCCCTCGCCATACTGCGCCGCAGTCCCGACGAGTACATCACCGGCTCCATCCCAGAAACGCGCCGCTACCTCCTTCGCCGGCCTTCCGTTCCCGTACGTTACGGCATCCACACCTTCCTCGCCCGCGAGCTGAAGGAACTTCTGGCGTTCGGCCTCGGAGATCACGACAACGAGCGACCGGATCCCGTGGTCAGCGAAGCGACGGCAGGTCCGGGCAATCCGCCGCAATGAACGGGTCAAATCTTGCCGGTTGCGCGACTTCATCGCGAGGTTCGGCGTATCAGTCGGAAGAAAAACCCGCGTCCTCTCCGCTGGAAAATCCGAATCAAGCGTGTAGACCGGCGCCTTGATGCCCGTCTCAGCCGTGAACGCGTCCGGACTCCCGATCGTAGCCGAGTAAGCGACGGTCCGGGGGGCTAGAATTCGTTCGATGAGCGGGGCGACGTAGTACGCTTTGATGATCAGGCGATACTGCGCCTTCGCTCCTTCCGGCTTCTCCTCTTCGTAGTAGGCGTAGGTATAGTTCAAGGGTCCGCGATGCTCTCCCGGGAGCGCGTATTCGAGCGAACGAAGGTAACGCCGGAGATCGCGCAGAATCACTTCGAGTTGCCGCAGAGTTTCCCGTTGGCTCCTCGAGTCGATGACGCGCGATATGACCGCGCGCTGAAGTTCACGAGCCAGCCGGTCCGAGTCGAAGGTCTCAAGCACGCCGATAAGCTCGGCGATTTCGTGATCTTCGAGCAGGGTCTGGCTCAACGCCGGCTTTCGCTTAATGATCCTGAGCATCTTCCGAGCGAATACCCGAAGCTGCTCACCAGCCCTCTGGTCGACCTCAGCAAGCAGGTCGGCCGCGCGCCAGAGATGGTAGTCCGTGATCTCGAAACTCAAACAGCTGCGGACCACGTCAGCAATACGGTGCGCTTCGTCGATGACCAGGCCTTGTGCCTCACCCCACCGACTCGATTGATAGAGCTGGTGGAAGAGATAAAAGGCCATCGTACAGACAACGATTGGCGCCCGCTGAGCCGCAAGCTTCTGGACATAGTAAGGGCAAGGTCGCGCGCCGGGCTCTACTACTGCGCCGGTATCGAGATCGACCCGATGCGGACAGTCGACAAGCGTCAGGCATGCAATCTCATCCGCACGCAGCCCTTCTTCAGGATAGTAGAGGCACTCGTGCTCATTCCGGCCATACACCGGCACCAAGTCTGAGTGAAGCCTAACAACTTGATCGACAAGGGCCTTGGTCGGTACGACGTAGAAGAGCGGGCCGACGCCGGCTTCGGCGAGGGTTCTCAAAAACGAATAACCGATTGCAGTCTTACCGCTACCGACGGGCAGCTCAAGGGTGATCCGTCCATCGTTCTTCGTCACGAGTTCCATGGCTTCGACCTGGGCCGGCCGCGGACCGCCCGGGTAGAGCTGGCCTGGAAAGGCGGCTGCATAATCCAGCTCACCAAGATGTTGCCGATGTTTCTGATGACTCACCGATTCCCTCCTTGTGGGAGAAATGACCAGAGATCCAAGGGTTACAACTCCGGTCGGTCCTCCAGGCCAAACCGAAGGTTTACTTTGTAAATGAACGAACTATAGAAGTTATCGGAAATCGCAGAGAAAGTCAACATAAACGGCGGAGACCCCCTAAACGGTGATCTCCGCCCTGAGCTCCACTTCAGCTAACTTCGCTAGACCCAGGATAGCTGCTCAACACAGTACACGGCGAAGGAATGCATGCACCACTTTTATCTAATATCCAAAACTAGTCAAGCAACTCAAATGGCGGGGAAGCTCCAAGGAGCTCCCCGCCCTGTACTGAACATGACAAAACTTTACGAAACTGTACGAAGCTCGACGTAGCTGAGCCTAGAATTCCTGCGAGCCTTACAGGCAAGTTACCTTTGGAAAAAGTAAATGTCAAAATGACGGGGAGTCCTTTAGGGAATCCCCGTCCTGTGCAAAACATAGCCTCTCTCCGCCGTGGTTCACCTCGCAATACCCAACAGTACACGGCAACACTTCGATAGATTACGACTACCTTAAATAATATTGCTTGTCAATATTAATGGTAGGGATGCGACGGACCGCTCCTTGCCCTATACATAGCTATACAAATCTCTACATCACTGAAGTTAGCTGTACCCAACAGAACAACGTGAGATCAAATGAAAGCTAGCGTATAATAATCACAATGGCAAGAAAATGGCGCCCGAATCTTTCGACCGGACGCCCTAGGCTCAGCTTGGCCGTGCGAGACTTAGCGTACAACGCAATACGCTACTGTACTTAACTCGACAACGCAGATATTCAGACCGACCATGAACCTATCATCACCCCCCTTCATTCGTCAAATAAACGGCGTCCCGCGGAAGCGGGACGCCCTGTGCTTGACTATAGACTGCTTTGCTGTTCTGGACTTGACCGAACTGGACAAGGCTTGGGCATACGTAGCGCTAGATAAATAACATAATTAATAAAAGGGGTCAATAACTGACTAAAATACAATTTCCTGAAATACGTGATAGATTGACGAAAAAGGGCAAATAGGCTAGAGTATACGCTGCCTTCAATGAACACCTTATGATCTTCTGGATCAAAATTGCGACCATCGTTATTGCCGGCCTCCTAACCGCATCGATCCTGCTTCAGCAGCGCGGCTCAGGTCTCGGCGGAGCCTTCGGAGCAGACTCAAACGTCTTCGCGACGAAGCGCGGAATTGAGAAAGGCCTCTTTGTTGCCACGATCGTCTTGGCCATTCTCTTCTTTGGCCTGGCGGTCACCACTCTCTTCCTGAACTCCTAGCCTGTGCGATCTCCTGTCTCTTCACTCGGATCAGCTATCCGGTCGTGGTTTCGGCGTCGCCGTCAGAACGATCAGGAAGCAGCCACCCTCGGGACAACCGAGGCGCTTGACCGTCAACTCGTCCAACAACTGTCCCCCACCCGGCTTCCGAGCACGGGTCAGTTGAAATTCCTTGGACGCCTTCTCACTCGACGAGAAACGCAAATGCTCCGTTGGACCTCTCTCATTGTCATCGCCGCAGGAATAACGCTCGGTGTCCGCTTCCTCCAACGACACATTGTGACAAGTCCGGCTGTCGGCGGATCCTATACCGAAGCGCTCGTCGGGTCGCCGAGTCGTGTGAATCCTCTCTATGCAGCGGCGAATGACGTCGACCGCGACCTCGCTGCGCTCATTTATTCCCGACTCTTCTCTCAGAGCGCCAGCGAGGGAATCCGACCCGAACTCGCGGAAAGTTACACCGTCTCCGAAGATGAAAAAACCTACACCGTCAAACTCCGACCGAACCTTGTTTGGCAGGACGGAGAACCGTTGACGGTTGATGACGTCTTATTCACCTTCGAAAGCATCCAAAATCCTGAATACCAAAGCCCGCTCTCGGTGAACTTTCAGGGCGTCACAATCAATCGTATCGACGACCAGACAATCTCCTTTGTCCTACCTGAACCTTTCGCGCCGTTTATTGGAACCCTAAATTTTGGAATTCTCCCGCAGCATGTCTGGGGTGATGTGCCTCCACTGAACGTCGGACTTGTTGAATACAACCTCAAACCGATTGGCTCAGGGCCTTACCGTTTTGACCGCCTAACCCGCGACCGCCTCGGAAACGTAAAAACCTATGAGCTTGTCCGGAATGAGCGCGCCACCGAATCTGCGCCCTATATCGAGCGACTCATCTTCCGCTTCTATCCAGATTTCCCGAGCGCCGTTGAAGCGGTTCGCAACAAGAAGGTTGACGGAATCAGCTACGTCCCCGAGGAATCGAAGGAGGACCTTGATCACTCACGCTCGCTTCGACTCACGCCGATTAATCTTCCACAATATACTGCGGTCTTCTTCAATCAAAAGCGCAATACCATTCTCGCCGACCACGCGGTCCGCGAAGCGCTGGCTCGAGGAACGAATATCGACCAGCTCATCGCCGAAGTTCTAGGAAACGACGGTATTCGGGTGAACGGGCCGATCCTCCCGGGGATGCTCGGATTCAACCCGGAAATGAAGACGTACTCATTCGATCTTGAGGCGGCGAATAAGCTTCTCGATGACGCAGGTTGGAAAATCCCAGAGGGAGAGAGCGTCCGAAAGAAGGGCGACCAAACGCTCGTCATTAAGGTTGTCACCTCTCGACGACCAACCTATGAGAAGGTTCTCGAGCAGCTTCAAGTAGATTGGGCAAAGATCGGAGTGACGTTGGAACCAAACCTCGTTGACCCGAGCCGTATTCAAGAGGACGTCATTAAACCACGGGAGTACGATGCTCTCCTCTACGGAGAAGTTGTCGGCTACGATCCCGACCCGTATCCCTTCTGGCATTCCTCACAGCAAAAGGACCCCGGACTCAACCTTGCAATCTTCTACCGAAAGGAAGCGGACAAGGCGCTTGAACGCGCACGCACCGTTACGAGCCAAGAAGAACGACGCTTGAAATACGTTGAGTTCCAAAACCTGCTCGCCGAAGAAATCCCCGCGCTCTTCCTCTATCAGCCGATCTACAACTACGGACTTCCGAAGAAGGTAAAGGGTTTTCCGACGACCTTTATCGAAGTCGCTTCCGATCGCTTCAGCGACGTCGAAGATTGGTACATCTCGACGCACTGGAGCTGGAACTAATACAATCCGCCGGGATGGTGGAACTTCCGCCAAAGGCGGATCAGCCTATGGCTGAGGTATACACGTCCCGCACCAGAGGTGGGCGGATGGCGGAACTGGCAGACGCGCATGGTTCAGGGCCATGTAGTCGAAAGACTGTGAGGGTTCAAGTCCCTCTCCGCCCACCCTTGGTGCGGGATGGGAGCAATCCCATGGAGGTTCGAGTCCTCTTCCCGGCACCAATAATCGAAGATGCCCAGCATATCTTGCTGGGGAGTTTTCAATTCCGTTCTGATTGACGCACCTGACTGCTCATGATAGAGCAGATATACGTCGGATATCGTCGCGCCCTTTTCAACAATGGAGGCCCCTCATGTTCCAAGTTCTCCAATGGCTTGGAGGAGGGTGCTACCTCCTCAATAAAGTCTTTCTGTGTTTCTCCGAACGGGAGGAGCGACGAAAGCGCTCGAACGTGGGTCGGGCGTGGCGGATCGCTTCATGGATTGTTTACCTTATTGGGCTCCCCCCCCTGGGTGATCATCTTCATCCACGAACACAACTGGATTGCTGCTTCAGTTGAATCAAGCGGCGCTCCAGCGATGATCCTTGGACTAGTGATTGCCTGGCGCGGGTCGAGGGGCGAATCACCTCGCTGGCTCGATTGGATTTCTGCCCTTTGTATACCGCTCGGAGTAAGTTACAGTCTCTATGACTTCTCCGGCTTAACCAAGCAAAGCCAGTGGCTTGAGTTGAGCCTTGCGCTCGGCTTCCTCGTCGGAACCTATCGAATTGCGAAACGTCATTCCGACGGTTACCTCTGGTTTATCTTGATGCACATCACCTGCGGCTATCTCATGAAACTCCAGGGGTACTCCTGGCTCTTTCTTCAGCAGATTGCCTCGCTCGTTTTCATCATCGACGCGGCAATCAACGCCCGGCGAAAAAAACCCTAACGATCAAGCCGGCTCCCCACGGAGCCGGCGTTTTCCTTAGCGAAACTCGGGCCGCGAGGCGGCCCGAGACAAGGAGCGAAAACGAATTAGGCGACCTTCGAGAAGCCGCCCCGAGCTTCAATCTGGATCAGGTCCATCATGAGTCCGCGGGTCGCCTCTTGTGCGGCCCTCGAACGCGCATCCCAGTTAGTCAGGGCCATCATGAGCGCCTGAAAATGTTCCGACTCAATCAGGCGAGCCCGATCGGCCCGCTCGAGAAGCGCTTTCCAATCCGAGAACTCAGGAAAAGCGTCGGCCGGGCCGTCAGACTCGAAACGTGGCTGTCCGAGCGTAGACAGGCGCCGACTCGCTTCCAAGCGCCAAAGGGCAAAGGGGTTTTCTCCCATAAGCTCCTCCTCACGTATTGCTGATGGTGCGAAAAACCAAACTCGAGGCCACTCTATACCGAGTTCAGCCTCGAGGCAAGTGGGTTACTCGGACGCGTTCACAATCTCGGTCGGAGCTTCAACCGGTTCGGAGAGCGCATCATCAGACGGTTCAACAGCGGCGCCCGCGCTTCCACTTGAGGCATTTGTCCCGACGCCGCGATCAACCGGAAGAATTTTCGTTCCATAATCCGGCGACTCAAGAAAATCAGCGATGAGTGGAACAACAATTGCCGTCTGCCAGGCTGTCTGTCCCTCCGGGCTTTTCGTAATCGGGAATCGGAAAGCTGGAACAAAGTATTCTGCGGTTGAATCACTTGAATACGATTGCATCGCGACGAGGACAAGTTCCGGGTCTCCGATTTCATAAGCTACTTGCGTTGTTGCGTTTGGATCGATCATTCCGTACACCCCGCCACGTTTCACGATATCGAGGATTGCCTGATCGTCTGTAACAGCCGCGTACGTCGATGTCGCGAGATTCATTGACCGAAGATTGTTCAAGCCTGAAACGCTTTTCGTCCGGAAATTGACCTGAACATTCAAGCCGTAGGGCTGACCATTCACGTCGTACACAGTCTTCCCGTCAATGACGAGCGGATAGACAACAGTAGCGGATTCCGGAAGATACGCCATCTTCTCATCGGGAGCAGAAGCAGACCGTGAAGCAACGTCGGCGAGAATACTGTATCCGCCATTATCCTGAACAACCGGCGCTCCGAGTTGAGAACGGTTGATTCCATACTCATCCAGAAAGGCGTTCGTAATTGCGATACTCTCCCGTTCAGTCAAAACTTCCTCCTCAGGAATGGGCTGATACCCCCCGGCTTCCGCGGCCCGTAAGAGCGGCCATGTCGACCAATTTTCTGACATCGTAATCGCTCCGTAGGCCAAATCGAAACTGACGTTATACCCATTCTCGCGATCTTCGCTAAACCAAATCGAGCTCAACTCTGCCGTCGAGAATTTCGAAAGGTCGATAAGTCCTGAATCAATGTTCCGCAACAAGCGTCCGGTCCCAGCGAGGTTTTGAAACCCTGGCTCGCGGCGATAGACCGTTAGCGAGCCTGAGGGCAAGGTAAGCGGAGCGCCGACATATTCATATACATTTGTGGTGTATTCGACTGGCATGATATCCGGACTTCCATCGCTCGAGCTTGGCTCCCGTGCGCCCTCGTCCGTTGCATTCTCCCCTGCGCCGCGATCTCCGGTTGTCGCAATTTTCACGCTTTCTGCATTGAGGGTGCCGAAAGCATTCGCCCCGAGTCGCTGAGTAATCCCCCAACTTCCCAGCGTATCACTGCGATCAGAAGCGCTTCCTCCGTTTCGGAGTGAAACGTAGATAACAGGAATCGCAACCACGAGTAGAATAATCGCTCCGCCGAAAGCCCAAACAAAACGCCGGGCAGACCCAAAGGCCCCTCGCTGATCTCGCTCAGCAATCGATTCGAGGAGTCGCGCACGTAACTCAGCGCGGAAGCGCGCATCAATCGCAACATTTGGTTTTGCCGCCAGCATCCGTTCGATGAGCGCGACTAGTGTCGACTCATACTGCTGGAGCTTCGGATCGGCTGCGTAGAATTCTTTGAGAAGACTTTGGACGCTTGGGTTCATAGACGTAAGAGCTTACGAACAAGTGGAAAAAAGACTAAGAAAAAGGAGGAGCGCGCTCGCTGAACGGATGCGTTTCAACGAGCGAGAAACAATGACTTTACAATTACCTTCACTTGTCCCGACAATCTCGGCTATTTCGGCGAAGGAGTAGCCTTCCCAAATCCGGAGCACAAGAATGTCGCGCTGGAGACTTGGAAGCTGGTGAAGATCGGCACGAACGCGATCGAGAAGGTCGCGCTGCTCAATCTCGCTGGCGAGCGAACTTCTTTCCGGAAGATCCCAGGCATCTTCAACTGATCGATCGAACTTTCGCGTCCGATAATAATCGATCACGGTATTCCGGGCGATTCGGTAGAGCCACGCTTGTAAGGAGCCGGCGCGAAAGCTTGATATCTTTTCAAGAGCCTTCAGCCAGACAAGGCTTGTGAGATCTTCGGCTGTCTCGCGGTGTTGGGTCTTATAGTAGACGAAGCGATAGATTGCCTCGCTGTAGGAATCGTACAATTCCGCAAAGCGGCCTAGCTGCCCGGACCGACATTCTGTAAGTATTGTGGCTTCGTCATCCATCTTGGTTCACGTCATCATCAACTATATACAACGAAACGACGAGAGAAAGGTTACAGACTCTGCCTTAAGGCTTCCATTTTTGCCTCAATTGTCACCCAAATACTCACCATAAGATAGGTACAGTGTAGCAAAGCCGAAATGGATTGACCAAGAACGCTCGACGGGTTAGGATCACTGTGGTTCCAGGGAACCTAGCTGAGAAGCGCCTCCTTCTTTTACGGAGTTGTGCATTCTACCGGGTGTCGGGGATTGGCGCAGTTGGTAGCGCGCCTGGTTTGGGACCAGGAGGTCGCGAGTTCGAGTCTCGCATCCCCGACACCCGGTAGAGCAGTCTAAGGTACGGACCAAAAACACACCGCTATGAATCATCAACAAACATTCCAACAACGGCCACGAGGGAAGCTTTGGCTTTCGGTTATCATTCTCCAGTCGCTAGGGCTTATCTGTACAATTATGGCGAGTCCGACTTTTTTGGCCCAGCTTGGGTCAACCCATTCGTCACTCTCGGCCTACGGCCTGGCTGACTCCTTTGATCAAAGCCGGCTGATCTCCTGGCTTTACCTCGGACTACTCGTCTTTAATATCATTGCGATTATCGGCATTTGGCGATCGGCTACTTGGATTGAATCGTATTTCGTTGCAAAGCTCAGCATTCTGATTTTTCTTATCCTCTCGGTTTTTGTGTTCCGTGCCGATTACTCACTCCTATACATCTATCTCCCTCTTGTTCTTTCATTATCCTACCTTCTGCTCGCCTACGACCGAATTCAAAACAAAAGACGCCTCGGGGGGCGCCAGTAAGACTTTCTCCTCGTTCGTTTATTTTTTTCTCATCCAGTCCGGCTTCGTTTTTTCGTAGAGAGTATTATAGAAACGGTTGAGCCGGATAAAAAAGCGAAAAAAGGCGTGAAAAATCGTTTCAGTCGGACGTCGACCAGTCTCCCGGATGACAAAGTCATTGAGACGATGTTTGAGTTGGTTCTGAATGTTTTGAGGCTGTGACTCTGGTTGTTTGTTCATGAGGGCCCTGAGTGAAGTTGATACCAAAACTGTACAACGGCCACAACGAGTTGGAGAAGGGCCAGAAAGAACAAGCGCCCGTCGAGTGTTTCAAAAAAGGTCGGCCACAGCTCCGGCTCCGCGAATCTCTCCTTCGCTCGAGCTATGGTTTTTTGAACCGTCGGGTTATCTTGAAATTGTTGTTTCAGTGATTCGCTGAACTGAATTGCTGCGTAAATACCGAGTGCTCCCCCCAGAATACAGGCGACCACAAGATGGGGTCCGATACTCACCCGGAGCGCGAGGCAGACATTGGCGAAAAGGAGCGTGAGATTATAGAGGACCAAAAAAACCATTGCCCGACTTCGGAAGGCTTCATAGGCCTTCGAGTTGGCAAGGATCACAAAACCTGAACGCTGCCGCGGTCCCTTCGGCTGGTCCACGTTCTTTGTGTTCTTCGGCATACTAATGAATCAAAGGGTCGACCCGTCGCCCAGTCCTACAATAATGTTTGCTTGGCTGGTGCCGAGGGTGACCCCG
>CAZWTD010000005.1:19625-60819 GCA_964637345.1 uncultured Gammaproteobacteria bacterium
AGGGACACAGCCTCTCGCACTTGTGCCTGGGGCCGGGATCGAACCGGCGACACGTGGATTTTCAGTCCACTGCTCTACCACTGAGCTACCCAGGCCCAGGCACAAGTGCAAGACTCTACCCCTGAGCTACCTCGACACGAGCCAAGCAGTCATCAGCGACTTGATCGGCGGGAATACTCTTTCTTTTTCGAAGCACATCGGACCCATGCCGACAACGAACGCACCATAGCAAATCTCCGCGCGCCCGACAAGTCCCCAGGCGCCCCAACACGAGTACGCAGATATCATACGAAAGACTGAACACATTTCTTGTTCTCTTCGTCTACTACCACGCGGGTCCTGGATTGACTAAGACGGAAAAAAGTGCTACACTACTAGCTGTAAGACTGTTCGTTCGGAACGGACTTACGGGAAGACTCGAGCGCATCCCAAACCTAGGGAGCGTCCTTTTCTTCTCGCAAAAAAATAAAAAAAACAAACAATGTTCGACGAAGAAGCCGTGCTTCAAAAAATGAAATGGTTGGATATGGCGTTCGCCATCGCCATGGCTTTAGGCGTGACTGTTTTCGGCGCCTGGGCTCTTCGGCAATACGAACTTCGGACAAACGTAGCAGCCGCACAACCAATACATGAATACGCGGATGGTACGGCGCTCTCGCTCCGCCTTTATGACGGCTACCTTCGTAGGGATGGAGCGTCGTCTTCCTACGGACCGCTACACCAAATACCTGAAACACGCGAGAGTTCTTGGATCCATCGTCTTCTTGGTATTTCAACTGCATACGCTGCCGAGGTTCCAAGCTACTCGGCCGAACTTGTGAATCAAAACTATACCTTCGTCCGCGGACAACCAGGTCGCGCGTTTACCGCCGTTGCTGAATTCATGAACACCGGGACGGCTTCCTGGACCAACAGCGGCGAGCACTTCCTCGCCCTCAACGTCTCTGAGCCCGCAGGGCGAACGAGCGCGTTTCGCCACCCTTTTTGGTCGGAATATGCCTATCGCCCGACGCGTCTCCAACAGTCTATAGTCCGCCCCGGAGAAATCGGGCGCTTCGTCTTTGCGCTCCAGGTTCCGACTGAACCGGGTCGATACGTCGAACACTTCGGACTTGTGGCGGAAAACCTGACGTGGCTTCCGGGCGGCGATGTTCATTTAACTATTGTCGTTCCTCGGCCCTACGAGGCTCGCCTGGTCCAAGCAATGGCCGGATCAGTCACAATGAACCCTGGACAGGAAATCACCTTCTGGGCTGACTTTAAAAATGTTGGATCGGCTACCTGGACGAAAAACGGAGATCACTTCCTCGCGCTCAATGTCGCCGAACCCGCCGGACGCGAGAGTGTTTTTCGCCATCCCTTTTGGAATGAACAATACTACCGGGCCGCCCGTCTGCTTCAAGACAGCGTCAAGCCTGGGGAAATCGGCCGCTTCCGCTTTGCGTTGAAGGCCCCGAATGAAACTGGCTTCCGAATTGAAAGCTTCGGACTTGTGGCGGAAAACCTGACGTGGCTTCCGGGCGGCGTTCTTCGCCTCCCAATCCAGGTTGGTCAGGTTGAATCGCTTGGACAAGCCGAGGGCGAACCCCTTATTCGAGTCGGTATCACATCTGAACTCAATCCAATTGAAGTGCGCGCTAACGGTCGCCTGCGCATAAAAAAATCTACGGGAGCCCTTCTTGCCTCACTAAATACTGGCTCCGTCGCATCAGTTCGATACGAAAATAATCGCTATCGCTTAACCGCGAACGGAAAACAGTACAGCTCAGTCGAACCGATTCGTTTTATCCCAGATTCCGCCTCGACAATTCTTGAGGCGAAAAACTACGAACACCGGCCGGGCTGGAATCCTGACCTCAACGATAATACCTTCCGCGGACTTCTTGAGGTGAACTTCGCAACCGCAACAAACCGTCTCTGGCTTATTAACGAGCTCCCGCTCGAAGCCTATCTTCGGGGGATCGCTGAAACCTCAAATGCATCTCCAAAAGAATTTCAGCGAACGCTCATTATTGCAGCGCGCTCCTACGCCTACTATCACATCCAACGCAACACGAAGCACGCCGACGAACACTTCACGGTCGACGCGACCTACGATCAGGTCTACCGCGGTTACGGATTCGAATCGCGCGCACAAAAAATTACCGAAGCCGTCCTCGCGACGAAAGGAAAAGTAGTTGCTCTCAATGGGACCCCAGTTATTACCCCCTACTACTCAAACTCAGACGGGCGAACGCGCTCCTGGGAAGAGGTTTGGGCTGGCGACCCGAAACCTTGGCTGGTGTCGGTTCCTGACCCGTGGTGCGCCGGAATGGAGCTCAACGGCCACGGCGTCGGACTCAGCGCAGTGGGCGCTATCGGCCAGGCGAATGAAGGAAAAAGCGCGAGTGAAATTCTCTCCTACTACTACCAAGGCACCGCCCTGAAGCAGCTCTACTAAGGCTCAGCGTCCGAGCAGACGCCTCACCCTACCTGGAACTTAGGATTACCAGCAAAGCGGCATAACTCCCAGCAAAAGGCGGGAGTTTTGCTCTACCCTTGAAAAAAAAGAAAGAATGGCGTAGACTAGAGAACAAATCGAATATGACCGAAGTTCCCAACACGTCGATCAGTCTTCGGGAGCGGCACGGAAAAACCTACCACGAGCTCTACTCGAGGTGTTTTCTCGTAACCTCCGCTCCGGCAACATTCTGCTGGGCCGGAGAATATACGCATCACATCGGCGCTCCAATCATCCTCCAAAACCTCCCCCTCCGCATTTCTGTCGGCCTGGAACAACTCAAAGTAAACGGGCGCATTGAAATCGTTGATTTGATGTACGTACCATCGGTCGACCAATTCAAAAGCCAGATGAATCCGGTTCACCGAAAGAAGCTCGAACGCTACATAACCGAACTTTGCACAATGCACTTCGGGTCGCCCAACTTCCCCGGTCTCCGAATCCACTCCCTCTCGGAAGTCCCCTTCGGAAGCGGCTTAAGCGCTTCGGGGGCCTTTGCCTCGGCTCTCGCCGTCGCCTTACTCCTCGCGAACGGAAAACTCCAAAGCGCCGAGATCGCCGAATGGTCATCACTCCGCACGCCGCTCCTCCCACAAAATCGAGCTTTCGATAAAACCTTCCGCCTCGCATGGAAAATTGCCACCCTCCTTCATGACGGAATTTCAACCGGGAGCACGGCCTTCAGTGCCCTTATTGGCTCCGTCTACCCCCTCGTCTACTACTCCGAGCGCCGGGGCGGGCTTACACTCACGTCAGAAGACCCGCGGGTTCCGCTGAATGTTCGAGAGAACTATCAGCTCCTCGATCGGCTTTTCTACGGCGGAATTAAGCTCGATGAACTTTTTGGCTGGAAGGATCAGCCGACGTGGCCGGTCGATTGCTACCTCATCTACTCAGGAAAGCGCGGCGGAGGCCGGCTCACAAAGAGCGTCGGGGAGATCGATGATACGCTTGCAGAAATCGGGGCGATGCTCGACCGATCCTTTGGGTTCACGAAATCGGAACCGAACGCATTCACGCCGTTGTTCTACCAGCTCTTTCAAAAAGAAGGACCTGAGGGAATGCGGATGAACTACTTGGGAACACCGGCGGTATTGGTGCTCCAGGTCTTATACGGCCTCCGAGAAATATTTGAGCTCGGAAGCTCAGAACGCTCGATCCATAATCTCCTTGAGGCGCTCAACTGGTTCCACGATTCGATGAAATTTCTCGGACGGTGGACGCCGGAAATCGACTCGATGACATCAACGCTCCGTACGCGTCTCCCGGAAAGCCTCGGAATAGACGAAGTTGGAGTAAAGATGACTGGATCAGGTCGGGGCGGCGACCTGTTAGTTGTTACCGCTTCAGACGGCGCGCAAGAAACTATTGAGGCAGAAGTTCAGCATCTTCGCACTACGTCTCATCGCGGCGCCTGGCTTGATTACGCCTCCCCTCGAGATGGCTGGGAGGATCGGGGAATACTCATTGAACAGTATTTGAAGGAATCACTCTACTCCCCCTTCGTAACAAAGGGGAGCGTCGTACTCTCCGTTTTTTCTCAACAAGGCCAATCAAGCATCACGTTATCCCTCGAAGAGTTTGAACGTACAAAAATGCGTTTCCCGCTTTTTATTGATTCGACAACGGATGAACTCTCGATTCTCGGCCGCGTCTTAACCTCAAAACAGTTAAAGTCTTCAAAAGCTACCGTAGCTTTTCTCAATATTCTCCTCAGCCGCATAGGTCAGATTCTTCCAAAGAGCGACCTACCAACAAACTCCTACACGGTCGACCGCAATGAACTCCAAAGCAAAATCATCGGTCCGCTGCAAACGGTCCTCCGCCGAACCCTAAAACAAATTCTCCCCTTATCGGTTCGCGGTCCGGTTCGGCAGTATACCGTTACCCTCAACTCGCCCCCCTTCGATATCGTTTTGCTGTCCCGCCGAGTGTAACGTCGACTACCCCCAAAGCCGCTCTCCGATAGTCTTCGGCTTTTTTTCCGTAGTCTTCCGGACCGCTTCGGAGGACACTGTTCGCGTACCCTGCGGGCTCGTTGACAAGCGATAAACCAAGGTCTGACCCATCAAGTCAAGGAGGAAGAGTATGTGCTTGGAAATCATCGCGGCTATCGGCGCCGGAGTCTGGGCGCTCAAGAAAGTTGGAGAAGCCATTGCTGAGGACGCTGAGGCGAAGCAGGCAAGCTGCGATCATCACATGGTCGGCAGCCGCTGCATCAGTTGCGGCTACGAAGAGCCCAGCGACGAAGTCAACTACGGCTAGACGGCCGAAGGAGGGGCTATGTGCTACGCCCGACGCTGTCCGACGTGCGGACGTCTCTTGACCTGCACAGAACACTGTGAACATGACGACCTCGACGACGACAAGGACCTGGAGAGCAACCTCTCTGATGTTCCCGGCCCGATCCTCACCCCCCACCCGACCATCGCTCCGCGCGATCGTCGAAACTAAAGGAGGGCGCCATGTGCCTACCAATCGTTCTCGTTGCGCTCGCCGCCGGCTTGGGCATTAAGGCGCTCGCCGACGAGATCAACAACACGAAGCAGGAGAACTGCGACCACTTCTACATCGGATCAAACCACGTCTGCCAAAGCTGCGGGAAGCAAGATCCGAGCTTCCTGGAGGATTCCGGAGCCTAGTCCGAGGTTTCGGAAGTAACCCAAGACCCCCAACCCACGGAGGAACCTATGGAACCCCTCGCCCCGATCAACCCAGGTCAGACCTTCAACATCTTTCAGAACGGGCATCTGACCCAGGTTCAGCACCACGGGTACGGCGTCGACGTCGTCGATCACTTCGATCACGGCCCGCAGCCGCTGCCCTGCCACATCGTCCACCACATCGGCCCGAACGGGGACGTCGACCTCGACATCACCCGCTAGCACTTTCCCGCCCCGCACCAATCCATTGGTGCGGGGCCCTTCATTCATATACGAAAACGCGCTCCTCATCCGCTTGGATGTGGAGCGCGTCTGAATGAACAGCGCTCTTCGCTCATGCGGCCGTAGCCTGTCTGATCGAGCGAAGGCGAAGCCCTTGCGATCCGTCGACATTCTCTTGAACGAAATTGAGGAACTGCGCGAGGCAACCCTCGCAAGCCCAGCTCCGATCACCGAAGAGACGGCCGAGCGAATCGCGGATCAACGTGATCTGCGTCGAGACGTCAGGTAGCTGCTGATCTCCCCTCCAGCACTCAACGCCGGACACCCGGAAGGTACTTGCTGTCCCGTTTTTCCCGCAGAAGGAACACTTCCCAGTATCGTGGGAAATTCGATCCACGACGCAGACAACCCGATGCGGAACCGGCTCACGCTCGCCGCCCGGCCGGGACGCAGGATCATGAAAGACCGTCGTGAGTTCAACCCGGTAGTCTTTCCCGTCAAACACAGACGCGGGAATAATCACCTGCTCCATTCCACTCATATTCACGGCTTCCTCCCATGCCAAAGAACACCTCAGGGCTTGATGCAGACCTACCCTACGGTGGAGAACCAAATTCGTCAAGCTACTCAATCAACATCGCGTCGCCAAAAGAGTAAAATCGGTACTTTCGACGAACCGCTTCCTGATAAGCACGAAGGACTCTCGTTCGTCCGGCAAAGGCTGAAACGAGCATGAGGAGCGTCGACTCGGGAAGGTGAAAATTCGTAATCATCCCATCGACGAAGTGAAAACGATACCCGGGCAAGATAAAGGTTCGAACCCACTTTTTCGCGCCGAGGCTTCGGCGCGGCAAACTCTCAAGCGTGCGAACGCTCGTTGTGCCAACGGCAATAATGCGCCGGCCTTCTTTATGTGCCTGAAGGAGGCGCTGGTGCGTCGCTGGGTCAACCTCAATCCATTCAGGGTGTAAACGATGCTTCCGGACATCTGTAACCTTTACGGGGGCGAAAGTTCCGTAGCCAACGTGAAGCGTGACGCGCTCGATTTGAACACCACGCCGACGCAAAGCAGCAAATAGCCCTTTCGTAAAATGTAGTCCAGCGGTCGGGGCCGCTACCGAACCGCTCTTCGTAGCGTACACGGTTTGATACTCTGTCAGATTCGACCGTCGCCTAATATACGGCGGAGTTGGAACAGAACCAAGCCGCTGTAGCGCGATTGCAAAAGAACGACCCGAACGATTGAACCGGACTTCCCAGCGCCCCCCATCGAGCTGCTTCACAACTGTTGCCCGAAGACTCACTCTTTCGCGCTGAGAGCGTCGAAACAGGATCTCTTGTCCACGTCGCCGTACCTTCCCTCCGATAAGGCATTCCCAAACGCCCGGCTGAGCAGCGCGCAAGAGAAACACTTCGAGTTTACCTCCGCTCGCTTTATAGCCAATAAGTCGAGCGGGAAAAACTTTCGTATCATTCAGTACCAAGACATCACCTGGTTGTAGAAGTGTAGGGAGATCAAAAAAGCGCCGATGCGTAAGGCGGCCGCTTTTCCGATTAAGCTGGAGAAGGCGAGAGTGGTCCCTTGGACGAGCCGGCGACTGAGCGATCCGATCTTCAGGGAGTTTGTAGAAAAAATCCGAACGCTTCACGTGCTTCTCTTCGTCGGCTGGACAAGTTCAACGCGCTGAACTGCATCCGGGTGTTCCTGCATCCACCGATCATGGGCCTCGAGTATCTTCTGAGCAACGTGATTGGGATTTGGAATTTCTTCAAAAATAAACTGTGTCTCGGCCCCGGCAGTCTGGATCTGAACGTATCCGTAGTTTAAAAAAGTGGCGATCTTTCCTTTCTGCACGCTCGTGACGTCTTGAATTTTTGAAAGGCGCTGCTCGGCTGTTACCCGAGAAAAGAGCCCTCGCTGTTCCATGCTGACTATGCGCTCGGTTGTGAGAATCCACACATCAAGGTAGTAGTCGACCCAGGCGGTAAACAGAAAGAGCCAGGCCATCAGCGCGTAAAGGCTTAAGCCAATCGTGAGTAAGGCGCGCTGAAGATTTCCCGTCCAGTTGAGAAAATCCGGATTCATTGCATTCACGAGAAAATACACCGCGAAAGGAACGGCAAGGAGCAGGAGAAAAACGAGAAAAATACGAAATAGAATCCAGGGGTGCCGGCGCAGCAGAAGAATTGTTTTTTCGTTCGGTTGTGCGTTCGGAAGGCGAAAGGAAATCATACAATCTACAGTGAAAGAGAAACTGGCAATTCAATAACAATCATTTCTGACCAATCAATCTGTTGAAGTTCAGTATAGCTGATGAAGAGAATAAGCGCGGTCACGGCGAGAAAAACGAAGGTAACCGTCGTGGTCGTTCCGTTCACAAAACCAAAGCGGGCGATGTGATACAGATCAAAAAACGCCAAAAGCGCGAATAGCCCGATCAGGCCAAGGTAGAGATAGAGGAAGATGCTGTACGGAATTTCCATACCTTTAGTGTAGCGCGCTACACAGTACTCAAGCAAACCTAAACGAGCGTTTGTTGGTTTTCGCTCGGCGGCGTTAATCCGAGGTGTCGATAGGCGGCTGGGGTCGCGGTCCGTCCGCGCGGGGTCCGGGCGAGAAAACCGAGTTGAAGAAGGAAAGGTTCGTAGACGTCTTCAATGGAATCCATCTCCTCGCCGATTGCCGCGGCGATCGCGTTCAGACCGACTGGACCGCCATTATACCTCTCAATAATTGTCGCGAGAATCCGCCGGTCGATTTCATCGAGCCCAAGTTGGTCAATTTCAAGAAGCTTCAGCGCCTCATTAGCCAGCGTCTTCGTAATCTGGCCATCCCCCTTCATGTCAGCGTAGTCCCGCACACGCTTCAAAAGACGATTCGCAATCCGCGGAGTTCGTCGCGCCCGCGTTGAAAGCTCTTGAGTCGCCTCTTCATCGATCGCAACTCCGAGGATGCGAGCCGACCGATGAAGAATTTCAGCGATGTCAGCGTCTGTATAGAAATCGAGGCGGTAGGTTAATCCGAAGCGATCGCGAAGCGGCGAAGAGAGAAGACTCACCCTCGTCGTCGCGCCGACGAGGGTAAACTTCGGAAGTTCAAGTCGGACAGTCCGCGCCGAGGGTCCTTTCCCGATGATGATATCAAGGCAGTAGTCTTCCATCGCCGGATAGAGGACTTCCTCAATCGTCCGATTCAGCCGGTGCATCTCGTCGATGAACAGCACGTCGCCGTCCTGCAGGTTTGTTAAAATCGCAGCCAGATCCCCGGCCCGCTCCAGCGCCGGGCCCGAGGTTACGCGAATGCTCGCTCCAAGCTCTTCGGAAATAATATGCGCGAGGGTCGTCTTTCCTAAGCCCGGCGCACCGTGCAGAAGCACGTGGTCTAAGGGATGACCCCGCTTCTTTGAAGCGCCAAGCGCGATCATCAAATTCTCTTTCACCTTCCCCTGCCCAATATATTCCGAAAGCCGCTTCGGCCGGAGCGTCAGGTCGAGAGAGGCGTCTTCAGTCTTCGCGTTTGCGGTGACGAGACGATCACTCATACGCTATGAGCGCTTTCGACGGCGGGATACTGATTTCGAACGCGACGCATTCGTTTTCTTCCAGCGCCGAACGCGAATAAGCCCGCCGAATGGAATAATTTCAACCCCGCGCTTTTCAAGTTCATCGAGGAAAAGGTTCATGCCGATCGAATCGGAAGACATGTGCCCGGCGATGATGGCGTTGATATGATGTTTCTCCGCCTCACGCTTATGCTCTTCGCTCATGTGCATGCCGATGATTGTCCCAATGCCAGCCTGAGCCGCCTTTTCGTAAATCTGGGGATTGCCCTCGGTTCCACCCGTCACCTCGGTTACGGCGATCTTCCCGGCAAAACGATCGCGCGTTCCGGCAAACAACATTGGGCCAGACTTCAGTTTTTTAGCTTCAGCGTATTCGGGATACTCTCGATCAAGAAGGTCCATCACCTCACCGACGGTTTCAAGCTTTTTCTCATTTCGCTTGATCAACTGGAACATGTGGTTCGCGACAAGATTGTCTGTCACCGTATGAAGGCACATGAGATTCACCTTCAAGAGACGCGCGATATCCGTCACTTGCTGATGATTGACGGGATTCAACTTCCGCGACACTTCATTGACTCGAATCGACAAAACGCTTTCAGCGACATTTATCGGAATGCCGTATTGCGACAGGATCTCTGCCTGCATGTGCATGACCTCATGAAGACCGGCTAAAGCGCCGCCAACTGGATGATGGGCAAGTACGAGGTCAACCGGTTTCGTTTTAGACAGCTCGTGCGCGGTTAACACTTCACCTTCCTCAACATCGATTCCGACGAGAATCCGTTTCACGTCGCGGTTTGGATCAACCGCATACATTCGCGAATCGCTATAAGGGTTCGTGAGCGTCTCCTGATCAAAAAACGCTCGGTCAGCACCTTTTACGCTTTCAAACTTTACTTTCGCCTTCGCGAGTTTCCGCTTTACCGCCGCCTCGCCGCGCAGGTCATTCTTCATCGCCAAGCGGACCCCAAGTTCATAGATGTCTCGTATCGTCATGGTTGTCATTCGATCAACAATATCGCCATTACTGTACCAAATAAAACCCGAATGGTCAACGAATCTTCAACGGAAAACAGCCCTGCGTTTTCATGCGCAGGGCTGCTCAAAAGAAATCATTCGTGCTCCGGGAACCACCGGGCGTAGACGAGCTCGGGAACGCCAGGCCGGGCGAAATCCGGGAGAAAAGGGAAACGTTGAAAGCCCCAGCGTTCGTAGAGGCGATGGGCCGACCGGTTCAGTCGGTACTGAAGAACCTGAAGACGATCGCTCGGAGCCGGTTTCGGAACCTCGTGCGTGAAGAGAAAGACGACTCGCGCGCCAGAAAAACCTGCATCCCGAAACACCTGATGCGCGTGCTCGAGCATCGCCTCCATCAAACGGTCAGCCAGACCGGCACACGCACCATGACTCACCCAGATATGGTTGATTTCCCAGATCCGATGCCGCGGCTGCCAATACCGATAGCCGCTCACCCCGCCGACGATGCGCGGTCCGAAGGCCGCCACGAGGTAAATGTGTCCAGCCTGATGCTCCCGGCCCATTCCCAACTCGAGTTCCCTCGGATTCGAGTTCGGAAAGGCTTCGGCCATTGAGCGGGACAACTCTTCGACAACGAAGCCTGACCTGCCGTGAGATCCATGCTCCCGACACCAGTCTTCGTAGGTCATAATGACCGGATCAAGCATAGGCCCTCCCGTCTTGATAAAATGAACAAAGGATCGCGTTCTGGCCTCAACTAACCACAAAGCCTTTCCACCCGTCAATTTCCTAGTGTTTTCCTCTACTCTTGACAGGTTTCCCTAACCGTGCTATCATCCACCGTTACGTTGAGAACTCGTTGATTTTCAGCCAAGCGGCTGGGGATCTCTGGACACGACAAGCATGGGACTGGACGTGAAGGTTGGGGCGGGTCCCCCCTCCTTCCCTACACCTTTCGCCCAGTTTCTTGTCCAGAGATCTCTGGTCGTTTTTTTGTACGAAAAAAGCGGTTACGAGTAACCGCTTCGTAGGAAGGAACGGAACGGGGGCTCAGCCTAAACTCCGTATCCGTAAGACTGGGCGAGATCCAGCAGCACAGCAACGATCCCGTCTCTCACGGAACTACTTACGTAAGTTCAAGCGTCTACCCCCACACAAAAGAAGGGAGCGCTCAAAAGCCTACCAGCTTCTTCAAAGCACCGGGGGATATTTCTATCACGAACCAGTTCGGAAATCAACTCTTACGCAGCTTTCCCAACTAAGCACACTTCCTGCCAGGGCTTATACGTACTCGTAAAGGTCTGCTCCTTCGTTTCGCCGCTCGCATAGTGGATGGTATAGGTGAAGGACGCCTTCATTCCCGTATGGGCGCGTTCAGTACATTTTCGTTGTCCGGGCGCGAGGTCGGTCGTCTCAATTTCTTTTGTCGGAGGCGGACTCACCCGGTCCCATACGCGCGGCGTCGTTCGCTCGGAACTTCGCCCGTCTTTCGTGCCCCAAAAATCGAAGTTGAGATCATTCCCTGAGATTCGAACCTGAATGAGAATTGGGTTCCCAGTATCATTTAAGAAACGGAGGTCGGGGTGCGGCGGGTAAATCGTCGCATCTGTTCCCGGAAGCCCGTTTTCCAAATAGTAGCTCACGCTGTAGGAATGGTTCCGCCGTTCAGTGACTGGTAACCCGGCAGCCATCGCCGCGCGGAAGGTCGTTGTTCCAACCTGACAGAGTCCGCCTCCATACTCCGGAACAGTTTTATTTCCCTTAATCACAAGTTCAGGAAGATACCCGGTCTCTTTCTCGATTGGGCCAAGCGTATCGACGAGCGAAAACTCCTGGTCGGGCTGGATGACTAAACCATGGAGCGCCGCCGAACCTGTTGCGATATTGTGGCGCCGGTTGTTTGGACTGCCGGAAAAATTCGAATAGCCCGTTCCGAGAAGCTCGAGGTCCTTCAGCTCGCTCAACGACTCGGCGGTGAAGTTTGGCTTCGAGGCGGTCGTGACAAGCGCCGCTTCAGTCCCACCTTGCTTGAGAAGTGAATTTTCCAATGCCGTGGTCGAGGCTGTCCGATCAATTGCTAACCCCTCGGAGCCGGCCTTGAGTTCAACCAGCACTCCATTCTGAAACTCGAAACGCCCTTCAACCGGCGCCAGCTCAACCTCTTCAGCGATTTGGGAGAAATAGTCGTTGAGACCTTCGCCGCCAAAGCCAAGTCGAGCAACGCCATCTGTTCGCGTTCCAATAAACCAGGTGGCGAGCGTTTCGGGAGATACCTTGTCTGTTCCTTCGGGTAAGCGGATCGTCACTTCTCCTCGATCGAGAACGCGCTCAGCTTCCGTCAGTAAAGGACTTAGGTCAGCCTCGACGACCGCCGGTTCATCAGGGATTTTCTGTAGCTGAACGCGAATCGGATCGGTCAGCGCTTCGATCGCAGCCCGCGCCTCCGCGACCCCGGACGCGATATCATACTTCTCTCCAAGCGATTCAGGACGAACCAGGAGCTCCGCTCCTTCAGCCACAATAGTCGCATTCACGGCCGGGACCTCTTGATCCGCAACCGCGTCGTGGACAAGAGCGCTCACCTGTTCGCCATCGAACTCATACGCAAATGGGACCTGCTCAGTGCCGAGAAGGGCTTGAATCCGTTCCCGTGCCTGGCGCCAGAACGTCCCAGTCCGGCCGATCGAAAAGGCCGTTTCAACTGAGGCTTCTGGATCAAGCGTATAAAGGGAAAGCGCCAGATCAGGATCATCAGTTGCGAGCGAGGCTGGACTCACGACAATCGACTTCTCGCCGGCCAAAAAAGTCATACCGGCATTTTCAATCCGATCGGCGTAGCCTTCAAACTGTTGTAGGGTTTCCAGGTGGCTTTGACCGCCGACGCGTACCGATCCAATCCGCACCCCAGGGAAGATCTCGTTCGCATAGGCCCGATCAATCCAAAGGTACCCGCCTTCCGCTAGGATTACGAGGGCAGCCAACGAACTCCCGAACACGGCGAGCCAACGAATCCACGGTGCGCGAGCTCGAGGGGCGGATTTTGACGCTTCTTTACTTGGTGGAGAATTCTTCGGCATAGCTTTCGCAAAACGACGCGCCGGAAGCGCGCCGAGTCGAACTCGAGACGCGATCGGCCTATCCTTTGATCGTGACGACGGTTACTTTCTTCGGTTCAACTTTCGGAAGCCGGATCGTGAGGACGCCATTCTTTATCGTAGCTTGAACCTGATCGTTCCGAACGTCCGTTGGGAGAATAATCGATCGCGAGAAGCGCCCCCAATAACACTCGCGGGTGTAATAGTTTTCGTCCGGAACGCGCTCCTCAAGACGTCGAACACCTTTGATCGTCAGTAAGTCATTCGTCACCTGAATATCCAATTCATCCGATCGAACCCCGGCGATTGCCGAGACGACGACGAGGTCCTGCTCGGTTTGGTACACATCAACGGCCAGTTGTCCCGTAAACTCCTCGGAGAACCATTCCGCCTCTTCCGGCTCCGATTGAGGTGCGGTGCTCTCATCATCGTCAACGCGCGGAACGACGGTAAATTGCTCAATCGCGCCAGTTTCGAGGTTCAGAATCGGATCACCCTCGGATTCATCATCAGGCTCTTCCGAAGAATCCACCTGAGGAGGAATTGGGTCGGGATCTGGAATTGGTATGTTCTTTTTCGGCATTACTTCTAGTATACGAAAAAAAGGCCTCTCTGACTAGATGACCAACGACTAACTCAAGCTCCCGAACATCGTATCGATCGTCCGTCCGACAAAGTGGGTCAAGACAATCACGATCGTCCCAATGAGCAGATGCTCGCCGATCACGTGCAAAGCTTTCTTCTGTTGCATTTTGGCGATCACGTAGCTCATCACGCTCAACATTAACCCGCCCCAAATAATACTGACTGGGATTGCTACCGAGAGTGAAAAGAGAATAACCGGGACGATGAAGGTAGAGGCGAAAATCAACTTTGCGAGAAAGGTAACAATTGTTGATTCCCAAACATGAAGATTACTCGATGCCTCATTCGACTCTTCAGAGACGTGCATGCCGAGCGCATCAGAAAAAGCATCAGCGATCGCAATCGTCAGAACGCCGCCGATAACGGCTAATCGGGAATTCGTTCCGGCTGATAATCCAACCATCAACCCGAGGGTCGTAATCGTCCCAGAGGTCAGTCCAAAGCTGATGCCTTTCAAAAAGGAGAGTTTCATATCCTTTACTATACCACAGGATTCATTCCTGGTAGAGCCAAATTTTCACCCTAGGGAGCGTCCGTTCGCAGACAAAGAGGCACGCGCTAAAAAAACGTATAACGAATAATCTCTGGGGGTCCCCGCGAATCTTTGATTCATGGGGGAAGGGGCACAAACCCGGAACCCGAAGCAACCCCGCGAATGCGGGGATGCGCAGGGTGGAGGGTTTGATGACCCGTGCCCCGGGAGGGAGTCGAACCCCCATTAGTGGCTTAGAAGTCCACAGTTCTATCCGTTGAACTACCGGGGCAAGCGAATAAACACTACCAAATCCTAACGAAAAATCACAATATCGACCCAAGAGGGATTGACAAAAACTCCCCTCCATGCTAGGTTGCTTCGTTACCCGCGAAGACCAGAACACGGTGTTCTTGGCCGCTCGGGTACGAAACCGAAGATCAGGGAGGGTCTTTACAATGTCATTCGGACGGAATGCGCGCGGTCAGTGGCCCATCACTACGCTCCTCGGGATCACCCTCTTCATCGGCCTCATCATCGGCGGCTTCGGCGGGCGGATTATCGCCCCGAAAACCGTTCAGGTCGAACGGGCCGGAGGAATGTTCGAGCCCGCGCTGGGCGAGAGCTACACCCTCGTAACCATGTCTCCGGTCACGGCCACGATGGGATACTTTCCCGATCCGAACCCGATCGACGCGGTCGAATTCGTGGTCCGGACCCCGGACGGTGATCATCCTGGCTGGATGATCACGCAGATCATCTCGGTCCCGAATGAGCTGACGGCTCAGGTGCCGTCCTTACCACCCGGAACGGTGACTTTCATCAAGACGCCACTCGGTCATCAGGTCTTCTACAACGACGGATCAACGCCGGCCCACGGCACCCGTCCGCGTGACCAGATCTTCACCAACGTGGCCTTCGCGCCGCTCGGCAAATAGCACCTGTCCGGTCCTCCACCTCCTCGGGCCGGACACATCACCGGAGGGATGGCATCACGCTGTCCCTCCGGTCTTCTTTTCTTAGCCAAAAAGCGCTGAAGGGATTGACAAATCTAGAAATCCGAGTATTCTTCTCGGATATTCGTCGGGGAAAGGAATTCTTCCACGAATATCATCCCGTCCGAGAAAGAAACTCGAACGAATGAGGAGGTCTAGATGGCGCATCGACAATTCGCGCGACTGGTGCTCATCGTCGCTTTCCTGGAGATGGTCGTTCCCATCATTGCGGGAATCAGCCTCTGCTGTCAGGAGAAGCATCCGTCGCCTCCGAGTCTTTCCGCCACCGCGTCCCGCTAAGGACGCTTTCACTCTCCACCCTGACCCGTCAGTCCGCTGACGGGTCGCTTTCTTTTTTTCACACAGTTCTCAACGTTTGTTGGAGCTGCTGAACTTTACACGCCAAAGTGAACAGAGCAGGCATCACGTGTGCGATGCCTGCCTGTGAAAATGCAATCCTAGGGAACCTACTGCCGCTGGTAGGACAGCTCCCCTTCATCCCAGTACATGATCAGTGTGGTCCCGGCGACCTCGAAAGGCACGTCGTTAACCTCGCTCCCGGGCTCTCCCGTAAGACGGACCTCGTCTCCAAGATCGGAGAACTTCATCCCGTCTTCGGTCGTGCACCCCTGTTCGGAGCAACCCGGACCCTGGCAGCAGTAGGTGAGGACGAACTCGCAGTTGCTCTTGAACTCGAGCTTCTCTGAGTTGGTCGTCCCGTTTTCAGTCGAGGCCCGCTGCCACGTCCCAACGAGCGGCGAAGCGCCGCAGTTGCTACCCGGATTGGACGACTTGTCGTCGCCGCACCCAGAGAGGCCGATCAAAAGAGCGAGAAAAGGCAAGAATCCGAAATAGCGCTTCATCGCTACCCCCTTCGTTTGTCGATTGCACCTTGTGGGTGCCCGATTGCGATTATCCGCGAGGCGGACGCCGGAACTTCCGGAACCGTTAGGGGTATATCAACAATTCACCCTCACGTCAAGACAGATAAGAAAGACAAAAAGATTACTCCCCAATACTCTCTGGGCTCATCGCGCCAAGAAAAGTTAGAGCTCCTTCCGTATCCGTTCGCGGCGAGCCTTCCCAACGAGACGATCAAGCTCACTATCCGACGCCGCGCGAATTCGGTCGGTCGAGCCGAACGCTTTCAGAAGAAGCTTCTTCGTCTTCGGCCCGATGCCCGGGATTTCATCGAGCTTCGATCGAACGGTCCCGCGACCGTGCTGTTTTCGGTAAGTCCCGATCGCGAAACGGTGCGCCTCGTCTCGGATCCGCTGAAGGAGGAAGAGTCCTTCGGAGTCGCGCGGGAGGCGGATCGAGTCGGCTTGGCGCGGAACAAAAACTTCTTCTTCGCGTTTTGCGAGCGCAACAATCGGAATCTTCGTTTTTACGTTCGCGAGTACGACGGAAAGCTGACCTTTCCCTCCGTCGAGGACGATAAGATCGGGTATCGGCCAGTCCGTTCTGGCTAAACGCCGGCCAAGCATCTCAGCCATCATATGAAAATCGTCCGGCCCTTTTATTGTCTTAATGGAAAACTTCCGATAATCGCTTTTCTTCGGGAGTCCGTCTTCAACAACAACCATTGACCCAACCGGAAAAGCGCCTTGGACATTCGAGATGTCGTAGCACTCAATCCGCTTTGGCGCTGAGGTGAGGTGCAGCGCGTTCGCAAGTTCCTGAAGCGCTGTCGCCCGGGCGGTTGTGGTCAGCCGGTCGCTCGGGCGTCGCGTTGCGAGAATAGACCGGGCGTTCTTCTCGCCCATGATGAGAAGCTTTCGCTTCCGGCCCCGGCTCGGAACCGCAAGTCGAAGCTGAAGCGCGTTCTCGATTCGCTCCCGATCAGCCGGGAGCACGGGAAGATTAACCCGCTTCGGATGATCCGCGCTCTGGCTATAATACTGTTCGAGAAAAGCCCTCAATACTTCAGCGTCCGTCGCCTCGACAAGGTGTTCAAGCGTAAAAAATTCCCGATCGATGAGCTTCCCCTGCCGGACGCGAAATAAATTCACATGGGCAGCTTTCGAGTCGCACATGAGGCTGACGTAATCCTCATTCTCATTCCGTGGGCCCATGACATTCTGCTCAGCGAGAACCGAATGGACGGCGCGCAGGCGGTCGCGAGCGACCGCCGCGGCTTCAAAGCGCCGCTCGCGAGACGCCGCTTTCATTGTATTCGTAAGCTCGCGAACAAGCTCAGTCGACTGCCCGTTCAAGAACCGCATCAATCCCTCGATCACCTTCCGGTAATCCTCACGGCTGGTCGGAGTGAGGTCGTGCCCGCCGCAGCGATTGAGGTGCGCGTCGAAACAAGGTTTGTCCGGCGGGTTTGAACAGGTCCGGTAGGGAAATACCCTTCGAAGCATCTTGAGCGTCCCGCGAATCGCGCCGGCTGAGGTATAGGGACCGAAATACCGAGCGCGATCATTCTTCTGGAAACCGCGAACGAGTTCGACGATTGGATACACTTCTCCGAGCGGAATCCGCACGTAGAGAAAAGAATTCTCGCCCTTGAGTACGATATTATGCGGCGGCTCATACCGGTGAATCAAGGTTGCCTCGAGCAAGAGCGCTTCCGTTTCCGATGACACCAAGATCGTTTCGATATCGGCAATATCCCGGACGAGGAGCTGCTTCTCCGGCGTAAGATCACGCGTCCGTTGGAAGTAGGATCGAACCCGACTCCGAAGATTCTTCGCTTTCCCTACATAGAGAATCTTCCGGCCCGCGTCGCGGTAGACGTAGACGCCGGGTGAAGTCGGCAGGCGTGCAAGTTGGGCTTTTACATGAGGGTTCATCGTACACTCATCATATCACGTTCAGTAATGAAAACCGCGTCCGTTTGCTAGAGCAAAGGACGCGGATGACGAGCTACTTGGGACACCGAGTTGCTTCGATCGGGACCCCTGCGGTGAAGTGCTGGTAGAGGTTCAGCGCCTCCCAACTGAAGGTCGTGTGCTCGGCGGGGTTGAGCGGATCATCCCGCCGGAGACTGACCGCCAGATGGGTTACGACATTCTGAAAGTCGACGGAGCGGTACCTCGTGTTCTGCTTCAGGTACCGGATCACCTGCTCCACAGCTCGAAGGTCCAGTTCGAGGTCGGCGTTGTTGATAAGGAAGGCCCTCCTCCACGCCCGACGGAGGAAGATCGCCCCGACCCGAGATGCGCTCCAGAAGCAAAGCGCGGAGAGTCCGGTTGGGACGAATAGGAGCACGAGAAAGACCGAGAAGGAGCCGGGAAAGGTAGGTAGGCCAGGAAGGATGCCGACCCCAGCGATGAGGGCGAGGAGGAATCCTCCGATCTGGAGTCCGGTTTCCCACCCGGAACTTCGGGGGTAGGCTACCTTGAGCGCGGGCTCATTCCAATACGCGGTCCGCATGCAAGCTCCTCCATATTCCAATGTGCAGATATCATCCAGGCTCTCTGGACGACTGCCGATCGTACTCGACTTTAGGTGATATGTCAACTAGGCAGATCGACCCCCTAGCAACGACTAAATACATTCCCCTGACGGATTCGGAATGCTATACTTGGCCCGTATTCTGAATCAAACCTATGAGCCGAATTGATGACGTTCTGAAAGCCCGCCAGGAGAAATATGAGCGCCTAGCCGCAGCCGGCATTGACCCCTTTCCCGCGACCGCGTCCCGAAGCCATACGCTCGCTGGAGTTCGAGCGGCTTTTGACGAGCTTCTGAAATCTGAATCGAAGGTGACCCTGATCGGGCGAATTCGCCATCTGCGCGGTCACGGCGGATCAACCTTCCTTGGTCTTACGGATGCGACCGGAGCCTTTCAGGTGTACCTGAAAAAAGACGTGCTCGGCGACGCGTATGCTGACTGGATCGACCGGCTCGATCTTGGCGACATTATTTCTGCGACTGGAACCCTCTTCACGACGAAGCGGGGCGAGCCCACTCTCCTCGCGGGGAATCTTCAGATGGTCACAAAATCCCTTCGCCCGCTTCCCGAGGAGCACTTCGGTCTCAAAGACTCCGAGCTCCGCCTTCGAAAGCGTTACCTTGACCTTCTCCTCAATCCAGACGTCCGGGAGCTCTTTGAACAAAAAGCTCGATTCTGGAAAAGTGTCCGCGATCAATTGATCGGTCTCGGTTTTCTCGAAGTTGAAACTCCGGTACTTGAGCACGTTCCCGGCGGCGCCGAAGCTGAACCTTTTGTAACGCACTATAACGCGCTTGATCAGGACGTCACGCTCCGCATCTCGCTCGAGCTCCCGCTGAAGCGACTGCTGGTTGGCGGCTACGAGCGAGTTTTCGAGATCGGGCGAATCTTCCGCAATGAAGGAATGTCGGCGGAACACCTCCAAGACTACACCCAGATGGAATTCTACTGGGCCTTCGCCGACTACACCGAGCTCATGAAGATGCTGCCGGACTTTTACCGGAATATCGCCCAGGCCACGATTGGAACGACGAAGGTAAAAAATGGCGACATGACAGTCGATCTCGGAGCCGAGTGGAAGCGCTACGACTACGTCGAGGAATTTCAGGCAAAGATCAAACTCGATCCCCTAACCGCGACGCGCGAGGAACTTTTCGCCGCAGCAAAAAAAGCGAAGCTCGATGTCACCGCCAAGCTCGGAAAGGGAAAGCTTATCGACGGCCTCTATAAAAAGTACGTTCGCCCGACGCTCATCGAGCCTGGATTTCTTATTGACCCTCCAGTTGAGATTGAACCTCTCGCGAAACGGCTCCCGAAAGACCCGCGCCGAGTCCAGCGTCTCCAGGTGATGGCCTTTGGAACGGAACTCGGAAAAGGCTTCTCTGAACTCAATGACCCGATCGACCAGCGGAAACGATTCGAAGAGCAGATGAAGCTTCGTCAGGCAGGAGACACGGAAGCGCAACAACTCGACGAGGATTTTCTTGAAGCTCTTGAATATGGGATGCCCCCCGCTGCGGGATTTGGGATGTCCGAACGCCTCTTCGCCTACCTCGTGAACCGACCCATCCGGGAGACGGTCATCTTCCCGGCGATGAAGGGCGCAAGCTAGGCCTAAAAACGATCACTGAGGTTGTAGCTAGTAATGTATTTTTTATTTGCGAAGAGTTGTGTGTGGATAAAAAGAAGAGGCTCGGTTGCTATCCCGAGCCCCAAAGGGCGTTGTCGGCGGTTGCGGTCAGCACGTCTTCTCGGAGTACTGAACGAATTGCAGCAGGGCGACGACGGGCATGATCGAAATGATCGCTGCTAGAACGAGCGCGTTGACGATCCACGTCGCCCAGGTCCTTTTCGTGGTGTCGATGAGCCACCAGGACATCAGGCCTAGGCGCAGTTCGACCGCGAAGAGAAGGAAACAGACCAAGAGCCAGTACAGCATTGCTCTTCTCCTTTTTGGATCGCCTGGTTGATCCTGATTACTCAGTGGAGCCTGCGCGGGTCCAGCCGTAGACGAGGCGTTGCGCGGGCTGGTGAGCCCAAGTCAGGGCTCGTCCGAGGCCGTTGCAGGCCAGCACGATCACGCAGGTCACCCCGCAGGAAAAAAGCTTCAAGGGCCAGACGGCGGCGGTCCAGGCCAGGTAGTGCGCCCGGCCTTCCCGCTCCCAGCTTCCCCCGGCCAAGCTGATGTCGCAGCTGTTCGCGATCTCGACGATCGGCGGGTTGCAGAAGTGCGCGTAACGGCTTCGGTAGCCGAGCCAGCCGAGCGCCGTCGAAACCGGGAAAAGGAAGAAGATCCAGCGGCCGGGCTTGCGACGGTTCCAGGCGTTCCAGGAGCTCAGCGCGAGCGGGTGGCCGACGAAACGAACGGAGAGCGCGTAGGCGACCAGGGCTGCCGCGATGACGAGAAAAAGGAGCATGGGTTCCCTCCTGGGTATTTATCCACGCGGAATTGCGCGGACACATATCAAGAGGGAACGAACAGGTTCATTCTTTTATCATACTAGACCCGCAACGTCAAGGATAACAAAATGCCGCCCGACCCTCGGTCGTAGCGGCATGTGCCTCCGGAGAGGCACGAAAGGGCTACCAGCAGACTTTCACTTGAGCGGCGCCGGTCGGATCGATCACGACGTCGACCGACGTCCAGAGAACTCCGATCTGCCTGATCTCGCGATCAACTCCGGACAAAAGTTGTCTCAGATCCCCCGGGCTGATCGGCATGACTTCGACCCGGTCTCCTGCGTGACTCGACGCCGTGACCGTGGCTGTCCAATCGGACCCGAAAGAGAGCTTGAGACCAGTCACCCCCTCAGTGCCCGGAAAGTACGCGTCAACACACTGCCCGAAGGTCTGACGATTGCTTGATGCGTTACCCAAACCAACGAGACCGGCGGCAAAAACCTTTTCGCCCACTGAACCCTCCAGGGTTGAAAACAAAGTCGCAGAACTAACGCCCACTCCTTAACAAAAAAGAGAGGATTTTGTCAACACTTACGCTATTTACCTGGACACTGTACGCTCTTGCCAAATCCAAAAGGATCTGCTATTGTCTTGACAGACTAGCTCTTTCAAGCTAGTCGCTTTTGTTTCTAACGCATTCCAATGCCTAAAGACGAATCCCCAATCCAGGCCGCAATCCGACAGATCTGCGAGGAGAAAAACATCTCCTATGATTCGGTTCTCGCGACCATTGAAGCCGCTCTCGCTGTCGCCTACCGAAAAGATTTCGGCGAGAAGAACCAGAATATTAAGGCGCTTTTCGATGTTGCGAGCGGAACTGCGCGAATTTTTGATGTAAAAACTGTAGTTCAAGATGAGCTGAAGGCGAAAGCTGACGCCGAGCGCGAAGAGCGCGAGCGGCTCATCGCTGAAGCGGAGGCGTCCGGGCAACCACTGCCTGAGCCCACCCCAACCGCTCCAGCCGAAGTCCCGGAGGGGTCGGACGAAGCCGAAGCTGAGCCTCGCTGGGATCCGAAGACTATGATGACACTGACTGAAGCGAAAGCCCTGAAGGCAGACGCCGAACTAGGCGAAGAACTCCAGATGGAGCTTTTCCCGCCCGCTGCCTACGGACGAATGGCCGCCCAAACCGCGAAGCAAGTCATTGTTCAGCGCCTCCGCGAAGCCGAACGTGAAACCATCTATAATGAATACAAGGGCCGCGAAGGCGAAATCGTGACCGGAATCGTTCAGCGCGTTGAGGGCCGCATGGTCCTCATCGACCTTGGACATACGACAGCGCTTATGCCGCCGCCCGAGCAGATCGAGCGCGAGCAGTATACGCCCGGACTCCGTCTGAAGGTCTACATTACTGCGGTGAACACAACTCCAAAGGGTCCGGAGATTATTGTCTCCCGCGCCCATCCGGAAATGGTGCGAAAGTTCTTCACCGTTGAAGTTCCGGAAGTGCAGAGCGGCGCTGTTGAACTCAAAGCCATCTCACGCGAAGCCGGCTCCCGGACAAAGGTTGCCGTCTTCACGGATCAGAAGAATATTGATCCGGTCGGCTCCTGCGTCGGTCAGCGCGGAACGCGCGTCCAGACCATCATCGGCGAGTTGAACGGAGAAAAGATCGACATCATAGAATGGTCGTCCGATCCGATTAAGTTCATCTCGAATGCGCTCTCGCCGGCGAAGGTTCTTAGCATCAAGCTCGATGAAGAAAATCACGCTGCGATCGCCGAGGTGAAAGAAGACCAACTCTCGCTCGCAATCGGAAAGAGCGGTCAGAACGTCCGCCTCGCCGCGAAGCTCACTGGCTGGAAAATTGATATCGTCGGCGAAGGCCAGGATCTCGAGACCCGCCAAGCCGAACGCCAGGCTCTCGAAGCTGAAAAAGCAACGGCTGAATCTGAAGGAACGCCAGCCGAAGATGCCAGCGCGGACGAGAGCGCCGAGCCCGCTGAGCCGGAAGCCGTAGCGGAAGCGCCGGCCGAATCCAACGACGCCGAAACGACTCCGGAAGCGCCGTCGGCTGAGACCGAAGCTTCGGTCTCCGATGAATCCAAACAGTCCTAATACTTTTTTTCTTTAACTGTACCGGTATGGAGTTTACCTACCTCTCACTCGCGGTCAGCGTCGCTGGCCTCATCTTCGCCTGGATCTTAAGCCGCGTTGTCCGACGGGAAGCCGACGGCAACGACGCGATGCGAACGATCGCTGACGCTATTCGCACTGGTGCGAATGCCTTCATGAAGCGGCAGTACCGAACAATCGCCATTCTCGCGATTGCGCTCGCAATTCTCATCTTCGGGATCTACGCCCTAACCGGCAAGATCGACGTTGGAACCCAAACAAGTCTCGCTTTCATCTTCGGCGCGCTCTGTTCGGGAATTGCCGGCTTTTCCGGAATGTCTGTCTCGGTTCGCTCGAACTTAAAAACGGCGGCCGCTGCTGATCGAAAAGACTTGAACAAGGCCGTCCAGATCGCCCTTCGCGGCGGAGCTGTTGAAGGAATAATGGTTGTTGCGCTTTCCCTCTTTGGACTCTCGGCCCTCTTTACCCTCTACAACCTCTTCGGCTTTGAGGAACGCTCGATCCCGGGCTTGATTGTCGGCTTCGGCTTCGGCGCTTCCTTCGTTGCCCTTTTTGCCCAGCTTGGCGGCGGTATTTTCACGAAAGCCGCTGACGTCGGCGCCGACCTCGTCGGAAAAGTTGAAGCGGGTATTCCGGAAGACGACGCGCGCAACCCGGCAGTCATCGCCGACCTCGTCGGCGACAACGTCGGTGATTGTGCTGGTCGCGGCGCAGACCTCTTTGAATCAACGGCAGCCGAAAATATCGGAGCGATGATTCTCGGAGTTGCGCTCTATCCGACCTTCGGACTCAAGGGTATTCTTTTCCCGCTCGTGATCCAGGCCTTCGGTCTAATCGCTTCGATCATCGGCATCCTCGTCGTCCGCGCCCGGCCGAACGAAGACCCAATGAAAGCGCTCAACCGCGGCTTCTACCTGACGAACCTGCTCGGCATAATCGCCTTCTACTTTGTTTCAAAGGCGATGTTCGGTGGCGCGTCAACCTGGTTCTTCCTGGCTGGCCTTGTCGGGATCGCCATGAGCCTGGTCTTTACCTGGCTTACCCAGTACTACACCGAACATAAGCACCGTCCGGTGAAATCAATCGCAGAAGCTTCAGAAACCGGCCCAGCAACGAACGTCATCTCTGGTCTTGCAGTCGCCTTCGAAAACACCGGCCTCCACGTGATCACGATTGCCGCAACGCTCTTCGGCGCCTACCTCCTCGGCGATGCCTCGGGCGTTGTTCATGGCGGCCTCTACGGAACCGCGCTCGCCACGATGGGTATGCTCGTCTCTGCAACCTACATTCTCGCGATGGACACCTTCGGTCCGATTACGGACAACGCTGGTGGTATTGTAGAAATGTCGAACGGCGGAGAAGAAACCCGAAAGATTACCGACAGCCTTGATACGGTCGGCAACACAACCAAGGCGCTGACGAAAGGCTACGCGGTCGGATCTGCTGCACTCGCGGCCTTCCTCCTCTTCTCGGCCTATATCGAAGAAGTAAACCGCACGGCAAAAACCCCGTTGACCGCGGTCGACCTCTCGAAAGTTGAAGTCTTCATTGGAGCGATGCTCGGTGCAACCCTCATCTTCGTCTTCTCGTCCTTCGCAATCCGCGCCGTCAGCAAGGCAGCCTCGACGATTATCGAAGAAGTGCGCCGCCAGTTCCGCGAGAAACCGGGAATCATGCAGGGAACCGAGAAACCGGACTATGGCGCGGCTGTTGATATCGCCACAAAGAGCTCACTCAAGCAGATGATCCTCCCGGGCGTCCTGGCTGTTGTTGTTCCGATTGCCGTCGGCCTCCTCTTCCGCGCGGAAGCAGTTGCCGGAATGCTCATGGTTGGAACGATTGTCGGCGTCCTCCTCGCCCTCGTCATGAATAACGGCGGCGGAGCCTGGGACAACGCGAAGAAATACATTGAATCCGGAAAATACACCTCTCCGAACGGGCAGGTCCAAGGAAAGAAAACTCCGGTGCATGCAGCTGCGGTTATCGGCGACACGATCGGCGACCCCCTGAAAGATACGGCCGGCCCCTCGCTCCACGTTCTCATCAAGCTCCTGGCGACGCTCACGCTCGTCTTAGCCCCCCTCTTCATCTAAGCGCCTCGGCGCGTTCGGGTCGATGGTCTATCCGATCACCCGTCGAATCCTCTTTCCGCTCGTAAGCCTCTTCGCGAAATCCGTGGAGGGGCTTGAGCGGTTGCCGAAGGACCGGCCGGTCATCATCGCGGCGAACCACCTCGGCGCCTTCGACCCCGTCATCCTCGGGACGATGGTTGTTCGGCATACGAAACGCAATCTTCGCTTCCTCGTCGATCCAACCCGAAAATACTGGCGCTTCGTCGGACGCTTTACGACCTGGTGGACCCACGCGCTTCCCGTCCGACAGCGTGATCACGAACACTTCTATTCAACGATTCAACAATTCATTACACGCGGAGACTCGATCGGTATTTTTCCCGAAGGTGAAGTTTCCAGCGTCCACGAACTACTCTCGCCAAAGCCCGGGGTCATTCGCATCGCGCGCGATAGTGGCGCGCCAATCATCCCAGTCGGGCTCCGCAACACCGAGCTTCCGCTCCTCACAGCCATAGCTCGACGTTTCCGGGCTCCCGAAGGAATTACGCTCTGCTTCGGTGAACCAATGAACATTCCGGCAGACGCGCGTGACGAAGATTTCCAGCGCCTAGCTGAAAATCTCATGGAACGAATCAGTGCATTAAGTGGAATTCCTTACCACACAAGGACATGAGTAGCTCCCCTCACGTTTTTCTCCGCCTGAGCGCCCGAGTGATCGGCCCGCTCCTTCGCGTGAGCGGACTTGAACATCTTCCGCCCACGGGACCTTTTATCGTCGCCGGGTCACACGAAAGTTTCGCCGATGTTCCAGCGCTTTCAACCGCAATCTTTCGAGCACGCCACACCCTCCTCCGCTACCCAACTTCAACGCGGATTTGGAAACAACTCTATCGTCTTTTTGGAAGCGCTGAACGGGCTGCTTCCTTCGGCGTCCTACCGATCGATGATTCAAATCCGAGCGCAATTCTTGAGGCGAGTAGGCAGCTTCTCGCTTCCGGAGGATGCATCGGCATCTTTCCCGAAGGCCGAAGAAATAACTCCAATCAACTACTCCGCGGAAAAACTGGAGCCGTTCGACTTGCGCTCGCAAGCCGAGCTCCGATTATCCCGGCTTCTGTGCGCGCCGGACGTGGACAGTGGTTCGACCTGATCTTCAGGCTGCTCTTCCGACGCCCCATCTTTGTGCGCTTCGGACCCGCTTTCGTATTCTCTAGCGACCATGATGCTGCAATGACGAAAGAGCGAATGAATGAACTGACCGACGAGCTTATGCGGCGGATTGGCAAAGTATCGGGAAAAACCATTACTCCTCGCCTATGATCCGCCGTCGATTCTGGTCACCCCTTGAACACTTCGGCGCCCAACGGCTCCAGACCGTACTCGGACGAGAGTATCTCCCGACCGGACCTTATCTTGTTGCAGCTAACCATATTGACTGGCTCGATGGGCTCGTCCTTGTTCTTGCTCTTCGACCGCGACTGCTTCGTTTCCCAGCCCGAACGAATAACTACTGGCCGCTCGGCGACTATACCTTAAAACTCAATCCTCGGGATCCAGGGACGGCCGTCGCTCGACTCGAACAAGAAGTACAGCGCGGCTATACCCCAGTCTTTTTTCCCGAAGCCAGACGCAACCCCAGTTTGAAGATCGGACGCGGGAAAACCGGCTGCGCCCGCCTTGCGCTTCTGACCGGGTTGCCGGTTCTTCCGATTGGGCTTCGTGGGCCATCTCACGCCACCTTCTTCTCGGCGGTAAGACAATTTCCAGCCACCCTGCGAACGATCGAAGTTCGCATTGGTCAGCCAATTACTGTTCCGAAAACTCCAAACGAGCAAATCGACCGACCTTTACTCGAGCGAGAGACCCGTGTGATAATGGAGAACTTAGCCGCTTTAAGCGGAAAAACCTACGATCCGGAGGCCCTATGAACTGGAACCACGTCTCACATCTTTCGCCCGAAAAACGCGAGTCACTCCAAAACCGCCGAATCGCCCACCTCTTTCGCCACGAACTTCCCTATAGCCCCTTCTACCGAAAGCTCTTCTCGGAGAAGGGTCTTTCCTTTTCGGATATCCGAACGACTGACGATCTCGTAAAACTTCCCTTCGTTTCGAAAGCAGACCTCGCGCCAACGGAAGACGACCGTGCTAAGCCACGGCAGTTCATGCTCCAGCCGGACGAAGGTCTTATTAAGCACCACGCACCAAAATCACTGCTCCTCAAGCTTGCGGCAATGAAACTCTCGGGCCGAAATCCAAAGCCGATGCTCGAGTGGGAATACAAACCGATTCATCTCCACTTTACGACCGGGCGAACCGCGCTCCCGACGCCCTTCTCCTATTCAGCGCGCGACATCCTCACGCTCAAAGAGTCGGCCAGCCGCTTGCTGAATGTTACCGGCGTTGATCCGTCGCTCGTCGGCATCAACGGATTTCCCTACTCGCCGCATCTTGCCTTTTGGCTCACCTATCACGCAATGACGACGATCGGCATGACGAGCCTCCAGACCGGCGGCGGAAAAATCATGGGCACGCAGAAAATCATCGACGCGATTGAACGGCTGAAAGCCGGACTAGCTGCCTTTATTCCCGGCTACGCCTACCATCTTTTTCGCGAAGCCGTGAAACAAGAGCGCGACTTCTCGAACCTCCGCTACGTCATCTTCGGCGGCGATCGCGTCAGCCCCGGTCTCCGCGAAAAAGTGAAGGAGCTCGCTCGAAAGCTCAACAACAATAATCTCACTATCCTCGCAACGTACGCGATGACTGAAGGCAAGACCGCCTGGATCCAATGCGCTGAGACAAGCGGCTATCACACCTATCCAGATCTCGAATTCCTCGAAGTCGTTGATCCGGACGGGCAACGCGTGAAGGAAGGTGAGCGTGGCGAGCTCGTCTACACGGCGCTCGACTGGCGAGGTTCAGTTGTTGTCCGCTACCGGACTGGCGATCTTGTTCCAGGGATAACGAATGAACCCTGCCCGCATTGCGGCCGGACTGTTCCGATCATTCTTCCCGATGTCCAGCGCGTTTCTGAAATGAAAGAATTCCACCTCACGAAGATTAAAGGCGAGCTTATTAACCTGAATGAATTCTACCCGCTGCTGTCCGGACACCCCGACCTCGAAGAATGGCAAGTAACGCTGAAGAAAAAAAACGACGACCCCTTCGACGTGGACGAGGTTCTCATCTCGGTTACACCCCGTGAGGGTCGTCTGCCTGAGGCGGTATCGGCTGATGTCGCCCGGATGATCCGCAACCAGATCCAACTCACCGTTGATGTTGATTGCGTCCCGCTTCCCGAGCTCCTCTCCCGCCTCGGAATGGAAACCGAGCTTAAAGAGAAGCGCATCATCGACCGCCGACCAAAGGGATAAGAACAACTCGTACGCGCAAGCGAAGCTTGCGCGGGGAAATGCCCCTAGTTGGTTTCCTTGTAATCCCTTAGTTTACGTGAAGATGGAAACCTATCCTTCTTCGCGAGATTTTTCCTTATTAGATTCGCACCTAAGATCTCTTCGTCTGCCTATCTTTAGGGTTGACAAAACCGCAGCTTTCGGCTAAGGTTCGGCCACTTGCTCGTTGATAGCCTAGACCGCGTAGGCGGTTCTTTTCGGCATCAACTTTGGACTGGGGCTACCCGTGTTCACACGGAGGGAGGGCAGATGCCACAACCATCGAGCCGCGTTTTTGGAGGCGAGACTTCCTTCGAGGTACTCGCTCGCGCAAAGGCGCTCGAACGCAACGGTAGACGGGTGATCCATCTCGAGATCGGCGAGCCGGACTTCGAGACGCCGGAACCGATCGTGGACGCCGGAATCGACGGGCTCCGCCGGGGCCGGACGAAGTACGGTCCGGCTGCGGGCGACCTCGCAACGCGCGAGGCCATCTGGGCCGACCACGCCAACCGCACCGGCGACGCGACGACGGGACCGGACAACGTCGTGATCGCGGCCGGTGCCAAGCCGATCATCCTCGCCTCGATCATCGCGACCTGCGACCCCGGACAGGTAGTCCTCATTCCTGACCCGGGTTTTCCGATCTACCGTTCAGCCGCGATCCTGGCTGGCTGCGAGCCGGTCGGCTACCGCCTCACCGCCGAGAACGGCTTCTTGCCGGATCCGGAGGAAATCAGCAGCCTACTTCGAACGAAGTCGGTTGGCCTCCTTATCCTCAACACGCCCGGCAATCCGACCGGAGCAGTCATCGACCGCTCGCGTTTCGAGGACATCGCCTTCTTCGCCCACCGACAGAACGTCTACGTCCTGTCGGACGAAGTCTACGACAGTCTCGTCTTCGAGCCGAGAGATTTCATCTCGGCTGCGCAGGTTGAGCAGCTGGCTGGCCAGCGCATCGTCATGAACGGGGCGTCGAAGACCTACTGCATGACCGGCTGGCGTTCGGGCTGGGGACTTTTCCCAACCGAGCTCGTTCCGATTGCTGCCCGGGTCATGACCAACCTCCACTCCTGCGTCCCGGGTTTTGTCCAGGACGCGACCGTGGCAGCGCTCACCGACCCGCGGATTCCGCCCATCGTCGAGAGTCGGCGCCAGGAGTTCAAGGAAAGGCGCGACTTGGCTCTCAAGGGTCTCGGACGCGTCCCTGGATTCAGCTGCCTGAAGCCCGGCGGGGCCTTCTACGTCTTTCCGAAGTTCGATATCCCAGGCGTGACCGCGAAGCAGTTGGCCGACCTTCTCCTCGACACCTACAGCGTCGCCCTGCTCCCCGGGACCTGCTTCGGAGAAAACGGCGAGGGCTACCTCCGCCTTTCGACCGCGAACAGCCAGCAAGCGATCGCCGAGGCAACCGGCATCATTCACGCTGCGGTTGAGGCTCTCCTCAAGTCCTGACCAAACGCACCTTCCGCCCGTCTGCTTTCCAAGCAGGCGGGCGGTCTTCTTTTTCAACGAAGAGCCCCGCGCTATTGTCGAGCGCGGGGCAAAGGAGCAAGGGATCAAGCGATCGCAACGTAGAAACTCGCGTAATCAGTCAACGTAACCCGATCAGACTCATCAAAGGCAAGGAGACAAATCTGACACCGAGCCCCCTCCTCGGTCTGAAGGACAACCGCGGCCGCAACGCGAACGACCCGGGAAGCGACGTTGGTTGAGGGCTGTGTTCCGTAGACGGCGACGTCCGTCCACTGCCACCGGCCGCGCATCGAGGTTCCACGGCTGACACCGAGGAGATGAAGTAAGCGGTTGCTTCCTGACTCAGAAACTGTAGGCGGCGCTTCGAGTGTACGTCGTGAATCCGGGTCATAACCTCCACGTAAAAGAACATCTTCGATCGCATCCCGTTGAGGACATGGAATGGACATGTGTCCCTCCTGAACTCGAACGTAGCCCGGAACTGCATTGGCCGAACTCTTCAGGTTCGACCGGCACCGTGTTCTCGCGTCTCGAGAACTGGTTGCCGGGGCGCATACGCCCGCTCGCCATACAGACCGGTTGAAAAGCTGGCGGCGTCATGCTACACTAGCCCCGCTTTACCAGTCAAACCGCTGTTTTTCTTATGCCTAGCCAACTTGAAGGAATCGACAAAGGAACCGCCACGCTCACTATTACTGTGCCGATTGAGGGACTTGAACCAGAACTCCGAGAAGCCGCCTCCCGAATCTCCGCTCGCGTGAAGATTGAAGGTTTCCGCCCGGGAAAAGCCCCCTACGATATCGTCAAACAACGAATCGGTGAAGCGGCCATTTACGAAGAAGCGGCTGAGCGGATTGTTGCAAAAAGCTTTGCCGAGGCCGTTCGTACTCACGAACTTGTAACGATCGGACCGCCGGAAGTGAGTATCGAAAAACTCGCGCCGAATAACCCGATTGTCTACAAGGCTAAAGTCGCCCTCCTTCCGAATGTGAAATCCGCGAAAGTCGACAGCTTCAAAGCGCGGAAGAAGGCAGTTGAAGTAACGAGCCAAGACGTCGATAAGGCTATCGAAGATCTCCGCCGCCTCCGAGCGAAAGAAACGGCCGTTGATCGTGCTGCGGAAAAGGGCGATCGACTCGATCTCAACTTTACGCTCTCGCTCGATTCCGTTGCGGTTGAAGGCGGGCAAGCCGAACACTACCCCGTTCGCCTCGGCGACGGCCAGCTCGTTCCCGGTTTCGAGGATCAGCTGATTGGGATGAAAGCGAACGAAGAAAAACGTTTTTCGCTTCCTTTTCCGAAAGAGAATCCGAACAAGCAGCTCGCGGGAAAAACCGTCGAGGTGCTCGCGAAGGTCAATCAGGTCTTCAACGTTGAACTCCCCGAGCTAAATGACGAATTCGCAAAATCGCTCGGCGGATTCCCGAGCCTCGCCGAACTCCGTACCCGACTTGAAGAGAATCTCAAGGCCGAGCGTGAAGATGAGGCGGAATCGAGCTTTGAGCTTGAACTACTTGAAGAAGCGATTGGGAAAGCCGAGTTCGATCCGATTCCCGAGCTTCTCCTTCACGTTGAGACCAATCGCATGACGCGCGAACTTGAGAACGATATCGTCCGTCGTGGAATGAAGTGGAGCGACTACCTCCAACACCTTAAAAAGTCAGAGGAAGAGCTTCGGAAGGACTTTAGTCCTAATGCAGAACGACGGGTGAAAACTGCGCTCCTCTTAAAACACCTGGCTGATCAAGAAGCGATCGTCCTTCCAGAGAGCGAGATTAACGAGGCGGTCCAGAGCGAGCTCGACCTGGCGGCGAGTCGCGGCGTTCTTCCTGAACAGTCCAAGACTGCCGAGTTCCGAGAGTCGGTCGAACACCATCTCCGGAATAAGAAAGTGATCGACCTTCTCAAATCCCGCGCCAAAGACGCGTAAGAGCTATGGTCAAACACGAAACACTCATCCTCAAAACCCCGGAGGCGCCAGCGTTCATCGACCTCACTGATCAGGTTCGCACTTTCGTGGAGGCGACTGGCCTCCGCAATGGGATTATTTCGATCGTCTCGCAACATACAACTGCGGCGATTCGCATCAACGAAAATGAACGCGGTATCCAGGGTGACTTCAAAGACTTCCTCGAAAAAATCCTCCCGGCCGGCCAGTACTACCGCCATAATGACGGTTCGATCCGAACGGAAAATCTCGACTGCGAAGACGACCGCTGTACGCGCAACGGGCACTCCCATTGCCAACACCTCCTCCTCGGAACATCGGAAACTCTTCCGATTATCGACGGGGAACTATCCCTCGGCCGCTGGCAGAGAATATTCCTGATCGAGCTTTGCAGTCCGAGGAACCGAACGGTCGTTCTGACTGTTATCGGGGAGTAACTAAAGCTTTCCGACGAGATCGATTCCCGGCTTGAGCGTTTTCTCGCCCGGCTTCCAACTGGCCGGGCAGACTTCGCCGTTATGCTCGCGCACATACATGGCGGCCTGGAGGCGTCGGAGAAGCTCATCGGCATTTCTGCCGATCGAATTGTCGTTGACTTCCGCCGACTTCACTATCCCATCCGGATCGATCAAAAAGGTCCCGCGAAGGGCGACTCCCTCGCCCTCGAGATACACGCCGAATTCCCGCGCGAGAACGCCGTTCTTGTCTGCCAGCATCGGAAAGCGAATTTTTCTGATCTTCGGCGACTGCTCGTGCCAGGCTGCATGGACGAACTCCGAATCTGTACTAACGCTCACTACCTCGGCTCCGAGCTTCTGAAAGGCCTCATACCGATCGGCCAACTCCTCCAATTCTGTCGGACACACAAAGGTAAAATCGCCAGGGTAGAATACAATCGCCAGCCACTTTCCACGAAAATCCGACAGTGACTTCTGGATGAGTTCGCCGTCATGAAACGCTTCAAGTCGGTGGTCAGGAATTTCTTGTCCAATCGTGATCATCTGCTTTTCGGTTAGAATTCAGCGTACTCAGTGTAGCACACCCTACAGCTTTTCTTTGAAAAAAACAGGCATTTGGACAGGAAGAAAAAAACCTGCTACAGTGGCCTGTGCTTACTATTTGATTATCCTACTCCAATGGCCGAACTCACCTTCTCCGACGCGAATTTTGCTACTGAAGTCGAGCATGAAACCGCAAAACCCGTTCTCGTAGATTTTTGGGCGGCCTGGTGCGGGCCGTGCCGAATTCAAGGGCCGATTATCGAAGAGTTGGCGAAGGAAATCGGCGACAAGGCGAAGGTCGGAAAGCTCGAGGTCGATGAAAACCCGATGACTGCCCAGAAATTCGGCATCATGAGCATTCCCACGGTCATCCTCTTCAAAAACGGACAGCGTGTTTGGCAGGGCGTCGGCGTCCAGTCAAAAGAAGCGCTCCTTGAGGAGATCAACAAGGCTCTCGCCTAGGCTGGTATGGAAGCCGCAAATCCGTTCTCGACCGCGCTCCGGCAGCTCGACCGCGCGCTCGCGATTCTCAAGCTTGACTCGGGCCTCGTTGAAACGCTTCAGCAGCCGAAGCGCATTCTTCAGTTTTCGATTCCCGTCCGGATGGACAACGGCTCGACCCGGGTCTTCCGGGGTTATCGCGTCCAATACAACGACGCGCGCGGACCCTTTAAGGGCGGAATTCGCTTTCATCCGGAAACAAATCTCGATGAAGTCCAAGCGCTCGCTGCCTGGATGACCTGGAAGTGCTCGGTTGTTGACATTCCTTTCGGCGGCGGCAAGGGCGGCGTTACCGTTGATCCGAAATCCCTGTCGCGCGGCGAACTCGAACGTCTGAGTCGCGGCTGGGTCCGGGCAATTTCCGCCTACCTCGGTCCGGATATCGACGTGCCAGCCCCAGACGTTTATACGAACCCGATGATCATGGGCTGGATGGTTGATGAATATAGTACGCTAACCGGCCGGTGGCAGCCAGCAACATTTACCGGAAAGCCTGTTGGGCTTGGTGGTATTCCGGTCCGCGAGTACGCAACCGGACGCGGCGGTCTCGTTGTCGCGCTCGCGCTCGCAAAAAAACTCGGCCGCGAACCAAAAGACCTTACTGTCGCGGTTCAAGGATTCGGCAACGTCGGCTACTTCACCTCTCAACTGCTTCACGACGCTGGTTTCCGCATCCTCGCTCTGTCCGACTCACGCGGCGGAATCTATGCGAAAAATGGCCTCCCGATGGACCCTCGGAACGTGAAGCTATCGAAAGACGAACGTGGGGCAATTAACGGCTGTTACTGCATCGGGACTGTCTGCGATTGCGAAAACTTTACGACGATTACGAATCAAGCGCTTCTCGAGCTTCCAGTCGATATCTTAATTCCAGCCGCGCTCGAAAACGTCATTACCCGTGACAACGTCGAAAAAATTCAGGCCAAAGCGGTCATTGAGATGGCGAATGGCCCAACAACTCCGGAGGCCGATGAATCCCTCTTCCGACGAGGCATCCCGGTTGTTCCAGACATTCTTGCCAACTCCGGCGGAGTCGCGACCTCCTGGCTTGAGTGGGTTCAAAATCGCGAAGGGCGAACCTGGACCGATGAAGAAACGCTCCGAACCTTGGACGCAAAGGTCAGCGCCGCTTTTTCCGCAGTTTGGACGAAGGCGGAAGAGCATAGGGTCGACCTCCGGACCGGCGCCTATGTTCTCGCGGTCGATCGGGTTGCCAAAGCGGTTCAAGCTCGCGGGGAAGTCTAGTCGAAAAACGGAAAAAGCCCTTGACTGCTCCCACGAAGGGAGTAGGCTTGGAATATGCTTGTCGTGTCTGTTCCTTCTTCGTTCAGATACGATTGTCAGCAATCGGTTACCCATCGTTCAGCGGTAGCCCGCTGACCCTCCTCGAACACGAGGAGGCCCACCCGGGCGCGACGCCCGTCGTCGCGCCCGGCCTTCTGTCCGGAGGTACGTGTGCGTTCTTTTATTGGCATTGCTCTCAAGATTCTTTTTTGCGTCCCAGCCTGGGCGCTCATCGCCCTCGGAATCGGACTTCTTGAACTTCGAGCTCGCTGTCACGGCGATTCGCTCCTCTTCGATCGCCCGCGTCGATCCGCCCCCGTCCAATAACGGGGGCGTTCTCTTTTTCAGAGAAAAGCGTCATACTTCCCACACATGAAACCCGTTGAATTTCTCAACCCCGACTTCCACTATGCCGTGGTTGGAGCAACAACTAACACGACAAAATACGGCTATACGGTGCTTAAAGATCTCGCGGACGCCGGCTTCTCCGTTGTAGGAATAAACCCGCATTATTCAGACATTGACGGCATTCCCGTCTACCCGTCGCTTGAAGCCTCGCCAAGGCGTCCGGATGTGGCCGTCTTCGTCTTGCCTCCGGCGGCCGGACTTCTTCTTCTTGATACGGCTGTGCGGCTTAAGGTCCCCCGAGTATGGTTTCAGCCAGGCGCTGAAAATGATGCGATCCGCCAACGAATTAACCAACTTGGACTCGTTGGAATAGCCGACGGAAGCTGTATTATGGTCGCGCGTCGATCTCTTGGCGTCCATGGCTAGTCGCGGTCTTAGCGCCCGCTACGAGCTACCTTTTTGGCGACAGGAACAGCTTGTGGCAGGGCTTGATGAAGCTGGGCGGGGAGCCTGGGCCGGCCCAATTGTGGCTGGCGCCGTTATTTTCCCAATCGGGACACAGCTCCAGGGAATCAACGACTCAAAACGCTTGAGTACGGCTCGCCGGCAGGAGCGTTTTATTGCTATCACAAAAACAGCGCTCGCTTGGGGCGTTGGTATTGTTGAAGCGAACGATATTGATCGGAACGGCATTCAAGCGGCCAATCGTCGCGCCCTTCTCGAAGCGCTTCGCCGATTACCAATACAGGCGGATCACATCGTCGTCGATGCCTTCCGACTTCCGCTTCCTTCGGTTGACCAGGCAGCCTTCCCAAAGGCTGACGGAAGCGTCTTTTCGGTAGCCGCAGCCTCAATTATCGCAAAAGTCGTTCGAGATACGATCATGGAAAGCCTCGACGAGGCGCACCCGGGCTACGGATTCGCCCAACATAAGGGTTACGGGACTGAAATCCATCGACAAGCCATTCTCACGATCGGCCTTTCTCAGTTCCACCGCCGAAGTTTTTGCCATTTCGTTCCACAGGCAAAGCCCATCGACGCTTGAGCGACTTCATGGTATAGTAACGTCGCATAACGAACATCAACTTTTGCAATGGATCGATTCCCTTCCGGTACCGTTCTCCTGAACGCCGCCGATATTCTCCGCCGAGCCCGCATTGATCTCGGAATGACGGTCGGTGATTTTGGTTGCGGAGGAACGGGCCTATTTACGCTCGAAGCGGCCCGCCTTGTCGGCGACCAAGGAAAGGTGTACGCGGTTGATATTCTCAAGTCTGCCTTGTTCTCTGTTATGAGTAAGGCGCGACTCGCCGGTATGCTGAATATCAAGCCGGTCTGGTCGAATCTTGAGCTCTACGGCGCAACCCGAGCAATTAAAGACGGAAGCGTTGATTTAGCGATTATCGTCAACACGCTCCATCAAAGCCAAAAGCCTCAGGCGATCCTCAAAGAAGTCTCACGGATGGCAAGTCGCAACGGACGCATACTCATCGTCGAATGGATGACCGGGCGCGCCTCCTTTGGACCGAGCGAAAAAAATCTTGTCCTCCCGGAACGAGTTCGCCCGATGGCTGAAGAACTCGGACTCCACGAAGAATCCTCTTTTGAGGCCGGTCCGTATCATTACGGCCTCGTACTCACAAAGCAAGCAGCTAACGGAAAGGAATAGCCTGTGCCCTCTCCAACCCAGCGCCTCGGCGCTCAGGGGGAAGCTGAGGCCGAGGCCTTCCTTATCGCCAACGGCTACCACATCCTCGATCAACACGTGACGAGCCGTTTTGGAGAACTTGATCTTGTCGCGCGTCAGGGGAAGACTCTCATTTTTATCGAAGTGCGCCGGCGGCGAAGCGGACGCTTCGGAAGTCCTGAAGAATCCCTAACCGAACGCAAGCTTGAGCACCTCGCCGCGGCAATTGAGCTCTACCGAAATGCCCACCCTGATCTTGCTACGCTTCCCTACCGTTTGGATCTTATCGTGATCGACGAAGCGACTCAGCCCCGACTGCGCCATCTCACCAATCTCTCCGCCGAACTCGCCGACCGATGACCAACCAGAGGCTCCAGCGACTCATCAACGCAACCCTTGGACCTCGACCGAGAGAAACGCTTCATCGAAAGCGCGCGTTACGCTTACATCGAATGCGAGCTCTTCTCGCAGCACTGAAGCATCCCGAAGCTCATTTTCTCACAATCCAAATTCTCGGAACAAGCGGCAAGGGATCGACCGCGGCGCTTCTCTCAAGCGTTCTCACGGCCGCACGGATTCCGGTTGGACTTTCAACAAAACCTTTCCTCGTTTCGCCGACTGAACATTTTCGCGTCAACGACGAAGAATGCTCACTGCATGATTTACGTACGGGACTTACGGCGATGCGGCCGGCAGTACGAATGACCGAGGCGCAGCTCCACGAATCACTCACACTCTTTGAAATTCTAACTGGCCTCGGCGCGCTTCTCTTTACCCGTTCAAAAGTCCGGGTCGGCATTTTTGAATCCGGACTTGGCGGAAAAACCGACGCCACCACCGAGCTCCATGCTCCGGTGAAGGTTCTCACGTCTATCGGTCTTGATCATACGAAATCTCTCGGACCAACAATTCCCGCCATCACCCGACAAAAAGCCGGAGCGATCCGTACTGATGATTTTGTGATAAGCTCGGCCCGCGGCCAAGCGCTGAATATTATTCAATCAGCGGTAAAAAAACGTGGTGCGCATTTCATTGCCAGCACGGCCGCTCTCGGTTCTTCCTCACAAACCCGTTGGAGTGGGACAAGGTTCCGTTGGAAAAAAACGCAATACCACACGAGTCTTATTGGTCCGCACCAAGCGGATAACGCTTCCGCGGTTCTCGCGACCATTGCTGAATTACGACGTCGCGGATTCCGTATTCCCGACTCTGCCGTCATACGCGGCTTGAGCGCGGTGCGCTGGCCCGGCCGCTTTTCTGTGCTCCCGACCCGACCGAAAATCATTCTCGACGGCGCCCATAACCCGAGCAAGATCGCTGCCCTCGTCGAAACACTGGCTGCGCTTACGATTCCGAGAAAGCGCGTTCTTTGCATTTTTGCCTGTAAAAAAACGAAAGATGCGCGAACTATGCTTCAGCTTCTCGCTCCTGCCTGTCGGGAACTGTTTTATCCAACCCTTCATGGCGTGAAGGGACTTGTTCCCCAAAGGCAACTCACCGCCTTCGCTCCGGGCCAGCGCGCCACGTCCCTCGGTGCGGCGCTCCGCGCCGCCCGCGCTGCCGCCCGACCGAATGACATCATCCTTGTCACTGGATCGCTCACCCTAGTCGGAGAGTACTATTCCCACCACCACTCATGAACGCATTCTCGGGTAAAGTCATCCAGGGCGAAGGCATAGCGCGGAGTATCGGCTACCCAACGTTAAACCTCGATCGTCGGACGCTCATCGGCCGTCTTCCGCGAAAGGGCGTCTGGGCAATTTGGGCGAACGCCGATGGAGCACCAAAAGCCGCTATCTTAATCATCGGGGTTCCATTCCAAAATGCTTCCCGCAACGAGACAAAAGTTGAAGTTCACTTTCTGCGCCGTATTCACGTTAGATCCGGAACACGAATAGTTGTCGAGCTGATTCGCTTCCTCCGCCCGCTCGAGCGCTACAAAACGAAAACCGCCCTGATCCAAGCCATTCGTCGAGACCGAAATTACGCACGGAGAGTCCTTAAAACATCCACTCGAAGCGAATAATGCGAATAGCAATAAGGGGTCCGGGGGCGGAGCATGCCGTCTTTTATTTGATCAAGGCAGAAGAAGGCAACGGCATTCGAAGCCCCCGGGACTCTTTGGTTCTTTCTGGTCACAGAAAGAACAAGGCGTCAGCCTTAAAAAGAAAGACAGTTGTCGGAAAAACATGGTACAGTATTCTTCTATGGAAACCTTCATCGCCCAACTCGCAAAGCGCGTCGGACGCTCGCTCAAGCACGAATTTTCCAAGCAGAGCCGAACCGCCTGGCGCGAAAAAGCCAAGAGCCAAATAGTCACAAAAGCTGACCTGCTCGCGAATCGCATGATTCTCAAGACCATCCGGTCTCGCTTCCCCTCCCACGCAATCCTCAGCGAAGAGAGCGGGCGCGGCGGACGCCGATCACCCTACACTTGGGTCGTTGATCCCCTTGATGGAACAACAAACTTCACCTTGAAGCAGCCGTTTTTCGCCGTCTCCATCGGCCTCGTACATGACGACCGGCCGGTGCTTGGGGTCGTCTATTCCCCGATGCTTGATGAGCTCTTTTCCGCAGAGCGCGGGAAGGGCGCGCGGCTGAATGGACGCCGGCTCAAGGTGTCCCCAACATCAGCGTTATCCCGTGCCTTCCTGACCTTCTGCTACGGTAGCCGGATTCCTGATCTAAAGCGAGCCATACGCCTCTTCACAAGCTTAAAACTGAGCGGGCAAGATCTTCGGCAATTCGGGTCGGCTTCGCTCGAATCCGCCTACGTTGCCGCCGGGCGAACCGAAGCAATTATCATCCCGGGCGCGCACGCGTGGGACGTCGCCGCGGGCGCCATTATCGTCGAAGAGGCGGGCGGGCGCGTAACGGATTTCCAAGACCGGCCCTGGACGCTCCAATCCCGCGACTACCTGGCAACAAATGCCGCGCTTCATCCAGCGCTACTCAAGCATTTCCGCCACCCATCTCGGCGCCGCGCATTGCTCGGAACAACATGACAAAACTCGCTGCCCAGACAACAGCCCTTCGAAAGATCGCCTGGGCCTGGCCTCGCTTTGTAGTACAACTTCATCCCGGATTAACTGAACGCCAAACTACCCGCCTCCTCTACCAGGCGCTTCGCGCGGCCGGTTTTACCCGCTGGGCTTTTCCGACCATCGTCGCGGCCGGGGAGAGCGCCGCCGAGCCCCACCACAAGCCGACTGATCGAAAAGTCCGCGCCAACGAATTTCTAAAGATTGACTTTGGTGTCACCTTTCAAGGCTGGAAAACCGACATCACGCGAACGCTCATTCTCGGCCGTCCGACGCTCGTCCAACGCAAACTCCACGCGCTCCTCCTGAAAGCGCAATCAAGGGCCGCTCATGGGATTAAAGCCGGGATTCCCGCCCGTGAGCTCGACGCGCTCGCCCGCGACGTTATCAGCCGCGCCGGGTTCGGAAAAGCCTTTATCCACTCAACCGGGCACGGCGTCGGCCGCGCCATTCACGAAGCGCCCTTTCTCTCGCCTGGCCCAAAAGGCGACCGCCTCCTCCGCGTCGGCGACGTCATCACCATCGAACCAGGCATTTACATCCCGAACAAGCTTGGTCTCCGCGTCGAGGATATGTACGTTGTTACAAAAACCGGCGGTCGCTGCTTGAGCGACGCTATTTCACGAACACTTCGCCAAACCCAATAGCGCGAGTGTTTCCACGCGCGCTATGAATATGGGTCACGTTCTTCAGACTACGAATCGAGAAACTGAAAACCTGAGAGAATCTGTGTAAGCGTGTCGCGGCTGTCATCGAGAGTCGATTTTCCGTTTGAGATGAGCTGAATAATATAAAGTTCACTATTGTAAACAATATATACAACGTCCTGATATACCCCTTGGGTGGGAAGACCTTGAACCGTTTCCCGCTGGAGAATGGCTGATATTTCGTCTACGGTCGTCTCGACGCGCTCTGACACCGCGGTAGTGCTGGGATTATTTGTGTGCTCGTCAGCGAGTTGATTAAGTGCATACCCTCGGGTGGACTGCACTGAAACGATGAGAAAGAGATCATCGTTTCCAATAGTCTCTCGTCCAATATCATCCGAGGCGAAATATTGGTAGTTCGTCGGTCGGGCTTCGTCGACTTTTATCCAAGTGGCTGGATATTTGAAACTGTAGCCATCTGTCTCATTCGTATACGTCAGCCAGTCATCCTGAACAGCAGAATTCGAATTAGCATTTGCCGTACTGTTTGTGTTTGATGGACACGCTTCAAACTCGCAATTCGGGGGAACCCGACCGACGGAAGAGCCGTCCGGGCAGAGCTTCGCATCCATCGTACAGGCGACGCTATTGACGTTCGCATTGCCATTCGCGTTGTCATTCCCGTTGTTTACGGTAATAACCGAATAGGTCACAATTCCC
>CAZWTD010000006.1:0-46069 GCA_964637345.1 uncultured Gammaproteobacteria bacterium
GATCAAGTCGAGACGAAGTTACGGTCGAACGATCGAGCTTCGATCTCAGCTTGCGCTCGAACCTTCTCGCCATGCACCAGCAGGACGGGAAGACGCATACCGCGAGCGCTACGATCTGGCTCTCGTCGGGTTTCGGCCTGACCGGCGGCTACTTCACCGCTCAGGAATGCGATTCTGCCCTTCAACCGCTCGGACTCCGCAACGGAGAACGACGCGTGCTGGGAGGACTCGCCTTCCGTGCTGGCGATCAGAGCGCTCGCCTTGATCGGCTGGCATTGCAACTTGGAACGACGAATATCTCCGGAGCGCGAGTGCTTACGATCGGACTTGAGGCGGCTGCTAACCTTGGTCCGACGTCGTATGAGCTGCTCATGTACGGAACGCGTCGACCGGGTAATGATGCCTGGGTTCGAGGACGCGGGGGCCTCACGGTCTACCAGCGGCCTGGATTCGATCTTGCCTTCGGCGGTCAGTACGTGAATCGGAGTTTCCAGGAGACCGTCGGGACGGAAACGATACCGATCGGCTTCCGTTACTTCAACTCCGCTGGCGGCGCCTTCGTCGCCCTCGGAAGCGGATATCAGAACGCTCGCTTCGAGTTTACTGGAGGTGCTGGGAAAGGCAGCGCTCCCGAGTTCGACTACGTCGAGTTCGAGGGCCGGATCAACTGGCGCTTCTAATCACCCTTCCCTGGCCGCTTGGCCAGAGTTCAATGAAGAACAACGCGTCGAGTGGCCAGGAACCCAGATGTTCCACGGATCCCGTTCCCAAGAGTTGGGCGCGGGGCCACTTGACCGAAGACCAAGTAGACAGAGGAGGAAGAAGCCATGCGCTTCAACCGTTTCTTGTTCGCGATCCTGTTCGCGTTCACCCTCGGGTTCGTCGGCTGCACGCAGATGATGCCGACCCAGCCCGCGCAGCAGACCGAGCAGGACATCCCGCTCGACCAGATCCCGGTTGAGCACCGCAACGTTGACCTCCGGGTCGATCTCGCGGGCCCGCATCACGGGTTCGCCAAGGGCCTGTCCATGGCCTACGGCGATTCGTCCGGCGTCGTCACCATCGTCTCGAACGCGTACCGGACCGACAACGGTTTGAGTACTGTGTTTCAAGCCCGTGAGTGGGCGGCAGGCACCGACATCCGCGTGTCCACGCTGAATGGTCGTTCCTACCTGGCTCTCCCGCTCATCAACGGAAGTCCGCAGGTTGGGACTTTCACGGTGAACGGCGAGACCTTGCACGATTTCGTTCAAGTCGACGAGAACGTCGGGATTTTCGCGAGGTTCCGGATCGCGCCCGACGACTCCCTGGGTTACCGCTTGACCCAGGGCGAAGATAACCTCGATCAGTTCACGGTTCTCCACTACACGATCGACGACCCGGCGCCCGCGGACTTCTCGATCGTGGAGGTGGTCGGCACGCAGACGGCGTGGAACAACCGCTTCGCCCCGATGACGTACAACGCTACGTACGGCATCTGGGAGACCTGGCTGCCCGCCATCCGCGGACAGGCCGTCAAGATCGCCTTCTTCGGCAACGGTCAGCTCATCACGACGAAGTTCATCTACGTGGACTCGCCGGATATGGATGAGCGGATTCTGCTCGACTGCACGGAGGTGGTCGCCAATCCGACGACCTACTTCGCGGCTGCCCCGTGGTTCACGGAGCGCAATCAGCTTCGCGGAAAGCGGGTGTTCCGGATTCCGGTCGACGAGGGCGGGGTCTGTACCCAGGGCTGTGGAGGTATCCCCTTCACGGCCAAGATCTCCGTCACGAACGGGAGCATTCATCAGTCGCACGTGATCATGTGTGCGACGAGTCTCTACAACGGCGGCCAGCCCTTCCCGATTCCTCGGTCGGGTGGGAAGTGGACCACGCCAACGCTCAACATGACGACCGGCGTGTTCTGGCTCTCGGTCTGGGACGAAACCGACGGGAGCCAGTTTGTGACCAAGGCCGTCAAAGTTGGAACCCAGCAACTCGTTCATCTCGAGGAGACGGAGTCGGGCATGGCCTTCGTCGGGGCCGTGTTTGAGGGTCCAGTCGTCGTCCAGGAGGAGGACAATCTCGACGTCGAAGTCGGGGGCGGCAACTAGGGACGCCCGAGGGTCCCGTAACGATCATTCGAGAGCCCGTTCTGCATTCGTGCAGGACGGGCTCTTTCTTTCTTCGAGGCCTTGACAAATTCAGGGTTTTTCTGCTAAGGTGCTGGGTCTCGTAGTCCAATTTTATCAAGGAATTCATTGGTTTTTCTCGGACGTCAAGAAAACTGTTTTACCTAGCCCGAGGAGATTGTCTCGTCGGGAGCTACTGAAATCGTTTTCATCGCGTCAGAAGCAGATCGCTCTCTGACAATTCGGCAGAAACAACAGCAAGATCCCTTTCTGCTTTGGGCGGAATTGGGACAGGGAGGAATGCGCCATGAAGCGCTTCTCGATCATCCTTCTCGCTAGCCTCGTCGTTCTGTTTGCGGTCGTCCCGGCCTTTGGGCAGGTGACGCATGTGGATTCGAACGACGTCGCCAAGCTCGGGAAGCGTATCAATATTGGTGCGAATCCCGTTCTCGCAACTGGCTACCCCGAAGACTCCCTCGCAGTCCATCCGGACTACGAAGTTCGCGCCTTCGATTTCCCGATCGCGATCCGCTGTGCGGACAAGAACGGGAAGATCGTCGAAGGGTACGTGGACAAGTTCGAGCCGCTCGTCGTGTCCGTCCGTGAGGACAACGCGACCGAGACAGTGTACGCGATTCACTTCGTGCAACGCTGTGGCAATCCGGTCTATGGACGATGGGTTTTGGTTCCGAAACCGCTGACTCCAAGTCCGCCAGGACCGGAACCGCCGCCGGCGAAAGTAGAGACTCCTCCGCCTGCTCCTCCGCCGCCCGGCGAACCCGTCGTGGTGACGAAGAAAGGACGAGGCATCCCTTGGGACGCCTGGTTCGGCGTTGCGAGCTCGAAGTCGCTCGAAAGTCGGGCCATGGATTCGTACCAAGGACTCTACATCGACGTCTACCCAATCCCAGTCGAGTCGTTCGCGTTGAAGTTCGCCGGGGCAACGTCCCAGTCGAACTTTGACAAGTTCCGTGGCGGCGTGACCCATCATCGGGCCTACGCTGGGAACATGAGCCGGTTGCAAACCGGCTTGGCGTACCGGCCCTGGGACAGTGTGCACGTGATCGGGCTCATCGGCGTTCAGTATGATCACAAACAGGACGCCTGGCAGCCCGGACCACTCCTCGAAGGTTTTGTTGCGTATCCCCTTGGTCCGCTCTGGAACGAGGAGAACGCGACCTATCAGACCGGTACCGAAGCGTTTTGGTTCCGGACCCGTCACCGGGTTTCGGTTCTGACGCGCGGTCAGTCCGTCTGGTCGATCGGCGGGGAGTTCATGCGGAACTCCTACCAAGACAATCCAACGGGACGCTACTACCACTACTACACGACCCGAGCTCACGGTTTTGTCCACCTGGACAGCCGTTGGCTCGACGGCCGTCAGTTCACCGCTCTCGCTGGCATCGGCCGCGGGAGCGACAGCGAACACTGGGGCATCATCATCGAGGCGGGCACTCGCCTCTGGTAGGAGGAGCGAAGATGACGTGGAAGAAGTTCCTTGGCATCGCGGCTGTTGTCGCGGTGCTCGTGACCTGCGGGTGCTCGGAACGAGTCCCGCCGGTCGCGCCCGGTGGTTCGAATGACGCGCCGTCCGAATACAACGGCCCGTCGCTCGGCGCCAGCCTCGCGGTCACCGACGGCGTCACTGCCGTCGATGGCTACGAGTGGATCGGCAACACGCATATCGTGGACGCTTCGACCGCTTGGGGCGCAACGCGCTTCAACAACGTTCCGTTCGCGATCACGACCTACGCCGGGCATTGGTACAACGCCATGCTCGTACGCGACGGCAAGCCGGTCCTGGGTGGCTACACCCTGGCCGGCGTCACGCCTCACCAGGCGTGGATGGATGAGAACAAGGGCGTCTTCTTCGCCCAGATGATCCTGGTCTCGGACAACAACGAGCCGGTCATCTGGCAGTGGGGATCCAACCTCGGCAGTCTGGTCATCCATGACGTCGAGGTTCTGAACTGGACCGATCACCCGAACCTCGGCTTGGTCGGGACCACGACCTCGTTCTCATCGCTTCCGGCTCACCTGACTCCCAACGACTCGACCTGGACCACGACAATGCAGTCGCCCTCGGGTGACTGCAAGCTCGCGGTCGTGAACGTCGACACTGGCATCGGCCTGGCCGACTCCGTGACCATCTTGGTCAACGGCGTCGAACTGACATCCTACGTCGATGACTTCGTGCACCCCCGCCAGCCTGGCGTGACGCGGTACTTCCGGTATCACGTGGCCCAGGACGGCAAGGTGACGTCGCTCGGCACGGAAAATCGCTGGACCTATGGGAATCGAGTCCGGGCCATGAACCCGGACCTCGACCCGGAGGAGGCGGTGTATGTCGAGGCCGACTTCACGCACGGTTCGCGCCTTCCGATGAGCTACATCGGGAGCTGGACTTGGGAGCTCGGCAACATTACGACCTGGGTGGGACCGCAAACCCTTCAGGTTGTGACCGAGTCTGGTACGCGGGTGTTCAACACGGTTGAGTGGAACGGGGTTCGCCTCGTTCACCTGGCCGTGATCCCGCTCGACCCGGATCCGCCGATCCAGGCCTTTCGCTTCACCCCGAAACCCCTCGGCGTGGAGCAAGACGCGAACAACCTCCTCGTTGACCTCGGGGTCGGAGGAGGGAGCCCTTGAGTCGTTGGAGCGAACCTGACCATCGCGGTCCTCCGCTGGACCGCGATGAACTCCTCAAGCAGGGTGCCAAAGTGATGCGGCGCCTGCAAGACGAACACGAAGCCGGGGATGAAGATCAACATCCAAGTCCCCGGCCTGACTCCACTCCGAAACCGCGCCGGAAGAAGCGGGACTTGGGTGGTGCAAGGATAGATCAAACGGATGGCGTAATGCCAACCGCAGTCGTTGTCAGTGCGCCGGAGCCACTCGGGGCAAGGGGCGCAGAACCAGCCGAGCCAGAAACTCGGCCAGAAGCTAGGGAGGGAAGAAGCATGAATCGCAATGGATGGATCGGCGTAGTGGTCGCTCTGGTTGCGGGCGTTCTCTTGTCCGGTCTGTTTTTCCGGAACGGCGGCGTGCACATCGGCGGAACCTCCGTCGAGCAGGTCGCCCAGGGAACGGTCGATGGTCTCGGATCCGCGAACGGCCAGCAGGCCATCGCGAACGCGGTCGGGGACGCCATTCCGGACGACTACGCCCGTTCGGCCGACGTCTCCAACTTGGGGACGAAGATCGACGGGCTCGGAACCGCTGGAGGCAACTTCGCCGGGTTGACCAAGACCTGGAACGATACCCTCCGGACGGTGATCGTGGATCCGGTCACGGGAGACAAGGATACCGTCGAGGTCGTGAAGACGCGTTCGACTGATCTCTGGGCCGAGCTCGCGAAGCTCCAGGGCAAGGGGATCAAGCGTCCTCCGTCCAGCGACGATGCGGCTATGCAACGGGAACTCGCGGCCTTGCGCAAGCAGGTCGGGGTCGTGAGTCAGCAGGTGTCGGGACTTCCGAAGCAGATGGCCGTGACCGTCACCTCGGGTGGCGGTACCACCATGGCTCCGGCCGTGGCGTCGAAGCCGATCGAGGCTCCGGCGGTGAACGTTCCTCAACCGGCTCCGCGGATGACGCTCCAGGAGACGTCGTCTCCCACAAGCGCCTCGTTCGCTCCATCTCCGTCCGTTCAGGACGAGAGTAGCAGTGAGGGTTCGGAGCTGTCCGCTGAGGAGCTGGCCGCGAGGAAAGTCATGCCTCGGCTGATGTGGTACGAAGAGCGTCCCGACGCGAGTGGCAAGATGGTGACCTTTACCGTTGTTGCTGCGGAAGCGGCGCGGGCGACTGGATCTGGGCCCTACTACATGTGCGGTGCTGGGAGGTTCAGCTGGAAGTATATCGAGAATACAACCGCCCAGGCCTTCCAGGATGATCCGAACGGCAACATCTCGAAACGCGGAGTGTACAAGGGATTCCAAGTCGCCTGTGGCAACCACGAGGACCCCGCGTTCTGTCCGATTGCGGAGGAATTCGAGGGTCGACTTGGAACCATGGTTCAGTACAAGCCTCGGTTCCGCGCCGAGTTCGTTCCGAGCGATCGCTAGATCTATACGTTCACTGTGCCTGGCGTTGATTGTCGCAACGACGACAGCGTCAGGCACACAACACACGCCAACCCCCCCAACGGAGGTGTCATGTTTCGTTCCGTCCGTGTCCTGGTTCTTCTAGTTCTCATCATTGTTGCGGGCTGTGCGAGTCATCCCAAGCCCGCCCTGAATATCGCCGAGCAACCGTCCCTGTCTGCAGTCTCTGGTGACACTCGGACGGCTCCGCTCGGTCACCGGCCCAGCAACAACGCCGTTTCTTGGTACGAGAACGGCGGAACTTACGTCGCGGCCGAGGCGACGTCGAAGATCGGCTCGGGACCGTACTATGCCATGGGCGGCAATCGGTTCAGCTGGACTAATCCGCTGAAGGATCCTCTCCAGCGCTTGGCCCAGGACGCGTCCGGCAACCTGTTTTTCAAGGGGACCCTGACGCACTTCCAGATTGTCGCACTCGTCGGAGGCGATCCGACGAACCTCAATTGGGTTGCGATCGCCGACGACTTCGAAGGCGTACCCGGGGCCTACATCGTTCATGAGCCCGAGTTCGCGGCCCACTTCGTTCCGGTCAAGTAGGAATTCTGCTCTTTCACCACGAAGCCTGTGAGGCACCCCCTCGCAGGCTTCTTTGTTTATCACAGACTTGACTTCTTATTACATTAGTGCTATTTTTTTCGGTCAGCTTTGCACATTTAACAATGTTACGCTAGGTCCCAAACAAGGCTCTCAACCGAGGAGGAGACGTGTTCAAGGGTGCTGCTTTCTGGGCGCTGTTTCTCTCTGTGTTCTTCGGAACAACCGTCTGGGCCGGTCAGGTCACGGTTCAGCCCGAGGTCATCGACGACGTGCTCCTGAACCCGGGCATTGGCTTCACGAGCTTCATGCGCCCGGATAGCGATCCGGTGGACGGTGACGGCTGGCATCCCGCGACGACCATTGCCTACTATCGCTGGTACTGGGATCAGATCGAGACAGCGGACGGCGTGTACAACTTCGAGGTGATTGATCAGGCCATTGCGGCTGCCGAGCGGTGCGGACAGAAGTTTTCCTTTCGCATCATGTGTGCGGACAATAGCTACAACCCCGTACCAACGTGCCTGCAGAGCCGAATCCCAGGCAACCTCCACCGTGATGGCGGGTTCGTTCCCGACTTCAACAGTGAGGCTTTCCTGGAGTATTCGTTGCGCTTGGTGCAGGCTCTTGGCCAGCGCTACGACGGGAACCCGGCGATCGATCACGTGGACATCGGGACAATCGGCGTTTGGGGCGAGTGGCACATCGCCGAAGTTCCGAACGCTCCAGAGGTCACGACCGCCACGTGCAATCGCGTACTCGAAGCGTACCGTCGGGCTTTTCCGCGGACGACGCTCATCGTGCTCATCAACTCGGTCGACGCGTTGAAGCGATGCGCCGATATGGGATTGGGGTGGCGAGCGGACTGTCTCGGCGACCTGGGCGAATGGGCGACACCGGAGAATGGGTATTGGAATCACCACAAGGACAAGTACCCGGTCAACTTGGCCGCCGCTGCTGCTGAGGACAACTGGAAGCGCGAGCCGGTTATCTTCGAGATCTGTATCGACGTGCCCCACTGCAAAGAGAAGGGGTTCAGCGTCGACGAGATCCTGAACTACGCCCTCGGCTACCACGTTTCGGTCTTCAACGCGAAGTCGATCGCCGTTCCTAAGGAGTGGCAGCCGGCCTTCGAGTCGTTTTTGAAGCGGATGGGCTACCGGCTCTGGGTCTCGGAGTTCACTTTCCCAGAGACAGTCGTCCGGGGCGAGGCGATCCAGGTGCGGTCGGTGTGGATGAACGGCGGCGTTGCGCCTCCGTACAAGCACTATCGGATCGCCTATCGGCTCCGCCCCTTGAACGGAGGCGCGATCCTTTCGTCGGTCAGCTCGATTGACGTCGGAGCGCTTCTTCCAGGATCGTGGGTGGTGGAGGACGCCTTCGCTGTGCCGCCGGAGACCGTTCCGGGCGCGTACTCCCTTGAGATCGCCGTCTTGGATCCGCAGGTTAATACTCCGGTGATCAGGCTGGCGAATTCCGGTCGACGCGACGACGGCTGGTACCCGGTCGGGACTCTTCGGGTCAAGTAGACGCACATTCGAAAGGGGGGATTTCAGAGGGCGGCATCAGCATGATGTCCGCCCTCTTTTCCTACTTGCAAAAAATCTCGATCCGTGGTACATAGTCTAGTCATTTATGAAGCGCCACCACTTTCACTACAGCCTGATTTTTCTCGCCGCGGCGGTTGCGGCTACGGTATTCCTCTGGCCCTACCAGCCGGATTCCCAGGAGAGCGAAGCCGCGAGCGGGTCCTTTCGACCTTTTGTTGTTGGACAAGGGGTTGAGCTGCATGCCCAGGGCATTGTGATTGGCGACGGGGAAGTCCTGCTCACCACGACGGCTGTTCGAAACGGAGCAACGACGTCAACCAAGCTCGACGCCTTTTTACGCGCGATGGAGCAGTCCTTCGACGCGCTCGAGTTTCGAATCCAGACCGATATTGAGACGCCCCGCCCGGAAACGACTGCGGTCGCGAACGCCTTTATCCAACGGGCACATGACTTTGGGTTAAAAGTTGGATTGAACTATTGGCGTTACCCAAGCACTCTCGTCGCTCCGTCAGAGTTCCAGGCTAAAAAACTTAATGACCAAGGCCGCCTCGTTGACGCGAGTCTCGAGGACGATGACGTGATTAATCAACATATCGATAAGGCGAATCCCGCCGCGCTCGAGTGGTTTGGTGAGCGATTGAGAATGGGAATAGCTACGGTCCCGAATTTCGATTTTGTTCTTGTCGTCGAAGATAAGGTTTCGAGTTGGGTGCAGTCTGACGAGTGGCCCCAGCGCGTCCGCTACTGGGACAGTCCGACCTACTCAGACGAAGCCCTTGAATCGTTTCGAGCCTATCAGGTTCTTCAAGGACGATCTCCGCGTCTCCTTCCAGTTGATCGAAGTGCCTTTGTTCGCTTTGGTCGGACGGAGCTTGCCGGGCCGAACGATGAACTTTGGACGCTCTGGTACGGTTGGCGCTTCGAGGTGTTTGCGAATTATTTGGCAACCATACGGGCGAGCGTTCGGGAGGTCCGCCCGGCTGCGCGGACGATGTTTATGTCCTGGCAGCGGACGATCGACGAAGCAGTTGCCGTCCGCGATAATGACTGGACAGCCTCGCAATGGAAGGTTGGGCTTGGTCGAGACATTGTCGAGAATGCGGTCTTCGGCGTCTCGGTCCGGACCTTAGCTCGTCGGAAGACGCTCGACGATTTTATTATCGAGTATGGAGAGGACGGAACGCGCTGGGGCTGGCCGATGAGTCTCAACCGCGCGAACACGCGCGATGTCCGGGCAGCGCTCCGGAATTCAGGAATTCGCTTCGGGACCTTTGTCCAGTTGTACAACTATTCCGATGGCCAGTCGGTTATCCCGGAGTTTGTTGTTGACTCTTTGAAGATGGCGCGGTCGTATTACGCGAAAACCGTTGTGGTGTATGATGTCGCGACCGTGTTTGAGCAAAGCAGCCGCTACAACGCGGAACTCACCGCCTATTGGCGCTATGCGGTTGCGCAAGATTTTATCGGTTTTGACAATCATCAGGTGATTACGACCATTCGGCGCGAGCTCCAGAAAGCCCGCGTACGACAACTGAACCTCGATCCAAATCGCCCAGGTCCGCCGGGGATGCCGTCAGGTATTGGAGCGTGGTACGACCGCAACGGAACAATCTACGTAACCGGCGCGCTCGTGAAGAATCGCCTCGAGCCATTCTATGTTGTGACTGATCACTGGGACAACCCGCGTCGAACTCCGGAGAATTGGTTTGAAGAAGCCCCTGACCGAGACTATATAACGATCGCGCGGCCTGATCTTCTTGGGAAACGTTTTCAAATCGTCGATCGCTACCAGCGTTGGGCGCCAATTGCTGAGACGCCCGGGATGTGTACGCTCAAAGGCATCATTTGCCGCCCGGGAACCTGGCTCATTTCTCCGGTTTCCTGGAAGACGATCAACTGGAACGCCTTCGGTTGGCGGCCCTCGTAACGATTTTTCCTGCGCCAGGTTAGAGTCCTAGGCTCGAGATGTCGAGCGTTTTGAGGTAGTAGGGAATTGCGAAGAGCAGGCCGATGAGCGGAAGAATAAAGAAGGCGAGCCCGAGAATGAGCGACCAGAAAAAGTACTTTCGTATCCGTTCAGACGATCGGTAGACTTCTTCGAGTTGCAGGTCCATTCGATCAAGTCGTTCTTTGAGTTCTTGGTCCATAGAATTACCGAAGGAAATCAAGATAGAAGCCAATGAGCAAAGCGATCGCAGATGAAGTGAAGATCACGATGTAGTTCCATTTTTCTTTTGACGATCGAAGCGTTCCGAAGACGTAACCCATCGCGGCTTTTTCGTCGGCGCTGAACGCGGAGCTCTCGCCTACGCGCTCAATGAGTCGGTAGCGCTCAATGAGACGCGCGCGCTTGGATGAGACATCGTAGCGGTGGAGGAAGTAGATGAAAAAACCAATCGTTCCGGAGTACCAGAAGATCTGAACGAGCGTTGGATTCAGCGAGTTCGCGATGACGATCATTCGATAGGCGAGGGTCGCGCAGATTCCAATGAAAAAGAAGAGGAGCCGGACCTTTTGGGAATGGGGACGGAAGTCGTTCTGGTCGCTCATCGTTGAACTGTAGAAAGGATTGATTCAGCCCAAGCTCGGATTCGGGCGTCCTGATTCGCTTGGTCGTTAAAGTACCCGAGGATTTTCAAGGGCCTCCCGATGAGATGCCCTTGAACCCTCTGCACGAGTGCTTCGAGATGATTGGCGGCGGCCGCGAGGTCGGTATAGAGGTGATCGCCAAGTCCGAACACGGCAAAAGAGCTTGAGCGAAAAGTTTTTCCCTTCAACCGTTCCGCAAACTTCGCCATGTGAAACTGGAGCTGACCCTCCAATCGTTTTCCGCTCTCAACATCTTCCCAGGTGCAGGATCCAAGGACAACGAGGTCGAAGCGTTTCAGCTCCTTTGGCGCAACCGCGTCAGCTTGTTCGAGTCTAACTCGATGGCCCTTCGCTTCTGCAAGCTTCGCGAATTGTTTGGCAGCGAGGAGGGTGCCGCCGGAGTTCGTACCGTAGAGAATGAGAATCTTCATAGGGCAAGTGTACGGGATTTTTTTCGAACTGTCAGCCTCACCCTTGCCAGAATGGCTAACAATCGGTACAATGGCGACGCTTTATCGGCGCACTTTCGTTATTGAAAAGTTCCTTCTCCGTCTAGCTCCGGGGTAGCTCAGTGGTAGAGCAGGTGGCTGTTAACCACTTGGTCGCAGGTTCGATCCCTGTCCCCGGAGCCAGGCCGAGAAGCGTGAAACAAACACGGTCCTCCAGTCGTATTTAAGGTAATGGAGATGGAGCGAACGGTCCTTACGGATGAGCATCTGGCATTGCTGGCGCAAACGGGCGACAAGCCGGCCTTTGAAGTCCTCGTCAGCCGCTACTGGGAACGCCTTCTTCGGTATGCCCGGCGACTCCTCGCTGGTTCGAGTGACGCTGAAGATATTGTACAAGACGCGTTTTTAAAGGCCTTCATCAATATTCGGAGTTACCGGCCCTCCCGACGCTTTTCTCCCTGGATCTACCGCGTTGTCCATAATACGCTCCTTGATCATGTAAAGTCCTTAAAGCGCGACCCCTTGCCGTTCTTTGATCCGGATGTGCTATTCCCGCACCCAGTGGCTCCGGACCGGCCGGACGATGATGCTGACCGTGCGCTTATCCGGAAGCTCCTTGATCGTCACCTGTCTGATCTTGATTCGAAGTATCGCGAGCCATTAGTGCTTCGGTACTACGACGATTTGTCTTACCGGGATATCGGGGACGTTCTCCGACTTCCAACAGGCACAGTCAGCGTTCGGATCAAGCGCGGGCTTGATCAACTTCGTAAGCATCTTCCCTCAACTATCGTATGACTGAACAACAACCGCCAGCATCGCTTTTCGAACGAATGCAAGCCGCCTCAAAACGGATGCATTCCCGTTCGTATTTTTGGTTTCGTTCGGTTGGAGCTGGCGTCGGAGCTGTTCTGGTTGCTGCGCTCGCGGTGTTCATTTTTAGCGCGGTCGTTTTCCTCTGGCGCGAACGGGAACTTGGAGCTCTTCCGAATTTTGGATGGCGCGGCTTCTCGCTATTGCTTCATCACTTCCCCTGGGGCCTAACGATTGTTTTCCTTGTAAGCCTTGTTCTTCTCCTGGTGATGCTCTATCGCTGGACGCCAACCTATCGCTGGCCGGTAGTGCTCCTCGCCGCGTTTATCTTTCTCGCGTCTGCTACCTTTGGGTTTCTCGCGAGCCGCTCGACAGTCCACGGCGTTCTGGCGAATCGCGCAATTCGCGGCGAGCTCCCGGTGTTTGGAAGATTCTATCAGCCGCGCATCGAAGATGATCATGTGGTTATTGGCCACATTGTGGAAATTGGGAACGAAGAATGGTGGGTTCAGACTCGTGATGGCTCCGCGTTTACGGTTTTTATGACAGATGACACCGCCTTTCCGGCTTCATACGAACCGATGGTGGGAGACCGTGTCATTATCATTGGCGACGAGTCGGGGAGCTCCATAACAGCCGATGTTTTTCGGCCACTCCCGCCTCCGCGGTATCGGCCTTGGTAGTGAAACAAAGCGGGCGTTTCAGTCGTAGGAATGAATACGACGCTGTTTTATTCTTCACGACTCTCTATGAAACGAACTTTCTTGATTGCCCTTATGGCAATTACTGCGGTTGGCGCCCTTGTGGGCGCTTCAGTAAAAGCGGCTAGCGATACCGATGCGATCGAATCGTCGTCAAGCTCAACAACGACGAATGCTGCTCAGCACGCGGGTCCGCGTGGCATGGGACGAGGGCAGCATCTTGACGATATGGCCGAGCTGCTCGGTATCACGGCTGATGAGTTGAAATCGAAGCTCGATGAGGGAAAGGAGTTCTACCAAATAGCGGTTGAGCATGGCGTAAGCTATTCAACGCTCATCGAGAAGAAAGAGGCTGCGGCGCAGACAAAGATCGACGAGATGGTGTCCTCAGGCTTTTTGACTGAGGCCCAGGGCCAGGCCATGCTTGAAAAGCTCAAAGCTTCAATTGAAGACGGGAGCCTCCTTGATCTTGGAGGACGTGGAGGGCATGGATTCGGTCCAATGTTCTAGTCCGCTATCGGTATTCGTGATTGCCGTAACGACTCGGCCGGATTATCCGGCCGAGTCGTTGGTTGTTCGAAACTCATCGATCGGGTGAAACAAGCAGATACGGGGCGTCGTACTACAAGTACAGCGTCGTTTGATTCGTAACCACAACGCCCCTGAAGCATCCTTCGTAAGGTTCATTCTGACTCATCCGCTTCGCGGATGAACTTCATCCCCAACGCGCTGGTCTCGTCCTACCCCCTTCGGGCGAGGCCAGCGCGGCCTGTTTCCATAATTGTCTACACTATGAACGCAGTTATGCGCGGAATTCGGAACGCGTTCCGTAATCCCCTTCGAACTATTCCCGTTATCAGTATTCTCGGAATAAGCCTCGGACTCGTTGTAGTAATGCTCGCTGCCCGAAGCGCTGTCGACAAGCGTATTGCTGAAGTGAAAGCCTCAGTAGGGAATACAATCACCGTCTCGCCGGCGGGCGCGCGTGGTTTTCTCGGCGGAGGCGAACCGTTAACAAACGATGCAATTTCTAAGGTCGCAGGAGTCGCGAACGTAACGGGCGTTGACGCAACAATTGATGCGCAGCTTGTTACTGACACGGATACGAATCTTCAGTCGCCGATTGAGGCGGGCACGCTGGGGAATCGTCAGGGTCGAGCCTTTCGAGTTGAGCTTCGCGGCGGATCGAGCGGGACGAGTTCGGCTAATGACGAAATGTCGGTCTTCACACCTCCAATCCAAGCCGTCGGAACAAACTCCGAGAGTTACGCAGGAGAGTTTATCGGAAGCAATGTAATGATAGAGTCAGGTTCGATGATTGATCCTGCTTCGGATGCAAATGAAGCAGTGGTCGGGAAGGCGCTCGCTGAGAAGAACACCTTGAGCGTTGGTTCGACCTTTACCGCATACAATACGACGATCACAGTTCGTGGAGTGTATGATGCAGGAAATGATTTTGCGAACAACAGCGTCATCTTCCCGCTTTCGACACTTCAACGATTGTCCGATCAGTCCGGTCAGATTACCTCAATGGTTGCCCGAGTGAATTCGGTCGACAATCTCGCGACCGCAACAACGGCCGTTCAATCAGCTCTCGGTGACGCGGCCGATGTTACGTCTTCAGAAGAGTCGGTGCAGTCCGCAATCGAACCGCTTGAGAATATTCGGACAATCGCGACGACAAGTCTCTTCGGCGCGCTCATCGCTTCAACGATTGTTACCTTGCTGACCATGGTGATCATCGTCCGCGAACGTCGTCGCGAGATCGCCGTTCTTAAGGCGATTGGGGCAGGGGACGGAAGGATTCTGACGCAGTTCATGACTGAATCTGTTTCCTTAACGCTGTGCGGAAGCGTGATTGCAACCGTTCTTGGTATTGCGTTTAGTAATCCGATCCTCGCTGCTTTGGTGAAATCAAATGCCGACGGGCCAACGTTCTCTGGTGGTCCTGGGGAGGGACCGGGGCGAGGAGCAATTGCTATTGCGGTCGGGGGTTTTCGTGCGGTCCGCGGAGCTGTTGAAAATGTAACGGCCGCAGTCGATCTCCAATTAGTTCTCTACGGGCTCCTCGCAGCTCTTCTTGTTGCGGTGATCGGCTCTTCATTCCCAGCCTGGCTTATTTCAAAAATTCGGCCGGCCGAAGTACTTCGTAGCGAATAATCCTATGCTGACTACTAAAAAGCTTACCCGTACCTTTATTACCCAAGGATCAACCGTTCATGCCGTTCGTGACGTCTCATTTTCCCTGGCTGAGGGCGAGCTCGTTGCGATCGTCGGGAAAAGCGGAAGTGGCAAGTCGACCCTTTTGGCGCTGCTTGGCGCGCTTGATGTTCCGAGCGATGGGGAAATTGCGGTCGGCGACCAGATTGTGACAAAGCTCCACGGCGGCGACCTGCTCCGTTACCGCCGATCAACCGTAGGTTTCGTGTTTCAGAATTACAATCTCGTGCCGAATTTGTCGGCGCTTGAGAATGTCATGCTCCCTTTGGAGTTCGCTGGAAAGCCCCACCGGAAAACACGAGCCGAACACCTCCTGCGCGAGGTAGGACTGACCGCAGATAAGATGCGGCGAACGCCTGGACGTCTCTCTGGCGGTGAACAGCAGCGCGTCGCGATCGCCCGCGCGCTCGCAAACGAGCCGAAACTCATTCTCGCGGATGAGCCGACCGGAAATCTTGATCAACAGACGAGCGCGACGATCGTCGATCTTCTTCGCGATCTCGCAAAAACCGAGAAGACGACGATCGTGGTCGTGACCCACGACCAGGCGATCGCGAGTCACGCCGACCGCATTTTCACCATCCAGGACGGACGACTCAGCGAAACGAAGCGCGCCTGATTCTGTTGTCCAGGTTGGAACAGTCCGCTATACTGCGCTCATGACAAATTCCCTCGCGCACATTCTTTCAATCCTTACGCTCGCTGCGGACCTTCTTTTTGTTCTCGGGCTGCTCCTTCTGCTTATTCCGCGGTGTCGAGCGGTTTTTCGAGCCCTGGCATACACCTGGTGGCGTGAATTTGCTTTTATTGTCGCCTTTGGATCCATGCTCGGGAGCCTCGCGTTGTCGGAGCTCGCTGGATACGTTCCCTGCGATCTCTGCTGGTATCAGCGGATTCTCATGTACCCGCTGGTGTTGCTTTTTGGGCTCGCGCTGTTCGGAAAAAATGCTGGCGTGCGTCTTCAGGGTTTGATTTTTTCCGGATTAGGAATGCTCATCGCCGGATACCACATTCTCCTTCAACAAGGGGTAACCGGCATCGCCCCGTGCACCGAGCGCGCGCTCGCGGTCCCTTGCGGCGAAGTGCTTTTCCGTGATTTCGGCTACATTACAATTCCGGTTATGTCGCTGACGGCTTTTACATACCTCTTCGTTCTTCTCCTCGGAGCACGTCGAAGCGAATCATAGGCCTGTGCACAACTCAATTGACGCGGGCGTCGGACCGCGCTAGTGTTTTTTCGTTGAACTGCCTCCGGACTTCTGACTACGCATAGCGCGCAGCCAGATACGCCGGAGGAAGTATGCGGAACGTGAGTACGAACGTGAGGCTGATCTTTCATCAACCAAGGGAGCACAAGGTCTTCCAGGCTGGCGAAGGCGAACATCTCCATTTCGAGGTGTCTCAAGACCTTGCCCGAACTCGTGAACCGATCGCCCTGAATCCCGATGTCGACGAAGCGGTTGAAGGCATTGTCAGTGAGTTGCAAGCCCTCGGTCAGCTTCCAGTCGAAGGTACGATCGAGGTGCTTCTCACCCCTTCGGAACGGCGCTTGATCGCGGTCCTGAAGTTCTACCGCGGAGGAGTGCGGGCCGAAATCGATGTTCTCTTGGATTCGATCGCATCTCATCTCGGCGCTCTCGAGGGGAATGGAGTCGAACTCCTCGACCTTCGACTTGATCAGACGATCGTCTCGCTCGAGCTCGTCGACGGTGCCCTTGTGTGAGCTCTCTTGCCCCGATCCATCGCGGACCGGGGCAGTTCTCTATACGAAGAAACGCCCGGAAGGCCGGACGTTTCGGGAGAGCGAATTAGACCGCGGACCAAACCACGAAAGGGTAGCCGCAGTTCGAGAGCAAGATCATCGGTTCGAACTGGTCAAGATAGGGACCGTCGACGCCATGATCAGAAACGACGTAGTACATGCCAGGCCCGTTACGTTCGATGAGCTTCGGCTTTTCCGCCTCGAAACGAGCTTGCCACTCCTTGATTGTAGCTTCAGGAATGTTTTCCAAGGTACCTCCCTCCTGAGTTGGAATGTCTGGGGACGCGACCGGACACAATAGCAGCGTTTGTAGTTTTGGTCAAGGAAAGAGAGGAGCCGCCCCTAGATTCTTGGGCGGCTCTAAGCTGCTTCAGCGAGTTCTTCCTCTGCTCGACGGGCTTCTTCCTCGCGAGTTCGTTCGATGTCTTCGAGGATTTCCGCCTCCTCTTCGTAAGGGTCGACCGGACAGATCGCGTGTCGCTTGAAGACGAGGAGTCCATGCCGCTCCGTGATCCAGACGCTTCCTTCATATTCGTCGCCTGGCTCGATTTGGTAGTGACAGTCGTCACAGAAGTGGACGGTCTGAGCAATTCTCCGGTAGCTGCGAAGGTGCCGTTCGCGGAATTTCGCCATGCTTCCTCCTTTTTGATGGCGAAGCGACAGATGTACCCTACACTGGGCTACCGTAGGAGGGCAAGCGAAATTGGTTTTCTCTCGAAAGTACGCTATGCTTTCCCTTACATTCTTTCCGTGAGAACAATGATACGATTTTTTCGAGGACCCCTTCTCATTATGTTGGCTGCGACGCTTTGGGCGCTCGACGGCCTGCTTCGTTCTCAACTCACGAAAGACATCTCGTCGACTGCGATTGTCGTAGTTGAACACGCTGTGGGCTTTGTGCTCCTTCTTCCGTTTTTTGTGCGCGGTCTGCCGGCGTTCCGAAAGCTGAACCGCCGCGACTGGGTGCAGTTACTCTTGCTTACGGTCGTCAGTAGTGCGCTCGGGACAATCCTCTTTACTGAAGCATTTGCTCGGAGCGCGGCGCTTTTCGATTTTGCGACGCCGATTCTTCTCCAAAAACTCCAACCGCTCTTTGTTGTGTTCTTCGCGGGTCTCTTCCTTCGCGAACGCTTGACCTGGCGCTTCCTGGGCCTCGCCGTGCTTGCGCTTGTCGGAAGTTATATGGTGAGCTTTGGCGCTGAGCCCTTGAGTCTGACCTGGAGCGGAAAAGAGATGGTCTTTGTCTTGGCCGTGGGCGCGGCGCTCGCCTGGGGCCTAGGAACGATTTTGAGCAAAAATGTTCTGAAGAAGCTTTCGTTTAGCGAAGCGACGAGTCTGCGTTTCGGACTTGCGATCCCGATCAGTGCGGTTTTTATGTTCAGTCTTGGTCAAGGCTACAACCCCATGAATCTTGAAGCGAGTCATTGGCTGCGCTTTCTCATTATTGGATTGACGACCGGCGCGGGTGCGATTCTCCTCTACTACCGCGGCTTGAAAGTAACCGAAGCAAAAGTCGCCACCTTTTGTGAACTGATGTTCCCGATTGTCAGCCTGATCATTGCCGTGACAGCGCTCAATCCCTTCGGCGAGGCGCAGACGCTTGCGTTCGGTCAACTCCTCGGGATTGTCGTTTTGTTCACGTCGATTATCATGATCAGCGCAGACGGGGCGGGGAAGCGGGACGCCGTGCTCTAAAGAATGTATGAAAAAAAATACTCGAGATTTTTCTCGAGTATTTTTGCGGTCGTCTTAGTAGTCTTTGAGCTTCCGCATGCCCTCGTGCGTCTGAATTTTCTCGAGGGCCTTCGCTTCGATTTGACGGATGCGTTCGCGAGTCACACCAAACTCTTGGCCGACTTCCTCGAGGGTGTGGGCGACGCCGTCGATAAGACCGAAGCGCATTTCGAGAATCTTCTGTTCGCGGGGTTGGAGCTCTCGGATGATGGCCTGGACGTGGTCTTTGAGCAGTTGCATGGCGGCGACGCGGTCCGGCGTTACGGTTTTTTGATCTTCAATAAAGTCGCCGAGCGTTGAATCCTCGTCACCTTCACCAACCGAGGTTTCGAGCGAAACGGTATCCTGGCTGATCTTGATAATTTGGTGGATCTTCTCGACCGGTTCGCCCATTTCCGCGGCGATTTCCTCGGGGAGCGGCTCGCGGCCGAGATCCTGGATCAACTGACGCTCAATTTGCTGGAATTTATTGATCGTCTCAACCATGTGGACTGGGATGCGGATGGTGCGCGATTGGTCGGCGAGCGCGCGGGTAATTGCCTGGCGGATCCACCAGGTTGCATAGGTTGAGAATTTGTAGCCTTTTCGGTAGTCGAATTTTTCGACGGCACGAAAGAGACCGATGTTGCCTTCCTGGATGAGGTCGAGAAGCGAGAGGGAGCGGCCAGTGAATTTTTTCGCAATCGAAACGACAAGCCGGAGGTTCGCTTCAACGAGCCGGCGTTGAGCTTCGACCTCACCCTTTTCTTTTCGTTTCGCGAGCGAAACCTCTTCCTCGGTCGTGAGGAGCGGGACCTTTCCAATCTCGCGGAGATACATCTGGATGGAATCGTTTGAAATGTCGCCGAGGTCGAAATGACGTTCTTCTTTCGAGCTCGAACCGCCCATCTTATCAAGGATGGATTTCGGCGGCTCTTTGACCTGAAGGAGGCTCTCGCCAGTTTCCACAACACTAACACCCATCTGCTCAAGACGGGCGAGGAGTTCTTCATACTCCGGGACGTACTCCTCAAGCTCCGGCAGGGCGTAGAGCATTTCGGTTTCTGTCACAAAGCCGCGCGTTCGTCCTTTCGCGATAAGCTTTTCGACAACCGCTGGATCCGGGTGCTTTTGCTCCTTCTCCTTAGATGCGCTTGGTTTTTTTATAACCTTCGCTTTCTTGGTCGGGATAAGCCGTTTTTTCGGCCTAGGCTTCGAGCTTCGGGTCTTCAGTTTCGACGCTTTCGGCTTCGGTCGAACCGGGTGTTTCTTCTGGGGTTTTTTCGGATGCTTCATACTCGCAAAAAACTCAGCCCGGCGGCATATGCCACCAAGCTGTCGTTTCAGTTATCGAGTCAGGCGCGTTCGCTGTTCAGTCAACGTGGTAAAACGCTCGAGAAGCGTCGCCACTTGATCCTGGTCGTTTGCGGCTTCGGCCGACTGTAAATCAGCGCGAAGGTCCGCAATCGCCCGATCAAGCGATAACTCAAGAAGGTATTTAGCCGTTTTCGCTAATTCTTCCTTCAAGAGTTCGTGAGACTCCTCCGGAAAATGCTGCTCAGCGAGCAGGAGGAGGAGCGAAACATCATTGACCATTTCCGGCCGGTTGGCCTTGAGAAAAGTCAGGACGTCCTCGAGGGTGAATGTGCGATTTTCACTATACCGATCGAGGAGAATCTTGTAAAGGGCTCGGAAGGGCTCGTCGAGAACCTCCGGGATGAGGGTTTCGGCGACCGAGGGCAGGAGCGTGAGGTCGCGAAAGAGAATCGCGAGCGTGAGCTGGCTTAACTTCCAGGCGCGCGTGGTCTTCGGCGCGGCCCCGCCCGACGGGGCGCTCGGTCCGCTTGGGCGGGCCGAGCTTCGCCCGGGCTGGATCCGGGTTCGAAGAAGCTCCTCGGAAACCCGTATGGCCTCCGCGAGTTTTTGGAGGTAATGGGTTTGCTCGACCGGGTTCTTTACTTTCGCGATGAGTGGGAGGAGGGTAGCGGCTGCCTGTTTTTTTCCATCGACGTCTTTGAGGTTCACTCGGGCGAACGTTTGGGTGAAGGCATCATCAAGGAAGCGTTCGGCCCGGGCGATCGCGCCCTTCCAGGATTCCGGGTCGCGGCGGATCAGCTCGTCCGGGTCTTTCCCTTCGGGGAGACGGATAATCCGGAGGTCGAATTCTTCCTGGAGCGCGAGTTCGATCCCGCGTCGGGTTGCGGTCTCGCCGGCGAGGTCCGCGTCGAAGGCGAGAAGGAGCTTCGTTGTATAGCGCTTGAGGAGCTTCAGTTGCTCTAAGGTAAACGCCGTTCCAGAGGCGGCGACAACATTTTCGACTCCGGCCTGGTGCGACGCGATGACATCCATATATCCCTCGACGACGATTGCGGCGTCATTTCGGCGGATGGATTGCTTGGCGCGGTCTAAACCGAACACGACCGTACTCTTGTTGTAGAGCGCGCCTTGTGGAGAGTTGATATATTTTGCGCTGTCGTCAGGTGCGCCCGGGAGCACGCGGCCGCCGAAGCCGATAATTGTTCCTTGTTGGTCTGAGATCGGGAACATCAGCCGGTTTCGGAAGCGGTCGTAGAGGCCGACCCCATGCTCTTTTCGGATCGAGAGCCCGGCGAGGAAAATATCTTCATCCCGAAAGCCGCGCCCGCGGAGAAAGGTAAGGAGCGCATCCCAACTCTCCGGCGCATAGCCGAGCTTAAAGGTATCAAGGGTAAGGTCGTTGATGGCGCGTTCGCGAACGTAAGTGCGTGCGACTTCTGCGCTCGCGCTTCGTTTTAGGGCTTCGTGATAGAAGGCGGCCGCGTGACGGATAATGTCCGCGAGTTTTGTCCGCTCGCTTTGGAGCTTCGGATCAAAGCGGGGAAGTTCGACGTTCGCTTTTTTCGCGAGAAGACGGAGCGTTTCCGGAAAGTCCGTTCCCTCCATTTCTTGGACGAAGCTGAAGACATCGCCGCCTTTGCCGCAGCCGAAGCAGTGCCAAATCCCGTTGCTTCGATCGACCATAAAGGACGGCGTCTTCTCGTGATGGATCGGACAGAGCGCTTTGAGGTACTTTCCAGCCTGCTTTAAGCTCACGTATTCACCGATGACTTCGGCGACGTCGAGGCGCTGTTTAATTTCGTCTGTTGGGTTGAGGGGCATGGGGTGAGAAGCTCGAATAACCAAAGTTCGAATACCGGAAGCTGACGTAAACTATTTGAAATTCGGGTATTTGTCCTTCGGGCTTGCCGTACGGAGCGGCTCTATTGTTCGCTTCTCAGGCCCTTCTGTCAAGCTGGGTAGGCCCTTTGTTGAGGGGTATTCTTGAGCGAGGTGACGGATAGGGAAATCTTCCCTATACTATGGGCGCTATGGGACATCTCACCGCGATTGAACGAGGAATTCTTGCCACCCTGGCGTATTTTGATGTTTTTGAATTCCCGCTCCGTCGGAAGGAGCTCATTCGTTGGTTTTTCCCCCAGGAGCCGATTCCGGGGCTTCGACCGGAGGATATCGAGTCGACGCTTGATCAGAGCGAAGCGATTAAGGGGCACATTGAGCAAAACGACGGCTGGTACACGCTTCGAGACCGTTCGAGCCTCATCGCTCTTCGAGCCGAACGTGCTCGGTTTGCGAAGCGGAAGTGGCGGATTGCGAAGTTTGCCGCCGGCCTCTTGCGGGTCATTCCCTTTCTTCGAATGGCCGCGGTGTGCAATACGCTTGCGATCGGGAATGCCCGAGACGAAAGCGACATTGATTTTTTTATCATTGGCCGTTCCCATCGGCTTTGGACAATGCGGCTTTTGACGACCGCCTGGCTCGATTTCGCTCGGCTTCGACGGAAAGGAAGCGCTATTCGCGACAAAATCTGTTTGAGTTTTTACGTAACACGCGATGCGGCCAACCTTGAACCGCTTCGGCTTAAGCCCGAAGATCCCCATTTCTTGTTTTGGATAGACCAATTTGTTCCGCTGCTCGACGAGTACAATCATGATTTCGCGGATTTCCAACGAGCGAATGCTTGGGTGCGCGATCGCCTGCCTTTTGCTATGCCAGCTGGGCATCAAGCGTTAGTAAAGCAACGAACACTCACCCGGACACTCAAAGGTTTTGCCGAGTGGACCTTGAACGGCCGTTTTGGCGATTGGATTGAACAGAAGGCTAAGGAGTTTCAGAAGAAAAAAATGGAGCAGAACACCCATAGCCTCTCCTGGGAGCATTCTACGAAAGTCATCATTTCCGATAACATCCTTAAGTTTCACGAACAGGACCGTCGCGAGGAGTACCGACGAAAATTTGAAACTCGGTTTTGGGATGTAATCAGCCGGGTTGAGCCAGGAAATCGCTAGGCGGAGATGCCCTCCTCCCGTCTTGACAGGGGGTTGGAGCCTCGGTACAATGCTCCTGCTGCTTTTAGCACTCTATGAAAACGAGTGCTAAAAATAGCGCTCACTTCCTTATCTATAAGTAATGATAGGTACTATGAAGCTCCGTCCACTCGGTGATCGCGTCATTGTGAAAGCGTCGACGCAAGAAGAAGTGACCACGTCGGGGATTGTCCTGCCCGATACGGTTGAAAAAGAGAAGAAGGAACAGGGCGAAGTCCTCGCCATCGGAAGCGGCGAGAAGATTGCGAAGCTCGGCCTGAAGGTCGGCGACGTGGTGTTGTTCGGGAAATATTCCGGCGACGAAGTTGAGATTGAGAAAGTAGAATACAAGGTCCTCAAGGATGAGGACGTTTTAGCAGTTCTTGAATAAGCACACATATGGCGAAACAGATTCTCTTTAATGAAGATGCTCGGAGCGCCCTGAAGCGGGGTGTTGATAAGCTCGCGAATGCCGTTCGGGTGACCCTCGGACCTCGCGGCCGTCATGTAGTCCTTGATAAAGGTTTCGGGTCTCCGACGATTACGAACGACGGCGTAACCATCGCGAAGGAGATTGAGCTTGAGGATAAGTACGAAAACCTCGGCGCTCAGCTCGTTCAGGAAGTTGCGACGAAGACAAATGACGTTGCCGGCGACGGAACAACGACCGCGACCGTTCTCGCGCAGAGCATTGTGAACGAAGGGCTGAAGAATGTTGCGGCCGGCGCAAGCCCGATCGGGCTGCGTCACGGGCTCGATCGCGGAGTTTCTGCCGTGGTTGATGAGCTGAAGAAGATTTCAAAACCCGTTCAAACGAACGAGGAAATTGCCCAGGTCGCTTCTATCTCGGCCGGGGATGAAGAAGTCGGACGCCTCATCGCCGACGTGATGGAGAAGGTCGGGAAAGACGGTGTCATAACCGTCGAGGAATCCCAGACTTTTGGTCTTTCAAAAGAACTCGTGGAAGGAATGCAGTTCGATAAGGGCTTCGTTTCCCACTACATGGTGACGAACGCCGAGCGCATGGAATCCGTCTATGAAGACGTTCCGATTCTCATCACCGATAAGAAGATTTCAGCGCTCAACGACATCCTTCCAGTCCTTGAGAAGCTGGCGCAGAGCGGCCGGAAAGAGCTGGTCATTATCGCTGACGATATCGAAGGCGAGGCGCTCGCGACCTTTGTCGTCAATAAACTCCGCGGGACCTTCAGCGTCCTCGGCGTGAAGGCGCCGGGTTTCGGCGATCGCCGGAAAGAGATGCTTGAAGACATCGCCGTGTTAACAGGCGGCCGAGTTATTAGTGAAGATCAGGGCTTAAAGCTCGAGAACGCGACGCCGGATCTTCTCGGCCAGGCGCGGAAGGTGATCGCGAAGAAAGAGTCGACGACGATTGTTGAAGGTCGTGGCGATAAAGCCTCGATCGACGCCCGCGTCGCTCAGATCAAAGCTGAGCTCAAGCATTCGGATTCCGACTTCGATAAAGAGAAGCTTCAGGAGCGCCTTGCGAAGCTCTCCGGCGGCGTCGGCGTGATCAAAGTAGGCGCGGCGACTGAGACCGAAATGAAGGAGAAGAAATTCAAGATTGAAGACGCGTTGAACGCAACGAAGGCCGCGGTTGAAGAAGGAGTTGTTCCTGGCGGCGGCATTGCGCTCCTCCGCGCGAGCCAGGTACTCGAACGCCTGACTTCGAAAACCGATGAAGAGAAGGTTGGTATCGAAATGCTACGTCGTGCACTTGAAGCGCCCCTTCGCATGATCGCGGAAAATGCTGGCGCCGAAGGTTCAGTCGTCGTGGATGCCGTGAAGAAGCTTCAGGGTGGACATGGCTATAATGCCTTGACTGGCGAGTATGGTGATCTCGTTGCCGCCGGTGTTCTTGACCCGACGAAAGTAACCCGGACTGCGCTCCAGAATGCCGCCTCGATTGCTTCGCTCTTCTTAACAACGGAAGCGGTCGTGACCGACCTCCCGGAGAAGAAGGATGAGGCTGGTGCTGGCGCAGGCATGGCCGGCATGGGCGGTATGGGCGGCGGCATGATGGGGATGTGATCCCGCGAAGCCGGATCATCCCGAGTCCCACCGTATGGCGGGATGAAGGATCTCAATAGATGAAATGCTCACAGCGCGGGTTCAATACCCGCGCTGTGTGGTGTTTTGTTGAACAACTTCTCTGAACCCTCTATACTACAGAGGGAGTGATGATATGAACAACGAAAACGCGAATACGAATACGCCAACCCCCGAGAGTGTTCGCATCGCCGGACAGTCGCTTGTGTTCTATTGGCAGTCTGCGCGGATTCCCGCCCTGATTGCTGCGACGGTCAACGTCATCCTCATTATTAGCAAGCTTCAGCCGGTATACTTGTGGGGGATTAATCTCCTGCTCGTCATTGGTCTCTGTATTTGGTTGAAGCTCGAAGAACGCCTGTCCTTCGGTTCAGCGGTCGCGTTGAGCAGCGTTGCCGGATTTTTCTCGGGCGCTATTGTTGCGGTCTTCCGGCTCATCTGGGAACGAAAGCTCTTCCTGGTGTTTAATCTGATTACCGAGCCGCTCTTAACTGCCGCCGGCGCGTTCGCGCTTGCTGCACTTGTCGTAGCAATTCTCCGGTCACGATTGTTCGCCCGTCGCGCAGCGCCGCCGGACGGACCGGACTCGCGAAAGGGGGTGAACCACCGTGCCTGACATTTCAGGAAACTCGAAAGACATTGAAACGAATAAACTGATGGCCGCCCTCGCGTATATTTGGGCCTTCAGTTTGGTGATGCTTCTCTTGAAGAAAGATTCGCCCTTCGTCCAGTTCCACGCTCGCCAGGGCTTCGTTCTCTTCGTTATTTCCGTGATCGTAATGTTGATCCCCTTCCTTTGGTGGCTCCAGATTGCCATTGTCATTTTCGACATTTTTGGGATTTGGAAAGCGTATCAAGGAGAAATGTGGAAAGCGCCCCTTATCAGCCAGTTAGCTGAACGGGTCAAATTCTAATCAACAAGAAAAAAACGAAAACTCCGGAGTACCCGGAGTTTTCGTTTCTCGGAGTCGAGGAACATGCTATACTTTCTTTCAGAAAGGAACTATCTTGATATGACACAACGCACAAAAGCGCATGTTCTCTGGTTCAACGAAGTTGGGGTTCGCGATGTTCCGCTCGTCGGCGGAAAGAATGCCAGCCTTGGCGAGATGTATCGGAAGCTCACAAAGCAGGGCGTTCGTATTCCCAACGGTTTTGCCGTGACGGCTTCGGCCTATCGGTATTTTGTTGAAGACGGAGGCATCAAGAAGAAGATCAAGGAGATCCTCGCGACCCTCAACACGCACGACGTGCGCAATCTCGCAGTCCATGGCCGCAAAGTTCGCGAGCTTATTTTACGAACGCCTCTCCCAAAGGACCTTGAGCAGTCCATTATCGAGGCTTACGATCGACTGGCCAAGCTCGAAGGTCAAGCGAATGTTGATGTGGCTGTTCGGTCGAGCGCGACCGCTGAAGATCTCGCGGATGCTTCGTTCGCCGGTCAGCAGGAAACCTATTTGAATATCCGCGGCCATCAGGCGCTGCTCGATGCTTGTCGAAAAGCCTTTGCATCGCTCTTTACCGACCGCGCGATTTCGTACCGAGCGGATAAAGGGTTTGACCACTTTAAAGTTGCGCTCTCGATCGGCGTCCAAAAGATGGTGCGTTCCGACAAAGGGTCGTCCGGGGTCATGTTCTCGATTGACACCGAGAGCGGATTTAAGGACGTAGTCCTCATAAACTCGATTTATGGACTTGGCGAGAACATTGTTCAAGGGGCAGTCAGTCCGGACGAGTTCTACGTCCATAAGCCGACCCTTGCGAAAGGTTTCAAATCAATCATCTCGAAGTCGCTCGGAACAAAGCGCTGGCGCATGATTTACAACGCCGGTCCTGAGCCGACAAAAAATATTCCAGTTCCGAAAGCGGCTCGCCTTCAGTATTCGATTACCGACCGGGAGATTCTCCAACTTGCGAAATGGGCAGTCATCATCGAGAATCACTACTCAAAGGAAGCGAAGCGCTTTAAGCCGATGGATATGGAGTGGGCGAAGGACGGAATCACCGGCAAGCTCTACATTGTCCAGGCTCGTCCGGAAACCGTCCAGTCTCAGCGCGACCCGTCGATTCTCGAAACCTATGAGTTGAAGCGGAAGAGCCGAGTTCTCATTACTGGTGTTCCGGTCGGTGCGAGAATCGGGACCGGAATGGCGCATGTGATTAAGGATACGGCTCAGATTGCCGACTTTAAGCCGGGCGAAGTGCTTGTGACAAAGATGACGGACCCAGACTGGGAGCCGATCATGAAAATCGCCTCAGCCATCGTGACGGATGAAGGCGGCCGGACCTGCCACGCTGCGATTATCTCTCGTGAGCTGGGGATTCCCTGCATTGTTGGAACTGAGCGCGGGATGAAGACGATCAAGACCGGGCATCCAGTGACGGTCAGCTGCGCTGAAGGGGATGTTGGAAGAGTGTATGACGGGAAACTTGAGTACGTCGTAAAACGCACGAATCTTCATACGATCAAGCGTCCAAAAACGAAGATTGAAATGATTTTCGGGACTCCCGAGCTCGCCTTTCAAACGGCGCAGATTCCGAACGATGGAGTTGGCCTCGCGCGCGAGGAGTTTATTATCGCCTCAAGCATCAAGATTCACCCGATGGCGCTCATCAACTACCCGAAGCTGAAGGATGCGAAGGCAAAGCGCGAAATCGAACGATTGACTGCCGGCTATCGAGATAAGAAGCAGTACTACGTCGATAAGCTCGCGCAGGGGATTGCGACGATTGCCGCGGCTTTCTATCCGAAAGAAGTGATTGTGCGTCTCGCTGATTTTCGCTCGAATGAATATGCGGACCTCATTGGCGGTCGGGAGTTTGAGCCCGAAGAGCGTAACCCGATGATCGGCTGGCGCGGCGCTTCCCGCTATTATGATCCCGCCTATCGTCCCGCCTTTGATCTTGAATGCAAAGCGCTCGTAAAAGTTCGGAAGGAAATGGGCCTGAAGAACATGAAGATCATGGTACCGTTTTGCCGGACGGTCGAGGAAGGGAAAAAGGTGATCGCCGCCTTGGCTGAGAACGGACTCGTTCAGCATCAGGATGGACTTCAGGTTTTCGTCATGTGCGAGATTCCGTCGAATGTCATTCTCGCTGATGAATTCTCTGATATTTTTGACGGCTTCTCCATCGGCTCGAACGATTTAACACAGCTCACGCTCGGGTTGGACCGCGATTCCGCACTCATCGCCCACGTTGGGAACGAGCAGAACGAGGCGGTGAAGAAATTGACGGCCCAGGTCATCGCCGTTGCAAAGCGCCGACATCGCAAGATTGGAATTTGTGGCCAAGGCCCGTCCGATTTTCCGGAGTTTGCCCGCTTCCTCGTGAAGGCCGGAATTGATTCTCTCTCCCTGAATCCGGATACGATCTTGAAGACCATGATTGATATCGCGAAGACCGAGAAGCGCCGGCGTCGTCGATAGGAATTTATGCGGAAGAAAAGTCATCGAAAAAAACGACTTTATCCCAGCCGCGCATTTTTGCTTAGCCTCTTTGCTTTTCTTGTGTTTGGGGTAGCTGCTTGGCCAGTATTTCGTGCATCCGCGGACGCGGCGCCTTCTGTTTTACCTATCCCCGATACGGTCATTGAGGAAGACGATTATCTCTATCTTACGGTGACGGCGGAAGACCCTGATTGCGGGTATTCTGGTCCGGATGATTATTCGTGTCCGAATGATACGCTATCCTTTTCCTCGTCCGGGCTTCCTTTGGGCGCGCTTCTCAAAGATGTAACGGACGATCTTGGAAATCCGCTTCCGAATAATGCTCGTCAAGCAAGGATTATTTGGCTTCCCTTACCTGATCAGGCCGGTCAGGACTTTAGCGTATCGATTAGCGTTACGGATGCGGCCGGGCATGTTTCCGCCACCGAAAGCGTTCTGTTAACGGCAACTGATTTAACTGGACCACCTGTTGTAACGGCCCCCGCTGCCCGGCAAGTGATTGCCGGAGAACCCCTTGCCTTTGTTGTTGCCGCGCAAGATCATGACTATCCGGCGGAGTCGATTACGTTAACCGCGAGCAACCTTCCGGCGGGCGCCAGTTTTCAAGATTACGGGACCGGAGTCGGTCTTTTTCGCTGGGTGACGAGTCCTTCTGACAGTGGCACAAGTATTGAGGTGAGTTTCCGAGCGAGCTCCGGAACGGACCTGGTGACGAATACCACAACGGTTACCGTTCAGTCAGTCCCGAATTATACGGAGATAAGCTCCTGTGGCGACGTATATACAAATGTTCGGATTATTGCGCCGCTCACGAAGACGAATGGTCAAACCTGCCTGAATGTGAAAGCGAGCAACATCATTATTGATGGAAATCATCAACCCATCACCGTCACGTATGGAGCGGAAGACCAGGCCCTCGAGATCCGGGATGATTCAAATACACCATTCAATTATTCAAATATCACGATAAAAAATATCGTATCGGAAGATGGTATTCGTCTCGTGGGAGATACGATGTCGAACATTACTATTCATTCAGTTCAGGTAGGCGCATTAAGTAATAGTGGGACCGACGATATTGCCTATTTGAACAATACGCTATCGACTTTTCTGTCCTCAACCGCCAACGTAAATGGTCAGGCGGCCGTTCGGGCCGTATTTGCAGACAATGTCGTCCAGTCCGACGTGAATAATGACGTGAAGTCTCTTGTAGAGTTTATCGGCTCGTATCGGGATGTGTTCGCTCCAATCACAAATTATGTCATTGAAGGCAACACGATAACGGGAACATTTAACGGTACGCCGACAAGCGCAATTACGACAATGCGGATTCGCGAGTCCAGGCATAATGTTGTATCTAGGAATACCGTTGTGAGTACCGGGACTCGGATGGGCCTGTATATTCGCGACGAATCAAATGATACGCTCTATGAGAGCAACCGTTTCGAAAGTGAAGGAGCCGAGGCGATTCGTGTTGCTTCCGGAAATGATTGTCGAACCTGGGCGAGCGGGAATATTTTTCGTGGAAATACATTCATTTCTCGAGCGGACCCAGCCTTAGGCCGAAATGGAATTTACCTAGAGTATCAGATCGCAAACACCTACGACCATAACGTTTTTTGGCTTCCGACAACAAACCAAACAAAAGTGTTCGGTGGTTTCCGCGATGTGTATGATCATAATACCTTTTATTTCGGTTCGAATTATCTTTGGCAATACCGTTCCGGTCCGCCCGCCGATGTCTACACAAATAATATTTTTAGCTATTCGGCCGGACAATTTTTTACAACGACCGGCTTTGCATTAAATCGCTATACGGGCGACTACAACCTTTTCTTTAATCGAAGTGGGGATGTCCAATTCAGCCCGCCGACTCATACGACACTGGCCGACTGGCAGCAGGATCACCTGAATGCCGGAGCGCCGCAAGATGTCCATTCGCTTGAGGCAGACCCCCTATTTGTTGATCCGGCGAATGGCGATTTTCGCCTCCAGCCCGGATCGCCGGCCATCGGCCATGCTGCTGATGGAAGTGAGCTCGGAGCCTTGAGCGCCGGATCGAATGCAGTCCCCGTACTGCAAGCGATTGGATCTCGGAGCGTTCACCTCGGAGAGAGTTTTTCGTTTTTTATCGCCGCGACCGACTCTGATGCTGAAGATGAGTTACTTTTTAGCGCTATTGATTTGCCGAACGGAGCGACGCTAACGAATTTAGGCAACAGGACCGCCATGGTTCAGTGGACGCCGACGAGCGGCCAAATCGGCGATTATTCGGTTCAGTTTCGCGTCGCCGATACGCAAGGCGGCGCTGATAGCGAGGTCGTAACGTTGACGGTATTAGAAAACGCTCCCCCCTGTGTGTCGAATTGGACTTGTACCGAATGGTCGTCTTGTAGCGGCGGTCTCCAAACCCGGACTTGTACGGATGAAGCTGCGTGTGGAAGCGATGCTGGGCGCCCCGCCGAGGCCCAGGCCTGCGACGGAACTCCGCCCGCCTCAGTTGCGGATCTCCGTGTGCAGTAGCTGATTTCGCTCTACTCAGAGAACTTTCGCGCCCTGCTCGGCTTTTTGTATTTCTCAGGATATTTTGAATGAAAAGTGGTATACTATTTCGTAGTAACCTCCATGAGTCCAAGAAAAACGGATCGAAAAATCGGCAAGAAAAGAATACAGGGCAGCCTTCGAGGCCGCCTTGGGATTGGACTGATGATTGGTTTACTCGGCGGCGTTTCCCTTTTTTCCTGGCAACGCGCTAATGCTCCGCACCTTCAAAAATCTCAAGCGCTAGGTGAAGTTGCGGGTGATGGAACTGACTACCCAGCGCTCTATACAAATCATCGGGACTATCGTTGCGGTGGGACCTGCGCAACGAAGAACCTCATTCCCGAGGAGGCGAGTTTTGAGGTCGGAGCCGCGGATCAGATTGACGGGCTCGCGTTCTTCCGGCGTATGGGGTACGAAACATATGCCCCTGGAAGCCGAAATCTTTTCTCGAGTAATCCGTCGGTAGGCTATAACCCTCCCGCTATTACTACCGAGCGATTTGTAGATGGGGCGAAGAGTTTTAAAGTGGTGAATACGAATCGTGATGGATTGCTCTTTGATTTCAATTGGATTCAGGTCCCAACGACAGGTAAGTACGTTTTTTCGGTGTATGCAAAAGCTGAAAATCTCGGAGATAACGCTACACAAATTCTCTCTAACCTTTCCATTCGAGATAAAGATTGGGCGGAGCAGATGAGCGCAGGTGATCGGTGGCTTACAGAATCTCCCGCAGGAAATTCCGGGTGGGTCCGCCTGTCTATTGCAACGAATGTTGATCTCCAAGCTGGCGAGTTTTACCGTCCGGAATTTCGGATTAGCTCAAGAATGGCTCCAGGTCTTACCGGGACCTTTTACCTCGACGCGATACAGTTTGAGTTGGCGGAAAATCAGTCAAACCCTCAACCCTCATCGTTTGCCTATCAAACTACAGCCCAGGAATTATTTGCGTATACAAGCTCCGACCAGAGCGGTTCCCAGCCGAAGCGAGGGAATTTGTATTGGTCCCAGGACGCGGAAACGATATACGCACAGGTTCAACTTCGGGAGGCCGCGCCATTAAGCGCGGACAGTCAGTTAAGGTGGTGGCTCTATGATGCAAATGGTGATTCGACGAATCAAAGTACGGCGCTGGCGAGCGGTTCGCAGCTAGTCCAGCCTAACGCCGAATCATTCCAAACGGTTTCAATGAATCTCGCCTCGATATTGGCTTCTGCCGCACCCGATGCCCAGAAAGGCATTTGGAAGATCGTTTTTGAACTTTGGGATCCGGCTGGAAGCACAATGATTGATCGAGAATTCTTAGTACTTGGGCGCCTTGAAGAATCACCCTATGTTGGTCAGAGTTTACCAGATTCGTTTTTTGGAAATCATGTCTCCCTCGGTCAACGTCTCATCGAATATTCTGGTTTTTTTGATCGGTACTTTTCGGTTTTTCAAGCGAACCGACCAGTGAATGAATATTACGACATCGCTGAGAAGCTTGGGATAAAAACCTCAAGAGAATTCGGCCTACTTGAACAGGATCTTGTTGACCGCCGCGAAGAACTTGGATTAGCTGATGCCTTTATTGAAGATTACGTTGATGAGATGGCGGCGCATTCTATTGATTTGCTGCCAGTGATCGGTCAGCGCCACGGAAATGGGAACGCGGATGCAGAGTGGCAGAATTTTGTCTCCGAGGTTGTTCAAGCATATGGGAGCAAGGTGGGCGATTACGAGGTTCTCAACGAGCCGCATGATGATACCTTCCCCTACGTTCGGTATTATGGGTATCTGTGGCGTTCAGAAGAAGTTATCCATAGCGTGTTGCCCGATGCTAATGTGTTAGGACCCTCCTCAAGTTTTCAGTATTTTGCTGATCTTCTTGGGTACACAGATGGAAGCCATGGGACAGGATTTGACCTTTTCACAAGCTCCGCGGCTCATATCTATTTTCGTTACTCCAACGGGATGCGGGATATTCCAGAGGATACGTACGGGAATGGCTTTACTGATGTCGATGGGGCAATTCGAAAATGGCAAGGTATTTTTAATGAGGCTGCCCCTGATGTTGCAAGCCGTAAAACTACATGGATTACCGAGATTGGTATTAATCAGGCACGACTCTACGATGATATCCCGGCGATTGCCTATAGCGCTTGGACCGGCGATGAGGCGATTTTTTACAACCACATGAGCGGCTCGGTTCCGATAGCAAAGAAATTAGCCTCTGACTTTTTACGGTATGAGCTGTACCAGATGGCGAATGGGATCATAAGGTCATATGAATTTGGATTGTTTGTTCCAACAATCCACGATAGCTTGATGTACGGCTTTTTTGACTATGATGGCACGCCACTGCCAATTGCGGCCGGGTATGCCCAGATGACGAAGCGACTTGAGCAGGGGGAGTACATCCGCCGGGTTGAGCAACCTGACCTTCGTGCCAATGCGACATACCAGGATAAAAGCCGCGCATTCCTTTTCTCCGCGCCGGACCTTGATCAACCCGGTGCCACGCGACCCGTTGCCGTTGTTTGGAATTGGACACAAGATGGAGTCGGCGGCGGTTTACTTGATATTCCCTTGCAAGCTGATCGGGTTTTGGTTGAAGATATGTTTGGCAACCCGGTTGATATTGGAAGCGGGGCTTCATTCTCGCTGCCGCTCGATCCTTCGCCGAAGTACATCATCGGAGAGAGTGGGATGACAATGAGTGAATTTGCCTACGCGTTTGACTCTCGACGTCCGAATGCACCCTTTGCGCCAACGGCTACGGTTGAAGGGGAGCGGGTTAAAATTACGATTTCAGCAGGATTGAATCAGGACGTCGCGACCTATCGGGTGTACCGAGAGCCAGCGTCGGGGGGGACAGCAGAATACGTCGGAGATGCGACTGGTGAACCGTATGACTCAACGTTCACCTGGTATGATGATCCACCAACTGGCTCCTGGCGCTATCGAGCAAGCGCGGTTGAGCAAGGAACAGACTTCGAGACGGCGCGTTCTGGGGTAAGTCAGGCCGTGAGCGTGAATGACTCCCCGAGTTGGGTTGATCAAATTGATCTAACGGTTCACGAAGATGACCTCGTCACCTTTACGCTGACCGCGACGGACCCGAATCCTGAAGACACGCTAACCCTTTCGAGTCCAAATCTTCCCTTCCAGGCCGAACTTCAGGATAATGGAGATCGCACAGCTTCCTTTACCTGGCGTCCCGGACTCGATCAGGCTGGTATTTTTGATATTCGTTTTGACGTGTTTGATGGTCGAGATCATGTGGTGATGGACGTTCGGATTACTGTTGAAGACGGCCGTTCGAATTGCACGCCGAACTGGGCCTGTACACCCTGGTCGGCCTGCGCAGATAGCCGGCAGACCCGCTTGTGTACGGACGAAAATGCGTGCGGAACTGACGCCGGGCGGCCGCAAGAACTCCTTGTCTGCGACTCGACAGCGCCAGACAGCGTGGATGATCTCACTATCCAATGAGCGTTCCGAAGATCTCTTCTCAACAGAAAGGTGTTTTTCGAACCGTAGGCTTCGCGGCTGTCTTCTGTGCAATTCTTGGGTTTGTCGTTGTAACGCGGGCGGCTGGCGCTACGTACTATGTCGACCAAGCACATCCAAGCTGTTCTGATTCAGGGAACGGTTCGGCCGGAGCGCCGTGGTGCAGTCTCGTCCCAACCCAATCACATGTAAGCGCTGGAGACACCGTCCTTATTGCAAACGGCCGCTATGGCGATTTTTTTACCTTTTCTCGATTTGGTACTGAAGGAAATCCCATCACCTTTCGAGGAGTTGGGGATTCAGTGGTTGTTGGGACCTTCATTGATCTTACGGACGAGTCGTTCGCGCAGTCATCAGGATATGCTCACGTTTGGGAGCTTACGCTTCCAGCGGAAATTGTCGTTAACCAACCCCGCATCTACCAAACCCATTTCAATCCAATCTTCATTGACGATCCTGATAATGGTTCCGCCTTCACGATCTCAGAGCTTGACGGCCCAGTGAGCCTGACGAATGATGCGCTGACATCAGTAGCTCAGGTTGAAGCTCTTGAAGGGTCATTCTGGCTGTCCGGACGCACATTATACGTTCATCCCTTGGATTCAGTTGCCCCATCAACTGCTGGCACAGATATTGTTTTGGGCAACCGGCAGCATGGGACCTTCGAACTCTCAAGCAACTCACATGATTTAGTTTTTGAAAATCTTACCTTTGCGTATTCTGCTCCGTATGATGCGTCACTCTACGGCACGCGTCATCTTGCTCGAAATATTCGCTCCTCAATAGGATTTCGGGTTGATGGAACCGGGAATCGCCTTGAAGAGTATCGGGGAATGAATAATCTCTATCGAAAAGCCAGCGGGCAATTTCGCTGGGATAAAGGGGCGCAGGGCGACGGATTGTCCGTCTTCGGTTCGGACAACGTTATTGAATCGGCGACCATTGCACACAACTGGAACGGGATCAGCGACGGAGGAAGTAATAATCAATTCAACCGAATGCACATCCATGGCGCCCCGAACCACTGTTGGTATGTCCAAGGGGCAGGCTCTCGAGTCCGAAACCTCGTCGAGTACAACTGTCAGGACTTCCAGTACCTTTGGATGAATGACGGATATCTCCTTGAGAATGCGACACTTCCCGCAGCAGTGCTTCTTGAGTGGAATGATCTTCCAATGACCAGCGACTTTGTTTATCGAAATGTGCTTTTCTCAACCCCCGGTCCGCGTTTTCTCAACTGGACTGGGCCGACGCCGCCGGACTGCAGTTTTGAATCTCGTGTGCTGTTTGAGAATAGCCTCATCTTCGTTATTCGGCATCTGCAGTTTTCTCAGAATACGAAGATTGCTCATTGTGAGGGATCGCCGGACAATAAGGTTTGGTATTTGATTGATGACTACCTAGCGAAATGTTCAAGCGGAGAATTAACAGGGTGTGCTCGTTTTGAAAATGTTCAGTTACTTGACGTTCGGACGAACCCACCCAGCTCAGTTCTCTCCGGCGGCGATTGGGCAGCAAATGAAGATCATTGGGAGTACTTTCTCGCGAATGGTACGAACCCGGCCGTTGATGAGGGATCAAGCAGCGCAACTGGGACGACCGATCTTCAGGGTGAGCCACGCCCGCAGGGAATTGGGTATGATATTGGAGCAGACGAGTGGTCTGTTGGCGGCGAAAACGCAGCACCAACCCTGGCTCCTATTGGAGATCGGTCGGGAAGCGAAGGCGCAACGGTTTCTTTTGTGGTGAGCGCAACGGATTCGGACGGGGCTACGCCGAGCCTGCGCGCGGATAATCTTCCGTCTGGAGCCTCGTTCTCCGACCGGGGCGACGGGACCGGCGTGTTTTCGTGGATTCCAGGGTATGACGCTGCTGGGACCTACGCAACACTCACGTTTCGAGCGACCGACGGGCAACTATTTGATAACGAGACGATAACGCTTACGATCACCGACTCAATCGCTCCCTGTAGTCCGAATTGGATTTGTGGCGCGTGGACAAGTTGTGTTGAGTCGCTCCAAACGCGTGTTTGTGTCGACGGGAATACCTGCGGAACTCAGGACGGGCGCCCGAGCGAAATTCAAGTATGTGACTCAACATCGCCAGCGAGAGTTATCGATTTGCACGTTACCTAATACACTATTGCATGGTATACTTTTCACATAAGAAGCCGGGGAAGAAAATGAGATACATAACCACCGACACAATACAAGGGCTCGCAACAGGGGTTCAGCTTCGATTGCGTCAAAACACCGCGCTTTCCTTGAGCCTCCTCAGTCTTTTTATTGCAACGCTTCTTGCGGTCGTTGATTTGCCGGAGGGTCCCGTTGATCCCGGCGAGGAAGAGCTCCTGCGCGCTCAGCATCTTACTCAGTCGCTTGAGCTATCCTGGACTGCGCCAGGTGATGACGGGGATACTGGCCAGGCGACCCAGTACAATCTTCGGTATTCAACCGACGTTCTCTCGGAAGGAAACTGGTCGTCTGCAACTGAAGTTCCTGACCTACCAACGCCAGCGCCAGCCGGCACCGAAGAATCGTTTCTCATTTCTGGGCTTGAACCGAAGACAACCTATTTTTTTGGCCTCAAGTCGGTTGATGAAGCTGGGAATTGGTCGAGCCTTTCGAACGTCGTTTCAAAACTGACAAGCTGCACCGAGGATTGGACCTGCGGCGAGTGGAGCGCCTGTACGGACGGGGTCCAGACGCGGACCTGTACCGACAGCGAAGCCTGCGGGACAGAGCGCTATATGCCGGCGACGACTCAGGAGTGTGGGTTGGGTGGCCCGCCGCCAGCCTCCGACGCGTATGTGGTTCATGTGCCAAACACGCGAGCGAAAACGGTTGTGCGTACCTTTGATAACGCAGGGAACCTCCTCAAATCCTTTCTTGCGTACACATCAAGCACCCGCGGTGACCTCGGCGCAATAACTGCTGATGTCGACGGGGACGGTGACCAGGAAATAGTGACGTACCTCGGCGAAGACTCTCCGAGTCATATTCGCGTCTTCAGCGAAAAGGGGAGATTGATCGGACAATTTTTTGCCTATCCAACCGGTTTTCGCGGAGGCGTTCTCGTGAATGCGGCGGACATGGATGGCGACGGGAAGAGCGAGTTAGTTGTCCGGCCTCGTGATCGAGCAAGGGCGGTTGTCAATGTGTATCGCTATAATACGTCATTGAAAAAATTTCAGAAAATAAACTCGGTTCTTGCAGCGGCGCAAAATTTTCGAGGAAAAACTTCATTAACAACTGGCGATGTTGATGGGGATGGAACTGATGAATTTATGGTTGCGTCAGCGGGCGGGGGATTAGCCGATGTGCGAGCTTTCCGCTACAATCCTTCGACAAAGAAAATTGAGAAATTTTCTACGTTTCGTCCGTACGCTGCTCCCTTTCGAGGAGGCGTTGTCCTTGCTTCGGGAAATATTTCCGGCGACGCGGCCGATGAGATTGTAACGGGCACCATGAACGGCTCGTCAAATGTTCGCGTGTACCGTTTTCATGGTCCGAGTCAAAAGTTTAAGCTGGTCGACTGGGTATTGGCGTACGGTTCAAGCTATCGAAAGGGTGTTGAGTTGACCCTCGGCGACGTGAACGCCGATGGGCGAGATGAGATACTAACTGTTCCGGCAGAAGGCGGTCCGAACGTCCGGGCGTATACGTATAAAGAGTCGAGGAAAGACCTTCGCCTTCTCGATTGGTTTCAGCCCTATCCGTCGAATTTCCGCGGCGGAGTAGCGCTCTCAATCGCAAATCTTGATGGTGATGTTCCGAAGGAAATTGTCGTGACGCCGAAACGCAGCGGAGGGTCGAATGTGAGTATTTACGAATACGACCCAGCGAGTCATCAAGTTGAGCTTGTTGATCACCTCAAAGCGTTTGGGAGTCGGTATGCTGGTGCGATTCAGGCGAAAGTGGCGGATCTTGATGCTGATGGCCAGTCCGAGATCATTACGACGCGCCTCTCCAATGGCGCCCCGAACGCTCGCGTCTATTTCTTTACCGGCAGCCGCCTCAAGCTCGACTACTGGTATTATGCGTTCCAGCGGTCGTATACCGGGGGAGTACGGACTACTACCGGCCTTCTCCCCCCAGCCTAAGCTTGCCTTTCTTTTCGAGAGCAAGTACACTGTCCACGTTTTCGTTGCGGCTGGTTTTTCGGATGCGTGTGGGAGTGTGGTCGCCTCGAATCCCCGGTCAAGTCGAGGGTGTCCGGGACCGCTGCCGTTGTCTTGTGTGCTTGAAATGAGGTAGGAAGATGGGCTGTGCGGAGAGGTCGCATAGTGGTCGAGTGCGCTTGCTTGGAAAGCAAGTAAGTCCGAAAGGGCTTCGGGAGTTCGAATCTCCCCCTCTCCGCACAGCCTAGTATTCCCATAGGAGAAAGCAAGTACGTCCGAAAGGGCTTCGGGAGTTCCCCCGGACCCGATCCGGGGTCCCCCTTCCGCCATAGCATTCGTCGCAAACCATATGAAGAAAATATTCACTGTCCTCAGCGTTATCGTGGCACTTGGCGTCGGAGCGGCGTCTGGTTATTCAGTGGGAATAGATCGGGGCCGGGAAAAGGCTCAAGCCGAGGCACAAGTGAATCTTGTCTTTTGCCGTGACGATGCAAAAACCTGCCCAGACGGTTCAACAGTAGGGAGAAAGGCTCCGAATTGCGAATTTGCGGACTGTCCAGCTACGGGCGATACCAGAGGCATCCTCGAAGGCACCGTGATATTAAATTCTCAACCGTACCAGACAAGCCTGGAGGTCACTACTCAAGATGGAAAGGGTGTCTTTCAAAAATTTGAAAGCGACCAAAACGGACGGTTTCGCGTTTTCCTCGCTCCCGGGTATTACTCGGTTCGGCAGGCTGACGGCGCGAATGACACCTTGAACCCTCACTGTTCTGGGAATATACCCTTCCGCATCCAGACCGGGCAAACTACGAAAACGGATGTTGGTTGTGATGTTGTTCTCGACGGCAATTGGCCGACATAATTCGGGTCACATGATCGTCTCAATCGCAAGGTTCGCCGGCCGTTTTTCGCCGAACTAAGCCCTTCAGAACTCCGTAAAGCGAAAGACTAAGCAGCGAGGTTACCGCCAGGCTCCTGTAAACTACGAATTGGTTGTCCCGCGATGCGGGATGCCGCTCCGCGGCAGAAAGCAAGTACGTCCGAAAGGGCACCGGGAGTTCCCTCACACCTGATTCGGGGCTCCCTCCGTCAGATTTCAAGTATTGAAACCTCTCGCACTATGAAACTCTACTTATTCGGCGGCGCTGAAGTGAGTCTTGGTCAGGTAGTGCCCGAGCTGAAGCAAATCGAGGAGGTTATTCGGGCGACTGGCGCTCGTCAGCTTCTTCATATACCTTTTGCTCGAACAACGATCGCTGAACCCGAGTGGCAAGGCGATTGGTTTCTGAAACACATTCACATTCCGGAGCTTGAGTATTTGCGCGCCGACCGCGACGAAGATCTTGCCCGAGCTGACCGGCCACTCGTCTTCATCAGCGGGGGAAGTGAACATGTCAATCTTATTGAAAGAATCACGTCGAATTCGAGAATTGAACAGCTCGTTCGAAATGCTGACGTTCTCATCGGCGAATCGGCCGGGTCAATGGTGCTCGGCGAGTATTGGCGGACCGGAAGTTCCGAAGGTCCTCGGCGGATGATTAAGGGGCTTGGAATTCTGAAGGACGTCGTGATTGAACCGCACTTTACCGAACGGAATAATCGGGCATCGCTTGTGCTCGGGATGAAACAAACGAAGCTACGTTATGGGCTCGGTATTGATTGTCTTACTGCGATGATTGTTGACCTCAAGACCTTTCCGGAACGTTTTGATAAGCTCGGGAGTGGACAAGTCGTTGTTCTGACCCGGGAGGATGTTCTTGCGGAGTAGCCTTGTTTTGCGAGCGAGGGGAAATGAACGTTCACGAAAAGCGAGTCCGCAGCCGAAGCTGGGACTCGCGAGTTGTGGGCGAGTGACGCGCTGATCAGGATCGGGTGAAGCCGCGATAGACGCTCCACACGAATTCGCCTGCTCGTGTCTCGGGTTCTTGGCCCCTGGCGAAGTAGGCGATCATCCGGGCGGCTTCGGAGCCGTCAATCCAGCGGTAGCCGGCCTTTCGACACGCTCGCACCGTTCGGTAGAGCGCGACCATGTTGAGGGTGTAGCTGAGCCAGAGTCGCAGCCAGAGACGGGGTCCTGACCAACGACTTTCAAGGTAGACTCCGAGAGCGAAGAGGAGTGCTCCGGCGACAATCCCTCCAAGGCCGAGACCAACCACGAGTACGCGCTGACTGGCGTCGGGTATCGGCGGGCCGAAGACGCAGGCCCCGCAGATGATCAGAGTGACCCCAAAGGCCATGTTGATGTGGCCAACGATTTCGAGTGCCTGATAGAGCCATCTGCCAAAGACCTTCATCGGATCCTCCTTTGGAATGTGCGAGATTGCCGACCGGCCGACAATCAACGGACAATATCATAACTCGTGTCTTCAGTCAACTTCCTGTGTCGACGATGTTTTTGCAGAAAACGGCTTGAGTTAGAGTATTTTGTAGGTTCAATTCGATCATCAACGATGAGCCTGCTATACTGATCTTCACATCAGAATATTATTCTCACACTATGAATCGAGTTGTGCATTTCGAAATTCAGGCTGACAAACCGGAACGCGCTGCGGAGTTTTACCGGAACGTGTTCGGTTGGACGATTGAGAAGTGGGAAGGGCCGATGGAGTATTGGATGGTTATAACCGCGGAGAAAGACAGCCAAGAGCCGGGGATCAACGGCGGCCTACTGCAACGGCCCGCATCCGCACCCGCGCCTCAACAAGGGACAAACGCTTTTGTTTGCACTGTTCAAGTTGATGACTTTGATGCGATCGCGAAGAAGATTGAATCCGCGGGTGGGAAAGTAGCGATGCCTAAGTACGCGCTCCCGAAAATGGCCTGGCAGGGTTATTTCCTTGATCCGGAAGGAAATACGTTCGGCATTCATCAGCCTGATGAGCATGCTGAGTAAGACAAGACTGGCATCTAAGCTTCAAAAAAGCGAGCGACTTAAGAATAATCAGGTGGCAGTTTATATTGCCACGTCGCCTTCAGCGGCTCGACCCATGCTCCGGACCATCCGCGCGGCCATTCGGTCCGTTGCCCCTACGTCTGTTGAAAAAATCAGCTACGGGATTCCCTTCTATGAGTACAAGTATCCGGGGTATCGTGGTCGTCTCGCCTATTTTGCGGCCTTCAAGCGCCATGTCAGTATTTTTGCTTGGGGTCGGGAGGTCGATTCTATCCCCGGGCTGAAGAAACATAAAGGCTCGAAAGGGACGATCCAGTTTCCCCTCGGAACGAAGATTCCGGTCGCGTTAGTAAAGCGGGCAGTCCGGGCGAGGATGCGGGCGATCGATGCTCTCGGACTCGACAAGAAGTAGGGGGCGTGGTATATTTCTACACTCTCACTTACTAAGAGTATGGCAGATTCGTCAACACAGTTCATGATCAAAACGCAGGGGCTTCGTAAGTCGTATAAAGACCTCGAGGTTTTACGAGGCCTTGATTTACAGATTCCTAAAGGGACCGTTTTAGCGCTCCTTGGCCCGAACGGGGCGGGGAAAACCACGACGATTCGAATTCTTAGTACGCTGCTTTCTCCCGATAGCGGGGAGGCAAGCGTGAATGGCTTTGATGTCGTTTCGCAGGGGGACCAAGTCCGTTCTTCAATCGGGCTGACTGGTCAGTATGCTGCAATCGACGAATATTTGACCGGGGAAGAGAATCTTCAGATGATGGGTCGTCTGTACCGCCTAAGCCAGGCTGAGGCTTCGCGACGGACGAAAGAACTCCTCGAACAATTTGATTTAGTAAAAGCGGCCAAGCGGGCAGTAAAGACCTATTCGGGCGGCATGCGGCGGCGGCTTGACCTTGCGGCGAGTCTCATCGCTTCTCCCCCAGTCGTTTTTCTTGATGAGCCAACAACCGGACTTGATCCCCGAAGCCGGCTGACGATGTGGGAGATTATTGAGAAGCTTGTTGAGAACGGCACGACGATTCTTTTAACGACCCAGCACCTTGAAGAAGCTGACCGACTCGCTGATCGGATCGCCGTTCTCGATGGCGGCCGCGTCATCGCCGAAGGTACAGCGCTTGAGCTGAAGCAGCGGGTCGGGAATGATCGGCTTGAGTTAACGATAGCGAAGGAAAGTAACTTCGACGCCGCCGCTCGGCTGCTCGGCGGAAGCGATCAGCAACAGCATCCTGAGACGCGAACTATCCAGGTTTCCACAATGAACGGGATTCATGACCTGAAAATCGTTCTCGAAAAAATGGAAGCCGGGGGGATAGCCGTTGAGAATATTTCCTTGCACCGTCCGACGCTTGATGACGTGTTTTTGGCGCTGACAGGACACCAAGCAAGTAAGGACAAGGAACGCGAGGAGGTCCAAGCTGGAGCCGTTCGGTCTTTTGCTTCCCCCTTGTCCGCTCCCTCGCGCCCTGTTTCGGGAAGATCATTTACCTGGGCCTTTCGTGATTCGGGAATTTTGATCGTCCGGAGTATTAAGCATATTGTGAAGAATCTTGATCAGCTGCTTTCGGTCGTTATTTCGCCCTTGATGTTCCTGCTTCTCTTTCGATACGTTTTCGGAGGAGCGATTAACACGGGGGGAACGAGTTATGTGAACTATCTCGTTGCTGGTATTCTTGTCCAAATGGCGGCTTTCGGCGCGAGCACGACCGCGGTCAGCATTTCGACGGACCTGAAGCGCGGGATCATCGACCGTTTCCGTTCGCTGCCGATGTTTAGTCCGGCCTTGCTCATCGGCCATGTAACCGCTGACTTAGCCCGGAATATTCTGTCGAGCATCATTCTTCTCGGAACGGCGTTTCTCGTGGGCTTCCGTCCGAACGCTGATTTCGGGGAGTGGCTGCTTGTGCTCGCGCTCCTACTCGTGTTTACTTTTTCTGTTTCGTGGATTTCGGCGATTCTCGGTCTTCTCGCGAAAAGTCTCGAGGCGGTGCAGTGGCTGACTTTCCTCCTCATCTTCCCTTTGACCTTCGCGAGCAGCGCTTTTGTTCCAACCGAAGGAATGCCTTTTGCCCTTCGCGTCTTTGCGGAGAACCAGCCAGTGACCCACGTCATTGAGGCAATGCGCGCCTGGCTGGTTGGAACCCCGATTGAACAACATGGCTGGTTCGCGTTCGGCTGGTTTGCTGGGTTGGCGATTTTGGCAATTCCCATCGCAGCTATTCTGTATCGGAAACGTTCAATTAGCTCGAGCGGGGCTTAAGCGACATCGCGTTTTGCATGTCGACCCGGCTCTCGGGGGTTTTTGCTCTCCCTTGACAAAAAGTTAGATTTGCGCCAGGTTCTGTTTATCTTGTTTCTTCGATCGATCTTTCACCAAGCCTGGCTTCGGCTGGGCAAAACCGCAAGGAGGACGGCATGAATCACTCGCCGCCGACCGTGGCGCGTGGATCAAACCTCTTTTTGACGGCCTGAACCCGGGCGCCGGCGCCGGCTAGGATTGGCCTGACGGCGGACCTTTCGCCGGTCCTTCGACCGATCCTGTCCGGTAAGTCGACGGTTCGACTCTGAGCGTCCCCCGGCACGTCCGGAGGTCGCCGTAGCCGCCCGTCGGCTCCTACGGACGGAGCAGCGCGCATCCCGAGAGATGCGCCCGCTCCGTCCGTTTTTGTATTGGTACCCTGAGGAATACATTGAGTGTCTGTGTTGCTTTTGAGAAGTATCGAGTGCTATCGTATAGGATGTTTATCATACATACGAAGTCGTATGAAACGTACCGTCAATGGGGTTTGGACGATTCTCTACACATCTTGTGATGAATAATATTTAGTAACTATGATTTGTATGAATGTACAAAAAGGCGGTCCGGCAGGTGCAGTCTATGGATTGGGGCTCATCGGCGCGGCAGTCTACTATATCGGACATGCAGCCGGTTTCTGGATGGGCGTGCTCGGTTTTTTGAAGGCGCTTGTCTGGCCAGCCATGCTCGTGTACCGAGCCCTTGAGGCGCTCTATTCCTAGGCTTTCTTGATAGGGTGAGTAAGTTCTACCGTATCTTTCTCGTCGCCTTGTTTGTCGTGGGAGGGGTAGTTGCTGTTCGTTTTCTGTGGGGTGGAGACGAGGACATCTGGCTTTGCGAAAAAGGGGAGTGGGTGAAACACGGGAGTCCGACGACTCCTGAGCCGGTTTTTGATTGCGGTGTCCCCGTGGGAAACGCTGATAGTAACTCGAACTCTACTAACGCTCAAGTTGTTTCAGCTGGTCAGTTCATTGGCGCGATCGCTGAAGTGAGCGCCTCGGAACAGTCGGCGATGCTCGCTTCCGGTTCATGGCAGGCGGGTTGTCCGGTTCCAATCAGCGATTTACGAACACTGGCCATTTCGTATTGGAATTTTGACGGTCAACAACAATCCGGGAAATTAATGGTGCATGCGGATGTTGCTGAGGATGTGATCGAGGTGTTTACTGCCCTCTATGATGCCCGTTTTCCGATTCGTCGGATGAGCCTCGTTGATGTCTTTCAAGCGAATGACGAAGCTTCAATGGAGGCGGATAATACTTCTGCTTTTAATTGCCGGCGCGTGTCCGGCTCAGATCGTTGGTCTCAACATGCGTTTGGGACGGCGATTGATCTTAACCCGATGGAAAACCCTGCCGTGGACCAGGAAAAAGTTGAACCCGTGAAAGCCGAGACGAATGCCGATCGGAATGTGGATGCAGTAGGGATGATTCAACCACATGACGATGTTGTTCAAGCCTTTTCTATGATCGGTTGGACTTGGGGTGGAACTTGGAGCAGGCCAATAGATTATATGCACTTTTCTCAGAGTGGAACTTAAGCCAATACGAGAATAGACAAGCGCGACCTCCATGCTTTATTCTTGGTCCATCGAGTTTTCTTTCCATTACAACTTGAAGAAAGCGGCGTTGTTCAGTAGGATAAGGCCATGAAAGAAGGTCTTTCCGCCCCATCGTCGCCTCAGTCTGCTTTTCGGTATTATGGCTTTTTCGGGTTGCACGCTACACTCATTATCGCTTGGTATCTTTCTCCTTGGTACCTCAGTCCGTGGTTCGTGCTCCTCTCGGTAGCTGTATATTATGTTCAAAATTGGCTCTTCGGTGGGTGCCTGCTTTCCTTTGCTCAGTTCGAGCGACGCGACCGGGGATTCTACGCACACTACCTTGCGAAATTCGGCATCCGCCCAGGACCGTCGGCGATTCGACTTCTCGGTCATATCATTCCCATAAGCTTAATTCTTATCGCGTTTCTGCGTTAATACCTCAACCATGGAAATATCCAATACTTCTCAGCAGGCTACAGAAGTGAAATCGTTTTGGCGTTCCTTCATGGAGTTCCTTCATCAGTATTCTGTCATCGGCCTCGCGATCGGCGTCGTCATGGGCGGTGCGGTGAATACCTTAGTTCAAGCGATTGTCCAAGGATTCATTATGCCCTTAATCGGCCTGCTAGTTCCGGGCGAGGATTTCCAAAAGCTCATTTTTCACGTCCGAGGCGTTGACTTTCGTCTTGGTGATATTTTGAGTGCGCTCCTGCAGTTCATCGCGATCGCGCTGATCATTTACGTCGTCGTCAAGAAGCTCTTGAAACAGGA
>CAZWTD010000007.1:0-43462 GCA_964637345.1 uncultured Gammaproteobacteria bacterium
ACAACACCCGCCCAGTGAGCGTGCCGACGAGGAAGGTCAGCAGAAAACTAGGCGGGTGTTGAAACGTGAGGGATGTTAGGACTGGGCCTTCAAGGCGTCCTTCAAGGTTTTTCCGGTCTTGAATTTCGCGACGGTAACAGCGCCAATCTGAATGCGCTCCGCCGGGTTGCGGGGATTCACGCCAGCCCGGGCTTCCCGGCGACGTGCCTGGAAAGATCCGAAACCGGTGAGGGTCACTTCGCCACCCGTCTTGAGCGTCTCAATCGTCAGCGATTCGAAAGCGTCGAGGACGCCCTCGACCTGTTTTTTATTCAGGCCGACGCGTTCGGCTATCTTATCGCAGAGTTCGGCTTTATTCATACTCACCTCCTTTCCTTATATTGTGATCGTTTGTTGAATACCTTGTATAGATGTCGCCCGCGCAGTTCCTGGGTGTATTTGGATCACCGCTGCGTTCACAACTGCTTGTCCGTGTTCAGGAATAGTGTGTTCAACCGGGCGCTGGGCGAGGAAGCCGCGAATGATGACGTCCTTGTCGACACCGATAACCGATTCTTGCGGTCCGCTCATTCCGAGGTCCGTCAGGTAGGCGGTCCCGCCGGGGAGAACCCAGGCGTCGGCGGTCGGAACGTGAGTATGGGTTCCGAGAACTGCGCTGGCCCGTCCGGCAACGTACCAGCCGAAGGCTACTTTTTCACTCGTTGCCTCGGCGTGAAAGTCGACGATGAAGCCGGCAAGTTTCTCTGAAGCATATTTTGCCCAAACAGCGTCGAAGGCCCGGAAGGGATCGTCAACGTGGTCTTGCATGAAGACGCGGCCCTGCAGGTTCAAGACGACGAGGCGGCGGGCGCCAATCGTGAAGACTCGCTCACCTATTCCCGGGGTTCCGGGAGGATAGTTGGCCGGACGGAGCAGGGGGATGGCGTCATCTTGGAGCATCTGGACGCCCTCGTCTTTTTTCCAGATGTGGTTTCCTGAGGTGAAGCATTGGATGCCCGCGTCACTCATCTCTTTGAGCGTTGAACGGGTCACGCCTTTTCCGTGGGCGAGGTTCTCGACGTTGGCGAGAATGAGATCCGGCTGGTGTTTCGCCACGAGATCAGGAAGCAGTCCAGCAACCGCTCGGCGTCCAATTCGTCCCACAATATCACCGAAGGCGAGAATCGTGATCGCTCCGTCGGTGCTTTGAGATCGTGGAGATTTAGCGGGCATATTCGATAATCCGTTTTTCACGGATAACGTTCACCTTAATTTCTCCCGGGTACTTCAGCTCGGTTTCAATTTTCTTTGCAATATCTCGAGCGAGCTTCAGCGCAGCGAAGTCGTCGATCTTATCGGGATTGATGAAGATACGGACTTCGCGGCCAGCCTGAATCGCGTAGACCTTTTCAACTCCATCAAAGGACTGAGCAACACTCTCAAGCTCCTCAAGCCGGTGGACGTATTGCTCATAGGTGTCTTTCCGCGCCCCGGGGCGTGCGCCCGAAAGCGCATCGGCCACCTTCACAACTGCGCCTTCTAGTGTTTTTGGAGAATCTTCGTGGTGGGCGATTGCGATGTACGCGACCTCTTCAGGGAGGCCGAACTTTTTCATAATGTCATAGCCGAGTTGGGTGTGGGTCCCTTCAATCTCATGGTCGAGCGCCTTTCCGATGTCGTGGAGGAGGCCGCCTTTTTTACAGACGCTGACGTTCGCGCCAATTTCAGCAGCGATGATTCCCGCGAGCTGGGCCACTTCAATTGAGTGGCGCAGGACGTTCTGGCCGTAGCTGGTTCGGTATTTCATTCGACCGAGAATCTGGACAAGTTTCGGGTCGAGCCCGGCCACGCCGACCTCGTAGGTCGCTTCTTCGCCGGCCTTTTGAATATCGAGCGCAAGTTCCTTTTTCGCGTTCTCAACAGCTTCTTCAATTTTCGTCGGATGAATACGACCGTCGAGAATCAGCTTTTCAAGGGCCCGCTTGGCCAGATGACGTCGAATGGGGCTAAAGCCCGAGATGACAATCGATTCTGGAGTTTCATCAACAATGATTTCGACGCCAGTCAGCTGCTCAATCGTCTTGATGTTTCGACCCTCGCGGCCAATAATCCGGCCTTTCATTTCTTCGTTGGGAATGTTGAGGACGGTCGTCGTTGTTTCTGCGACGTGCGATGAGGCGCAGCGCTGGAGCGCGGTGCTTAAGAGCTGCTTCGCTTCCCGCTCCCATACTTCCTGAGATTCGGCCTGGAGTTTTCGAACGCGGAGGAGGAGGTCCTCGTGCGATTGTTCCTCAAGATTTTTAAAGAGAACCTCGCGAGCCTGATCTTTTGTTAAACCAGCGACCGTTTCCAGCTTTTGGATTTGCTGCTCGCGGATATGCGTGAGTTCCTCGCGGAGCACGCGGTTCTTTTCTGTTTGGCTAACAACTTCGCGCTGGCGCTGTTCGATTTCGAGGAGCTTTTGATCAAAAAGACCCTCGCGTTTTTCGAGGCGTTCTTGGAGGTGCGAGAGTTCGCGTCGCCGGTTGGCTTCCTCGCGCTTCGCTTCCTCGCTAATGCGGAGCGCTTGGTCCTTTGCTTCGACTAAGAGCTCGCGTTGTTTTGTTTTTGCCTCCTCGATCAGGAGGCTCGCTTTCGCTTCAGCCGAGGCGGCTTCCCGACTCGCCCAGGTTTTTCGAAGGTAGTATCCGGCGATCATGCCGCCGGGAATACCAACAATGACAAGAAGAATCCAAATGAGATTGTCGATCATAGAAGTAGGTCATGTGCATCAACTGCTGAAAAACGTGCCCGGTTAGGGTACCACAGAAGGGCTTCTTTGACAAGGGCTCATCCTGCGGTCACCTTCGATCCTGGTTCTCCCGGAGGATATTGACAAGGAATGAAAAAATGCGTATGGTCCATGAGTCGCGCACCTTGCCTCCAGGTGCGTTTCTTGAACCACGATATGCCACAATCAATCCGAAACGTCGCTATTATCGCCCACGTTGACCACGGGAAGACCACGCTCGTCGATGCCCTTCTCCGTCAATCAAAAACGCAGCTTGCGAAGGAGCAGGCTGATGCTGAGTTGATTATGGATTCGAATGAGCTTGAGCGAGAGCGGGGCATAACGATTTTTTCGAAGAATGCCTCCGTTGTTTGGAATGACGTCAAGATCAATATTATTGATACTCCCGGGCACGCCGACTTCGGAGGAGAGGTCGAGCGCGTGCTGAACATGGCGGACGGCTGCCTCCTTCTTGTCGATGCGAAAGAAGGGCCAATGCCGCAAACCCGCTTTGTCTTAAAGAAAGCGCTCGCGATGAAGCATCGCGTTATTGTCGTCATCAATAAAATCGATAAACCTGACGCCCAACTCGACACCGTGCTTGATAAGACCTTTGATCTCTTCGTTGAGCTCGGTGCGGACGACGCGACGCTGGATTTCCCAGTCGTGTACGCTTCGGCGAAATCCGGAAAAGCCGGACGCACACCAGATTTGGCGAGTATGACCGACATTGTGCCGATGTTTGAGACAATCGTACGCGAGGTGCCGGAACCGAAGGGTGACCCGGAAAAGACCCTTCAAATTCTCGTCACCTCGGTTGCCGGCGATTCCTTTAAAGGACGCTTGGCTATCGGACGGGTTGCGAATGGCCGGGTAAAGTCCGGCCAGTGGGTAACGCATATCAACCGAACAGGTCATAGCGAAAAAGCGCGACTTACCTCGCTTATGACCTTCCAAGGACTTGGCCGTGTTGAGGTGCCTGAAGCGAGCGCTGGAGACATTGTGGCGCTTGCTGGAGTATCCGACGCAACGATCGGCGAGACAATCTCCGACCCAGAGCGCCCAGAAGCCCTACCAATTCTCGACATCGAAGAGCCGACCGTCAAGATGACCTTGCTCATCAACGATTCTCCCTTCGCGGGCCAAGAAGGGGATTTCTGCACCTCACGGCAGATTGAAGCGCGTCTCCAGCGCGAACTTGAGACCGACCTCGCGCTTCGAGTTGAAGGTGCTGCCGAAGGTGGCTGGATTGTTTCTGGTCGTGGCGAACTCCACCTTGCGATTTTTCTCGAACGTCTCCGTCGCGAAGGGTATGAGCTTCAAGTGTCTCGACCGCAAGTTATTCTCAAGGAGGAGAACGGGAAGACGCTCGCTCCGTTCGATCGTGTTTTTATTGAAGTGCCCGAGGAGCATAGCGGGGCGGTCATTCAGAAGCTCGGAGCGCGGAGCGGCGTGATGCATGATCTTGAAACGGAAAATGGCATTTCCTTTCTTGAATTTGTCATTCCGACGCGGGGACTCTTCGGATATCGAAGCGAATTTTTAACCGACACTCGAGGGCTGGGGATTATGAACACCTCCTTTGAGGGATATTTTCCAGATCCCGGAAACTGGAGAGAGCGGGATCAGGGTTCGCTTGTCGCGCACGAGACAGGCACGAGTAACCTTTATGGATTACTCGGTGTTCAAGATCGCGGAACCTTTTTCATCGGTCCGGGTGAAGAAGTGTATAAGGGTCAGGTCGTTGGCCAAAACGGCCGGAGCGAGGATATCCGCGTGAATGTCTGTAAAACGAAACAGCTGTCGAATATGCGCTCCAAGGGAGAGGGGTCGGATGAGCACTTTAAGGCGCCTCGCCGAATGGACCTTGAGGCAGCACTCGAGTACATTGCTGATGATGAGCTCGTCGAAGTAACCCCGAAGAACATTCGGATCCGGAAGAAGGTCCTCGATCCGGCCGACGTAAAGCGCCGGATTAGTCAGGGGCTGGCGTAGCCAGGCTCCAGAAGGTTTGCTATGATTCTGCCTGGCCAGTTTGTCTTTTTGTACGCTCTCTATGACCACACCCTCGGAACATCCCTATGATTGGAACGCAAAGCTTGTTCGATTTTTCTTAAAGAATAGTCGTCTTGTTTGGCTACTCCTCATCGCACTTCTCGTCGGAGGAACAGTTTCGATTCTTTCGCTTCGCCGCGAAGGTTTTCCGGAAATTTCTCCGAAGATGGCGATTGTCAGCACGGTTCTTCCGGGAGCTACTGCTGAAGAAGTCGAATCTCAGGTAACCGGGGTCATTGAAAACGCAGTCAAAGACGTAAAGGGGTTAAAGCAAACCTCTTCGACCTCTTCGAATAGCTACTCGAGCGTCATGGTCACCTTTGATGAGTCGGTCGATCTCGATAGCGGAGTTCAAGATGTCCAATCGAAGGTACAGGCGGCGCGATCCGAGCTTCCGACCGACGCCGAGGCTCCGAGCGTTCGAACATTTTCGACAGGCGGCCCATCCTTTCTTTTCGGGATTACTCGTCCGGAGAGTGATCTCGACACCATTCGAAAAGATGCCGAGCTGATAGCGAGCGAACTTTCAGACGTCAGCGGCGTGAAGAGCGCCCGCCAGTTTCATGAAATCAAAGAACAGGTCACGGTTCGATTCCGGCCCGGTGATCTCGCTCGTACAGGAGTAACGCTTCAAGCTCTTCAACTCGCGCTCCAGGGCTCGAACGTAAATTTTCCGGTTGGAACCTTCCCCGTGGACGGGAAGGAAGAATCAGTGATCAGTGTTGGAGCCTTCAGTACGCTTGATCAAGTTCGAGATCTTATCGTAGGCGTGAATGTCCAAACACGGCAGCCGATCCGCCTGCGTAATGTTGCGGATGTCGATCGAGGATTTGCTGATACTACTACGATTGAGCGATTCGGCTATAGTCGCGACGGGAGCTTGGCGACTGTTTCGGGGGTGCTCCTTTCGGTGGATGTGACCGCGGATGCTGATATTATTCGAACTCGGGAGGAAATAACAAAGCACCTCGACGAGCGACAGGCTGACGGAAGCCTCAGTCGCGATATTGTCATCACACCGCTCTACGATCAGGCGAAATCGACCGCGAATCAGATCGACGAAATTATTCATGGGGCGATTGGCGCTCCGTCGAATCTCTGGCTGCTCGGCGGACTTCAGCTTCTCTTTGTCGCGATGCTTCTCTTCGTGAATTGGCGCTCAGCATTTGTTGCCGCATTAGCCATTCCAATTTCACTTCTTTTTACTTTCCTGGCGTTATGGATGACTGGCGTTCAGTTAAATACGATCGTTCTCTTTTCGCTGATCCTTGTTCTGGGCCTCATCGTCGATCCCGCAATTGTGATGGTCGAGGCGATTCAGCGGTATCGCGATCTCCGGTACGGGAAGGATGATGCGGTTCTTGAGTCCGGTCGACGCTACGGCGCTTCATTATTCATGGCGGTCTTAACCTCCGTCATCGTCTTTGTGCCTTTTGGTGTCGTCTCGGGAATCTTCGGCCAAATCATCAAGTATATTCCCCTTACTGTCGTTCCGGCCCTCATCGCTTCATATCTCGTTCCGATCGCTATTCTCCCTTTGCTCACAAAGTGGTTTATTCGACCGCATCGGCACACGCCAAATCGAGATGAAAAGGCGCACGAAATCGAGGGCTTATCTCGTGCGGCGGAATGGGTAATGAGCGTGAATCGGGCGATCCTCGCGAAGCGCTGGAAACAGATCACGACGCTTGTCGTCGGATTTGCTCTTGTCGGACTCTCGCTTAGTTTACTCGCGACCGGAAAGGTGCAATCGGTCCAATTTTCAACTCCAGAAGACAATCCGAACCTTTCGATTAATGCAACCTTTGCGAAGGCTTTAACGCCCGAGCAGCGATCTTCAACCGCTGGTGAGCTTGAGGCGCTCTTGCGCGAAGAGCCTGGAGTCGAGAACTACCTCTACTTTAGCCAGAGCCGCGATGGCGTTTATCTCTATATTGAATTAAAGCCGAAAGCGGCTCGCGGCGAAGGTCAGGGCAGCAAAGCTATTCGCGATCGGCTTCGCGCTGAAGTTGAAACAGTTGCAAACTTGGCTGATGTTGTTGTGAGCGAGGTTGGAATTGGAACCCCAGAGTCGGATTATCAAATCAGTAGTCAGTTGTACGCGAATGATCCCGCAATTCTTGAAGCTGCCGCAAAGGACGTCGGTGCATTTCTCGCGAAGCAGTCAGGCGTGATTAAAGTCGACGATGGTTTTTCTGGCCGAGGAGAACCTAAGCTCTCGCTTGTCCTTGATCGGATGAAAGTGCAGACGCTTGGCTTATCAAGTTTTGAAATCGGTCAGCAGCTGAAAGCCGCGGTTGAGCCGACGAAGGTAACGAAGTATACCGGCGAAGGCGGTGCGGCTGATCTTTACCTCGAGAGCGCGGAACCCCCAACAACCGAGGCGACGCTTCTCGAGTTGCCGCTCGTAACACGGGCGGGTCAGGTGATTCGCCTGCGCGATGTTGCAACGGCCGAGCCCGGAACTTCAGTTGACGCAATTCAGCGTTTTGACGGCCAGCGTTTTGTGAACATCCGGGCGCGGGTAGACGGAAACACCTCCGACGTCTTCGTTGTCCAGAAAGCGCTCAATGAGTATTTGACGAATGATAAGCTCGCCTCACTTGGAATTGACGCGAACGAAAGTCGCGGTGAATTCGACGAAATTTCGAAATCATTCCAAGAACTTGGCGTTGCCCTCGTGATTGCGATTATCCTGACCTACATTGTCCTCGTACTCCAGTTTGCTTCATTCAGTCAGCCGCTGGTCATGCTCGTAACGGTTCCGCTGTCGTTCATTGGCGTGTTCCCGGCCTTATGGCTGACTGGCTCAGACCTTGGTTTCCTCGAGCTACTTGGTGTGACGATTCTGGTTGGGATTGTCGAAAACGTCGCGATATTCCTGATTGATTATGCCAATCAGCTCGTTCGAGAGCGGGGACTCTCCCCACGCGATGCGATCATTCAGGCAACGGGCGTTCGCTTCCGGCCGATTCTCCTGACGAAGCTTGTCGCGCTCGGCGGCCTCCTCCCGCTCGCCATCGAGTCTGACTTCTGGCGCGGGCTTTCGGTGACCATTATCGCCGGAATCGGACTGTCTGGTTTCTTCTCCCTTGCAGTCATACCGATTCTCTATACCTGGATCGAAGGGTTACGCGCGAAGTTCCATCAGCGCCACCGCGCGACCTAAGATCGCTAGAACAAAAGACGGCGGATAAGCGCCGTCTTTTGCTTTGATATCCTACTGGATGATCTTATCCACGATTCCGTACTTCTTCGCCTCTTCGGCATTCATGAAGTAGTCGCGATCGGTGTCTTTTTCAATCTTCTCGAGCGGCTGGTTCGTGTGCTTTGAGAGAATTTTGTTCAGGCGATCGCGAATCTTCAGAATATGTTCAGCCCGAACTTTAATATCAGCCGCCTGACCTTCCGCGCCGCCCATCACTTGATGGATGAGTACTTCAGAGTTCGGGAGCGCAAAACGCTTTCCGGGCGCTCCGGCTGCGAGGAGAACCGCGCCCATCGATGCGGCAATCCCGACGCAGATCGTCACGACCTTTGGCTTAATGTGCTGCATCGTGTCGTATATGGCGAGTCCGTCCGTGACCGAACCGCCGGGCGTGTTGATGTACAGCTTGATGTCTTTCTCCTTATCCTCGCTGTCGAGAAAGAGGAGTTGGGCGATCACGGTATTCGCGACCGCGTCGTCAATCGGATCACCGAGGAAAACAATTCGTTCCTTCAGTAATCGAGAGTAGATGTCATAGGCTCGTTCGCCGAAAGAGGATTTTTCGACGACCATGGGAATAAGTTGATTGCGGGGCTGTTTCATAGAATAGTGCAATTAAACGGGGTGGGGCAGCGGTCGTTAGCTGCGCTGGCGAGTATATCAAATACATGAAGAAACGTCACGACGGGACAATTTCCCAGCCTTGATCGGTTTCTTCAATCCGCCCAGTCGTTGTGAATCCAGCCGCCTTAACGTGGCCGCCCCCTCCGTACACCATCGCGAGTTTTGCGACGTCTACATCTGGGGCGGTTGTCCGGTAGCTACCCTTCACCCTGCCCTCGGGAAGTTCTTGGAGGAGAAGCGCAGCGCGGGCTTCCTGAAGTCCGTTGAGAAAGTTTGTGAGTCCTTCAATGGAATCGTGGTCAACGCGGCATTCTTCGAGATCACGGATGAACACAGCAGTCGTGACAATGCCGGTTTCGGGGTTTTGTTTGAGGCGGCTGAAAACCCGGCCCCAGAGCTGGAGGCTGCGTGGCGTTTTATTTTTCCATGTCCGGTCGTTCACTTCCTGAATGAGCGCGCCCCGCCGGAGCAGTCGGGCTGCCACGTCGAGGGAGGCTTGGGTTGTTCCGAGGTTTGAGAAGGTTCCGGTATCCGTGAGAATGCCGGTTAAGAAACACGTCGCCATGGGTCGCGTCAGCGGCTCCCCAATAGCCATACAAAAATCGTAGAGTAGCTCGGACGTCGAGGATGATTGGCGATTGATAATCGGAAGGTCAATGCGATCCGATCCATTGAAGGTCGTCGTTGTTGGGTGGTGGTCGATCACGACGCTTTTCGGTCGGTCCGGCCCAAGCAGTAGGTCAACGGCCTTCGTGCGTTTGATATCGCCGATATCAAGGAAAATAAGAAGATCAAAAGGTTGAGCGCTAAAAGCGCGAGGATCTGTCGTGATGCGACTAAGGTCGAGGTAATCGAAATGCGCCGGGGCCGGGTCATCGACAAAAGCCGTCCATGTTTTTCCGCGACGTTCGAGGAGATAGGAAAGACCAAGGAGCGAGCCGATGGCGTCGCCGTCCGGGTGTTCATGGGCAGTAATGAGGATGGTTTTCGACTCGGCAATCAGCCGGTCGAGTTCTGCAAATGCTTGGTTCATAGCTAGGAAAGCGTCCTAGCTTACCCGGATCGGGCGAGATCGTCAAGAAGGTGCTCAACCCGAGCCGCATGTTCTTCTGTCCGGTCAGAGTGGAAGCTGATCTGGGGGACGGATTTCATAATAAGAGATCGGTTGAGGCCGTGCTGGAGGCGTCCGCGGTGAGCGTCGAGGAATTCCAGAATGGTCGCTTCCTCTGAGATTGGCAGGACCGAGACCCAAACTTTCGCAAAGCCTAAATCCGCGCTCGTACTGACGCTGGTAATCGTAACGACCGCCGAGCGGGGAAATTCGAGCTCCTTCAAGAAGAGCTTCCCAAGCTCTTGAGCGATGAGTGAATTAACGCGCTTGATTCGGTCGGAGCTCATACTAGGCGCCGAAACTTTTCTTTCGAATTTCTTCAGAGTAGAACTCGAGCGTGTCTCCAACGGCGATCACCGGACTGCATTCAATCTTCATTCCGCACTCCGCCCCAGATTGAACCTCTTTCACGTCACGTTTCTGCGTTTGAAGTTGAGTGACAGTCCCGATCGCAAGCGTTTCGCCGTTTCGTGTAATTCGAACCCGTGATCCGTGAACGGCTTTTCCGCTCGTGACTTGACCTCCGACAATCATCCTGGATCGTTCAGTTCGGAAAACCGCCAAGATTTTGAGCTTTCCGAGTTCGGTGACAATAACTTCTGGAGTCAGGAGCGATTCAGCGTGGGCCCGAACCTCGTCGACAAGATCATAAATAATCGAATAGAGCTTTGTGGAAATGTCTTTGCCTTTCGCGACCGCTTCAGCTGATGGCGTGAGCGCAACATTAAAGCCGAAGAGTTGGGCTTTTCCGGTTTCTGCAGCGAGAACATCAGCCTCGGTGATGTTTCCCAGCCCTTTTTGGATAATCTTCACTGCGACCTCGTCATTCCGAATGACTTCTAACGCGCCCGTAATCGCCTCGAGTGATCCGAGGGTATCGGCCTTGAGTACGACCGGAATAACCTTCGCTCCCTTAGCGTTTTCTTCGGTGGATTGGACCTCGGCCGTAGCGCTGACGGTAGTCGTCGCGGTTCGACTCTTCAGTTGGTAGTTTTTCACTCGCTTTTTGACGTCGCTGAGGTCGCTCACGACTTGGAGAATATCGCCGACTGCCGGAGCGCCCTTTAATCCGATAATGCGCGCTGGGGTGGCTGGGCCCGCCGAGCTGATCGTTTGGCCTCGATAGTCCTTCAGCGCTTTCACCTTCCCATAAATGTTCCCGATTGACATCAGGTCGCCGGGCCGGAGGGTTCCGGTTTGGACGAGAACAGTCGCAACTGGTCCTTCGCCTGGATCAATATGCGATTCAATAATCGTTCCGATTGCTGATCGGTCTGGGTTGGCTTTCAACGACTCTTTTTCAAGTTCGGCGACGAGAAGGACGACGTCGAGGAGTTCCGTGAGTCCAGTTTTCTCTTTTGCCGAAACCGGAGCCATGACGGTTTTTCCGCCCCAGTCTTCCCCGAGGACGTTCAATTCCGAAAGCTGTTGCTTAACGCGATCAACGTTAGCTTCAGGCTTGTCGATTTTATTGATAGCGACGACAAAGGGGATTCGGCTTTTCGTGATGATGTCGAGCGCTTCTTTTGTCTGGGGCTTTACTCCGTCATCAGCCGCAACAACGAGAATTGCCACGTCGGCAACGCGCGCGCCGCGCGAACGCATGGCGCTGAAGGCTTCGTGACCTGGTGTATCAATGAAAGTGATGGTCCGTCCTTTTTCCGTGACCTGATACGCGCCGACCCTTTGTGTGATACCGCCAGCCTCCTCGTCCACGACATTCGTCGAGCGGATCGCGTCGAGGAGTTTCGTTTTTCCGTGATCAACGTGGCCCATAACGACAACAACCGGCGGGCGTGGTTGGAGGTGAGCAGCTTCTTCTTGGGCCGCGGCTTCCAAAACACTGGTGTCCGGACCTTCTTCGCTCTCTGCTTCTTGGGTTGTCGTAAATCCAAAATCCTGCGCGATCACCGCAGCGGTGTCGTAGTCGATCCGTTCGTTCTGACCTGACATAATGCCATTCTTCATAAGCTCACCGATCACTTTAGTGACGGGAAGCTTGAGTTTGTCGGCTAACTCCTTGATGACAATAGTCTCAGGGAGGGCGACGGTCTTTGGTTCAGGGGATGGCGAAATCTCCGGCATTGCCTTTTGTGCGTTATGAAATCAGGCGAAGTGTACCGAATTCATGCAAAACTGTCAATCATTGAGATTCAAAAAGAAAAGACCGGCAAGCTCTGGGAGAGCGCGCCGGTCCTTCGGAAGGAACTAGAATCGGTTGTTGCCGAGGAGGTGATCGCTTGATCGGACAGCGATTGTTGCGAGAAGCCCGTCGAAGGCTGCTGCGGAAACGATCGGCCCTGCCTGACCAGCCCGGACCAGTTGAGCAAAACGCTGACAGTCGTCCAAGGTCAAGCTCAAGAGCGCGTCTTCGTATGACCGCGTTCCTGAACGGCGAATAATTTCATCCGCCAGTTCAAAGGTTTGACCCTGGGTGGCGAGGCTGAGAACCTCAGCCTCAATCGACAACGCAGTCAGTTCCGATCCCTCGGGGTCGTTCTCGTAGGAGCCGTTTTCCGCCAACCATCCATAGTATCCTTGAGTATAGAGGTGGGCAGCGAGCAAGGCCGGCGGCCAGTTAATGCCGGGGACCATGAACGCTGACCAGCCGTACTCCTCGCTGCTAAAGTAGAGGATGGCTGGGAAGTCGTCCGCTGACTCGAGACTCACGAGGCAGAACTCGCGCCCGACCATCAGTTCCTGGATATTGACGCTCAATGAGGCTCCGCGGAGGTAGAAGCTGATCCTCAACGGGGTGAGGAATGTGTAGACAGAGTCAGCGGTTGCCCCGGACGGTCGATAGCAGTTGAGCGCGTCAAGAATGACTGCTTCTTGCTCGCGCGTGTCCTTGACTACGGCCTCGAAGTCGCCTTCCCCAATCCCATCCGTTGAGATGAGCCACCAGGCGTCCCCGGAAGAGGTGTTGGAAATGCCCGCGAACAGACTGTCGAGGTGAATCGAGATTTGCTCGTCGAGGTTTTGGGCCTGAACGAACGTTGGCGTTGATGAAAAGAACAGAATGGAAAGGACCAAGCAGACCAACCCGCGCAGCATGTTTACCCCCTTGTCAGATGCGCTTCTGCTGGTGACAGTACAAACACAATGCTTATCACGACGAACCTAAACCGTCAATGAGCGGAAAACATAGCGCCCGCGATTGAGGTCGCGGGCGGAAAGTTTAGAGAATTTCCATTGTGAGGGTGCGCTTGCCCCATTGCAGCGCATCCGATCGCGTCGGCATCCAGATATCTGCATGGAAGGGGCCGGCGCGCGAGCTCAACCGATCCTCAACAACGAAGATTTTTTCGCCGAAGCGGTCGGGGAAGCGAACCTTGGTCCCAAAAGGCAGGGCATTAAAGGCAACCGTGCCGTCGTGCACCTTTGAGCCTGACGCAGTCGTAAAGGGATCGCCATCAGTTTGATCAACCGTACTCGAATATGCCGTGACGACGACTTGAATTGTCCGTTTGGCCGGGCGCGACTGGATTTCCGGAAGTCGGTTCGGCTGAACAGCAATTTCCTCACCTACAGGCAGGCAGACCGCCGTGCTTGGAGTCTTGAGTTCGATGGCGCCGTTTTGCGCAAAGACATGGCGCGGAAAAGCGAGGTTGAAAATCGCGATCAGGGCGATGATAGTGAAGCGTCCAGTGCGGCGCCGTGAGGGGGGAACGAAGGACAGAAACGTCATACGCTTGGGTTACTGCTCGTCGGAGCCAGGAAAGGCCCTTCCCCCCGTCTAGGCCTTTTGGCACGAAAAAACACCGTCTAGGCTTGGTGTTTTGCCGACGGACCTTAGCAGAAAACCCGATTTTGGTCAAGACTCTTAGGCGAAAACGAAAAGCGTTGACCGCGCCTTTACGCTTACCAACATCTCATCTGAACACGGATTGTATACGGTGTTTTGTCGATCCCAAAACGGGATTTGGGGGCTAGAGGGATTCTCCCGCACCTTATTCATAATACTTCGAATGGATTGCGGGATCCCGCCATCGAGGCGGGAGAACCAAATATCGTTATTATCATACTGCATGAATACAAAACAGGTACATTGGGGTGACCAGAGGGAATTGAACCCTCATCACTGGTGCCACAGACCAGTGCACTAACCATTGTGCTATGGTCACCCCAATGTACCCATTTGTTTTTAATTTATCGCCACAGACCGATGCGCTAACCACTGTGCTATAGCCACCCCGAATCCTGCTTTTTCAAAACAGAGGCAAAATATCAAGCTTTTGCCCGACCGTCAACGCTAGCCGTGGAGTCGCGCTGCGCTAAAGGATTCCAAGGCCAGGAAGAGCGCATAGAGGGCAACGAGAACGAAGCCTTCTTGGCGGCTTAGTTTTCGCTCGGACCGGCTTGAAAGGAATAGGGTAGCAACAACGAGAAGAAGCGTCGCAAAGCTCGTGTAGAGCGGGAGTCGGGCGGAGAAGACCATCGGACTTATTAGCCCGAGGAGTCCGATAAGCAAGGTATTCGCGGTTGCTGATCCGAGAACATCGCCGAAAACGATCGAACGGTTATTCCGGCGAGCCGTCAGGGTGAGCGTTAGCTCCGGAAGGTTCGTTCCGACGCCGAGAATAAGGAGGCCGACAACGAGGGGCGGAAGCGACAGGTTGCTCGCGAGCACTGTTGCGACGTTGACGAGGGCTCGGGCAAAGAGAATGAGGAGGCCTAAGGAGCCGAGGAAGAGAAAGGCTGCTCCAAGGCTCGATAGTTTTTTTGGCGGAGCCTCGTCTTTGATTCGGTCCCGGCCACGATTTTGACGGATGAGCCAGATGATGTGGATGACATACGCACTGAAACACAGCGCAGCGTCGATACGACTTAAAGAAGCGTCAAGCACGAGCAAAGACGGGAGGAGGATGACGAGGCTGGATACGGCAAGAGTCCCCAGCCGAAGGTTTCCCTTTATCCGGATCTCGCGATTAAGAATGGCGTTCAAGCCAGCAACGAGCGAGAGTAAAATAATCGTTCCGCTCACGAGGTTTCCGAAGGAGAGCGTTGGAACGCCCTCTGCTATGGCGTTGATCCCGACAGTCATCTCCGGAAAGCTCGTCGCGATTCCGAGCACGATAAAACCAAGAATGAATTCGTTTAAGCGAATCGCGCGGCCAAGGCGACCGACCGACCGAACAAGAACGCGGGCAACGATTCCGATAGCCGCGCAAAGAATGACGAGAATAATCGCTGCGAGCGGGGTGCTCATGCGCCGCCCTCCCGTTTCCGTCCGTGAAAGTTTTTGTAGACTTCTTTGAGTTGCCGGTCGGTGACGTGGGTATAGACCTGCGTTGTCGTGATCGAGGCGTGCCCGAGGAGGGCTTGAACCGAGCGAATGTCTGCGCCGTTCATCAAGAGGTCGGTGGCATAACTATGCCGAAGCGTATGGGGGGTAATCGTTTTCGTGAGTCCGGCAGCTGCGGCATAGTGTTGAACAAGACGTTGGATTGAGCGCGGGGTGAGCGGAGTTGGATCGGCGTCCGGCGCGCTGACCGACCGGCCGGCAGCCCGGTCTGCACGGACGAAGAGGGCAGGGTTGCCGTCTTGGCGCTGTTCGAGGTAATCGCGGATTGCGCCTTTTGCCTGTTCGGAGAGAAAGACGAGACGGACTTTTCCGCCTTTTCCTCGGACCGTGAATTCATCTTTCTCGAGATTCACGTCGTCCCGCTGCAGTTTTGCGAGCTCGGAAACGCGGAGTCCAGTCGAAAAGAGGAGCTCAAGGATCGCGTGATCCCGACGACCAAGAAGGGTATCCCCCTCGTTTTTTATCGGCGCCTGGAGAAGCTGATCGAGGTCGCCGCCTTCAAGAAAGTCGACGGTGCGCTCCGACTGCTTCATTAACTCGATTTTTTCCGGAGCGAGGGAAGCGATGTCTCTCTTCGCGAGATACTTTAAAAACGAACGTAAGGCGATGAGATGATAGTTTTGCGTCGTCTTCTTGAGCGTCTCGCCGTCGTAACCGGTCAGGCGATTGAGCGCAAGGCGGTAACGGCGGATTATTTCCGGATCGATTTCGCTTGGATTTTTAAGTTTCGTTATCGCCAAGAAGCGCGTAAGGTAGAAGTCATAGTTCCGGAGCGTGAGTTGGCTTCGGCCGCGCTCAATCTCGAGGTATTCGAGAAATTGCGTTTTCAGCGCATCGAGGGTCATGTAGATATTGTACGACACAAGCGAGAAAGGTCCAAGGGGTTAAGAGGTAAAATATCGAAGCACGAATATTCGAAGAACAAATAAAAAATACTTCGATCCTTGTTCGAACTCTAGGTATTATAATAATTGGATGTTCTATAGAGGCGGAATGTAGACCCGTTCGTTTTCCTCGCGAAGGTTTTGTTCCCGCGCCACCTCGGCCTCTTGAATCGCGAGCGCAACTTGGCGCGAGATAACGTGGAGGAGAATCTGGTTGTTGTAGCTGAAGTTTTCTCCTCCTTCTTTTTCTACGAGAAGAATTGCGCCGACAACTTCGCCGCTGGTTCGAATTTTCACGCCGAGCATCGTGGGGGCGCTATACGGAGTTTTCAGGTGCGGCTTTTCCTTATACTGTTCTTTCGTGACGAAGACATCACGCTGGGTTCGGAAGATTTCTCCGAGAATCGGGTCTTCGTTGATCGAGAGTTTGAGAGTTTCAATTTCGCCGGTATTGGAATAGCCGATGGCTTGTTCAACGACAATTTGGTTTTCTAGCGGGCGGTAGGTCGCGAAAAGCGCTTTTTTCGCACGAATTGTTGCGAGAATTGTCTTGAGGAGGAGGTCAATCAGGTTCGTAAAGTCGCTGTAGGTGGAGGCGATTTTTCCAGTCGCGTAGAGTGTGACGAGTTTGTTATTCGCGTGGTGGAGCCGCTCGGTCAGGTTCGTGACGATATTCCCGAGAATAACGTTGGTAATCTCCGGGTGTTTACTCGTGAGTTCTTGGAACTTTTTTCCATCAACGACGATGAGTTCAGCATCCATCGTCACCTCAGCGGTGTGGTGGTGTTCGAGATTTGGATTCACGAGGGCGCTTTCGACCGCAAAGTTTGTTGCGTCCAGTAGCGCGAGGGTTTGGACCTCATCGTTGAACATTCGATAGATATGGACCTTCCCGGAGAGGAGAACGAAACACTCCTTCCGCTTGTTGCCCGATTCGAAAAGGAGGCTCCCGCGCGGGGCATTCCGAAGCTCGAGGATACTCGCGAGCGTTTCGGTAGCGCTCGCATCGAGGCCGGCAAAGAGCGGAATGGACTTGAGCCGTTCAGTAGGGACCATAGGTTTACTCGAGCATTTCCGGGTTGGCCATGTGGGCGATGGCAACATCCCGGGTAATGAGGTTATTCTGGAAAAGTTGCTTGAGCGACTGATCCATCGTCATCATCCCGTCCTCCGAACTCGTCTGGATCGCCGTTTTGATTTGGTGGATTTTGTTTTCTCGAATGAGGTTCGCGACCGCCGGGGTATTGATGAGGAGCTCGCGGGCCGCAATCCGTCCGCCGCCGTCTTTCGGGAGAAGAAGCTGCGACATGATGCCGCGCAAGAAGAGCGAGAGCTGCAGGCGGACTTGAGCTTGTTGATAGGGCGGGAAGACGTCGATAATCCGGTCGATCGACTGGGCGGCGTTGAGCGTATGGAGGGTCGCGAAGACGAGGTGGCCGGTTTCGGCGAGTGTAATTGTCGAAGCGATTGTTTCAAGGTCGCGCATCTCACCGACGAGAATAACGTTCGGGTCTTGGCGGAGGACGTGCTTCAGGCCTTCTCCGAAGGAGAGCATATCCGAGCCGAGTTGGCGCTGACGGATAACACACTTTTTCGGCGTATAGAGGAATTCAATCGGATCTTCGAGCGTGACGATGTGCGCGTTCCGGCTGCTGTTGATGTATTCGATCATCGCAGCGAGTGAAGTCGATTTTCCGCAACCGGTCGGGCCGGTTACGAGAATGAGCCCTTGTGTAAGGTTAATCAGGTCGTACATCGTCGGCGGCATCAGGAGCTCTTCCATCGTCGGAATTTCCGTTGAAATGACGCGGGAGACGAGCCCGGCATTATTTTTCTCCCAGTGCATGTTCACGCGGAAGCGCGAGACGTTTTTCATCTCGTAGGAGACGTCGATTTCGCGTTCGCCCGCATAAAGTTTTCGCTGACTTTCATTGAGAATGCTATTGCAGAGCGTTAAGACGTCTTCTGGTGAGAGGACCGGCATATCCGGAACGCGCTGCAAGACCCCGTCGATCCGGACGATCGGGGGCATATTGGCGATGAGATGGATGTCGGACGCTTTGTGTTTTACCGCGAAGCCGAAGATGTCGTCGATTGTTGGTATTGCCATGGATGAGAAGATATTTTCTTACCTCTAGTGTAGCAAGAGGCTGATGATGTGAGAAGAGAGAAGGCGAATACCGACGAAGACTACATTCCCCAATTTCGCATACTGTATTTTTGTACACGGGCGCCTGGACCTCCCAGTGATTTTTCCTGGGACGAGAATAACGCGGCACTTCCTATATATGTCGTTCTTGTACGACCCCTTGACAAATTTTGACTTTCGTGCTAGTGTGTCAAGTTCTCTATTCCCGGATTCCGCGGAATATACCATTCTCAAGGGGTTTTAGGGGTAGGGGGCAAGTTCGTTGACAAGTGAATAGCAGTCAAAATATGGCTGCAAGAACTTGTTGAATACCGAGGAGGTACTCGTGGCTAGGCCAAAAGAGAAGGATCCGCCTCCTCCGAAAGAGGCAGGCGAGAAGGGGAAACCGAAAGGACTGAAGCTTGACCCGGGGACTTGGGGAGCCGATCTCGCGGACGTTGCCGCTCAAGAAGGCGGTGAGGTTCTTGCGAAAAAGTTGTTCGATATGATGCCCAAGGCGCTTCGGGTTCAGTTTCGTACCGGCGGTATTGCCGGCCGGGCGGTTTTGAACCTCGTTCTCTCGCGGTTTCTCCCGAAGGTTCCTTTCCTCGATCCCTTGCGCCTTGAGCTCGTTTCCACTGTCGGCCGTTTGGCCATGGAGGAGTACGAGCGAGAGCAGCACGGCGAGTCGGGGAAACCCGAGGAAACATCTAGCGAGGCAGTGCTGGAACGACCCCGTCTCGACTACGGAAAGGCCCGGACGAACATCAATGAGCTCATGTGGTTTGCCGATATGCGGGACGCAATCCTGCAAAGCGACGACGACGAGATGCTCGAAGAGTTCGACCGGATGGTCATCGAGACGCTGAACTCCCGAAGCGGAGGACAGCAAAAGAAAGGCGGAAACAATGGCGGACGGAAAGGCGGATCCCAAGGATCCGGAAAAGGCCGACCTCGCCAGCGTCCTTAGCGGCGTTGATCCCGAACAGGCAGCAAGGGCCCAGAAGCTCTTGGCGGCCTTGGGGAAGAAGGAGAAGAAGTCCGACAAGCCGAAGGGCTTTTGGGACATTCTCCGCACGCTACTCGACGATCGGGAAGTCGGCCCGCAAGCCCGGGGATACCGCGCTTGGTACATCAGCCAGGAAGCTCGAGTCATCGAGATCCTGGACAAGATGCACCTCAGGCTGACCGATCCCGAGCTCGTTCGCAACTGGGTTCTCATGGAGGATAAGAAGCGGATCGAGCGGGCGAGTCTCGCCTTCGAAGGACCGGTCGATCGCGAAGGAACGTCCCTCATGCGGTCGCTCGGCGGAACGCTTGAGGACGCGGAGAATGGTCTTCGCGGACTCGGCGCACGGATTCAGGCGGCACGCGCAAGGCGCCGTCCCTAGTTTCAATCGCAACCGCGGTCAAACCGCAAGGAGAAGCCATGGATTCGTTTTGGGCATCTGCAGCTGACGTGCTTCGGCGCGTCGGTGGGGTCCTTCGGATGATCTTCCTGGTCGCCTACAACGGCCTGGCGATCGAGGACCTCGTGATGTACGTTTCGGTTGATGTGGTCGAGTTCTATCGGGATGGTTGGCGCTTCATTCGACGCGCGATCCTCTGGTGGCTCGGCATCTCGGCCGCCCTCATCCTGCTGAACCTAGCCGTCCTTCACCAGACCTGGATCTGGTCGTTGATCGCTCTGGTCAACGTCCCAGTCACGACCGCGCTCTTGCTCTGGACCGTGCCGATTGCGACGGTGGGAGCCTTCCTGACCGCGCTTCCTTCAGCCGAAGGAAATCGCGACTGGACCCCCGCCGGCATCGGAAACTGGGTCACGAGCCAGCCGAAGGACTACTGGAACCGCAGCGTGCAGAACGTGAAGAACTACCTGCACGCAGTCATCTGGGTCATCATGGGCGAGGTCATCGCCTCGACCTACCTCCACATCTTCCAGGTGTGGAAGTACCCGGACGCTTTTCCGCTCCTCCTGCACGCGATCGTCGCTCTGATTCTGCTCGACCGGCTCCATACGCCGGAAGAGCGGAAGCTGAAGCAGGGTCGGTCCATCCGCCCCTGGCTCACGAGCCTGATGGTCTCGATCGTTGTCATTTGTACCGGGACCTTTGTCTTCCCGCAGCTTGCTGCGGCGTTGCGCAACGGACTCGGGAAGGTCGACGGTTTCCTGACCATTCCCCAGGTTCTCCCTTTGGTTGCTTTCCTGCTCGTTGCCGTCCCCTTCGTCACTCGGACGAAGAAGGGCGCGGACGGGAAGGTCGAGCGGCCGGGAGCCTGGGCGAAGTGGCTCATGATCATGACGCCGATCCTCTACCTCGAGTTCCTCGGGGCGCGGGCGGCGATCGTGGTCTGGGCCTTGCCCACGATGATTTGGCTGTTCGCAGCCTTGCTCATCGTGAACCTTGCTATCGCTGGGTTCGGGCTCATGATGAAGGAAGACGCCGAGCATCTTGGTCGGCGAGCCTTGAAGGGGAAGCTCCTGGTCAACGTGGCCGCGACGGTCCTTGTGATCTTCGTGGGCTACGCGACCAAGCCGAACTACTACGAGCCTAAGAAGCAAGTTCGGAACGGCGTTTCGATGGTTGTCAGCCGGGTGATGGTCTGTCCGGTGGACTACCAGGAGTTCCGGGGCGATAAGGCGCACTTCGATGTGTGTCCGCGCCACGGGAAGGATCTGGTGCCCTTCACCTCGCTTCCCGCGTCTGTGCAGGATAGCCTGCGCACGACGCCGAACAACCGGGACTTTCCAAAGATCCCGGTCGACAAGATCAGCTTGGCCGGCGCTTCGAGCGAGACGATCGCTTGGAAGCCCGGTATGCTTTCCGGAGCAACAGCAACAGGAGGTACCCCGTGAGCGCTGGTTCTACCAGTAGTGGTTCGAAGGTCATGCAGGTCGTCTGGCGGGTCATCGGACTCGCCTTAATCGTCCTGCTCGTTCTCCCGGTTCTTATTCGGGGGAATGTCTTCAAGGTGCCGCTCTGGGACGTCGTCTTTGTCCTGAGCTCGGCGACGCTCATCATCGAGCTCATGCGGCGGCGCTACTACTGGCCCTTGATGGCGGTAGCGATCCTGGTCTTGGCCACGTTTGACTACATGGTGATGGTCCGGGCCCTGCCGCTTCGGACGGGATTCTGGGCTCCGCTCCTCGAGTGGGCTCAGGGCTTCAAGGACTTCGAACGGATCAGCTTCGGCTGGATCCTTCGGACAATCTTCGCAGTCGTTCTCCTCGGCGCGGCCATCGGGACGCGTCTTGGGAAGAAGCGGGTCATGCACTACCTGATGACGCTTGCCTGCCTCTGGGCCTTCGGCTTTGCGCCGATCGGAACAGAGCGCATGGCGCGGTCGAACACGGTCGTGCCTTTGACTCCTCCGGACGCCGCGGGCCAGGAAGCGCTGACCGCTGAAGCGAAGGCAGCCGTCGAGGGGCAACCCTACGATGACATCCTCGTTCAGGCAAGTCAGGACGTGAACCGCGGACCCTACGCGGAGAAGGGACAGGTCGTCGTTGTACAGTTCATCAACGAGCCCGCCTCTTTCCTCTTCACCGGTCTGCTCTCAGGCAGGAAGGCGAAGGCGAATCCGAAGTACATCCGCGGGACCTTTCTGGATCCTTGTCTGGTGACGGACAAGGACTTCATGATGGTTGACGCAACGTCGGTCCCCTGCAAAGGGATGCCGATGAGCACGACCGTCGTCCGCGTTGGGAAGGGGGCCTTTAAGCCTCTAACCCAAGAGTGGACCGTCTTCGCGGCCCAACACAGCGGGGAGGTTGAGTTCGCTTACAACTTCCCGCGCGGGTCCTCGTCCTTCATGAACGGGACCGCGATGGGGAAGCGGACCTTCCGCGTCTGGGTCCTCAAGCTCGCTACCCCAGAGGTGGCGAGAAAATGAAAACGAAAGGAGTTCTATCGAACATTCGCGCAGGCCCCCTCGGCCAATCAGCGGTCATCGGGGCAGGCCCTGGGTGAATCCACATTCGTGGAGGATCCCGGGGCCTTTTGCATTTCAGAGAAGCCCGCCCGCGTCTTATTTCGATCCGCGGAAGTCGGAAAGGAATCTCCGCTATGTGCAATAAAGTACGGAAGGCCCTCTCGCGCAGCTCAAAGTGACTACGTCGGCACGGAAGTGGACAAGAAGGTGTTTTTTTGCTATCATAGTATTATCTATGCGAGTCAAAAGAGGGTATCAACTCGCACTTATCACGCTTCTCGCTTTTGGCGGAGCGCTGGTTTCGTTCCATCAAGCCAAGGCGGCCTACGGCGACGTAACAACTTTTCTTGGCAAGGTCTACGCGGGTGATGGAGGATCCGCTCGCCAGGCCTGGCTCGATTTTCCCGAGGACCTGAATTACGACTCGGCTGGTAATCTTTTTATTGCGGATACCGGGAATCACGTTATCCGGAAGATTGGGCTTGATGGAAAAATTTCGACCTACGCCGGCTCGGGCCACTTCGGTTTTTATAATGCCCCGGGAACTTCGGCACAATTCGCCTCTCCGAAAGGGCTCGCGATTGATAGCGGCGGGAATGTGTTTGTTGCCGATACGGATAATCATATGATTCGGAAGGTTGATCCGTACCGGAGCGTGTCAACGATTGTTGGAACAACGTTGAAACGCCCTGAAGGCGTTGCCGTGTTCGGCAGCACGCTCTATATCGCGGACACGGGAAATAATCTCGTAAAGAAAGTGAATCTTGGAAGCGGTCGAATCGATATCCTCACCGCAGACGTAAAGGCTCCAAAGAAGCTCGTCGTGAACGGGGATGGCAGTAAGCTTTATGTTGCCGATACCGGCAACTTTCGAGTGATTTCGGTCAATACGACAAGCGGCGCTGCAACGCTCGTTGCGGGCGGACAGAATGGATATGCCGAGGGGACAGGGTCAGCCGCAAAATTTGAACACCTTTGGGGTATTACCTTAAATGGGGATACGCTCTACGTTTCCGACGGCGATGGTTATGACGACCGGATTCGGAAAATTGACCTCGAAACACGAACCACAACGCTTCTGGTCCGCGATTTGCGGATGCGGATGATTAATTTCCCAGCCGGGTTGCGCGTTCGCGGATCGAAGGTGGTGATTGCGAATTCGGGTATCAGTACGATTCAAGCCTTTGATAAAACAAGCGGCGATGACACTGATGCAGACTTTCTCGCCGGGAAAGAACGCTTCGGGTATCGAAACGGAGCTTTTGCAAACGCGCTTTTTGGGAGACCCTCCGCGGTCATCCAGAGTCCGGATCGAACGAAGCTTTATGTCGCCGATAATAATAAAATCCGAAAAGTTGATTTAGAGACGAATCAGGTTTCGCTCGTGGCCGGGAGTTCAATCGACGATTATATCGGGGAAGATGCAGTCGGCGCAGATGCGCGCTTTAGCGGAATTTCCTCGATGGCGATTTCTCCGGACGGAGAAACGCTTTACGTCGTCGATCGCTGGAACAATCGAATCCGCGGCGTGACGATTGCAACCGGGGCGACCTTTCTCGTCGCTGGCGGCGGGGACTATAACACTACCGGACCAGGAAACGGCTATGTTGAGGGAGCCGGAGAGGTAGCCCGTTTTGATAATCCTTTTGGAATCGCCATTTCTCCAAACGGGGCGACGCTCTACGTTTCAGATACCTCGAACCGCCGGATTCGAAAAATCGTGATCGCTACTGGGCAGACGAGCTTAGTCGCCGGGTCCGGGGCGAATGATTACCGTGATGCGACCGGTTCAGCTGCTCGATTTCGCTATCCTGCCGGGCTGGCGATCGATAGCGCCGGAAAACATTTATTCGTAGCAGATCGGGATAGCAATACGATTCGAAAGGTTCGTATTTCAGACGGCGCCGTGACGACTCTTGTCGGTCGAGATGGAACCCCGGGTTACCGAGATGCGATCGGTTCTCGCGCCGTTCTTTCCCTTCCGCTTCAGCTCGCCTTGGGGTCGGATAAACGACTCTATTTTTCCGATGTTGGCTCGCATCGTATCCGGCTTGTTGAATTAACGACAAATGTGACGAAGCTTGTCGCCGGAAGCGGGAATCGGGGTTACAACGACAGCACGAAAACTGATGCGAAATTTAACGGCCTTGGTGGACTCGCGGTTGATGTAACCGGAAAAACGCTCTTTGTGGCTGATGCAAACAACGATCTTCTACGTCGCGTTTCCATTGTTGGCGATCCTCCGTACACGGATCTTGCGCCTGTTGTCCAAGGCGTGATCCCGAGTCAGCTTCGCGCGGACTCAAATCCTTCAGCGGTAGCCTATCTCGATGTCGTCGGCGGAAATTATTTGTACGGCGATTCGACGAAGTTCGGTGACTACGCAACGACGACCTATGGAAAGAGCTCGAGCGCGCTCACGGTCGTTATTCCAATCGGTCAGATGGAAACCGGGTGGTATGACGTCGAAGTCCGCCATCTCGACGGTCAGTACGATATTCTTGAAAACGCTTTTGCGGTTACCGAGCGGTCGGGAGCGGTTCCCGAACGCTATCATCAGATTATTGCGTCTGACGGCTGGCTCGCCTACGGTCCGAACTTTCGCGGCGGGGTCAACCTCGCGACCGGAGACGTGAATAAGGACGGCAAGGATGAAATCATTACTGCCCCGGCCGAAGGGGGTGCGGGCCATGTTCGCGTCTTTTCTTCGGACGGACGTTTGCGAACGCAGTTTTTCGCGTATGATTCAGCGACTCGTGTTGGGCTTTCGCTCGCAAGCTGCGACCTGAATGGAGACGGGAAGGCGGAAATTATCACCGGCCCCTCGGTTGGTTTTCCGGCTGAGGTAAAAATTTTCTCGCCGACCGGTACTTTTGTGCGCAATTTTTATGCATACCCGAAGACGACGCGCGTTGGCGCGAGCGTCGCGTGCGGTGACGTGACCGGCGACGGGAAGCCGGAAATTGTTGTTGCTCCTCGCGCTCGCGGCGGAGCTCACGTTCGAGTCTTCTCATCAACCGGGCGACTCCAGAGTCAATTCTTCGCTTATCCGACGACGTTTCGGCTTGGACTCGACGTGGCGGTCGGCAATGTCGATGGAAAAGGGCCATCCGAGATCGCGGTCATGCCGCTTACGCGTGGCGGCCCGCACGTCCGTTTCTTTACGGCGAAAGGGAAACTCGTTGGACAGTTTTTCGCCTATGCGTCGTCGACTCGCGGCGGCTTTAACCTCGATATTGGGAATACCGATCAGGACGCGCGCGAAGAATTTGTCGTCGGGACGGAGAAAGGTTTGGCGCCGCAGGTTCGCGTGATGAATAATCGCGGACGGGCCGAAGGGACCTTCTTCGCCTTTTCTTCACGTTTGCGGAGCGGCGTTCATGTTGCCGCCGGGGATTTTGATGGTGACGGGGTTGAGGAGATTGCGGCGGCCCCGGCGCTTGGTCGATCAACCGTTCGAACCTTCGACGGAAGCGGAAACCCGCTCTAAGACCTAGATTGGGACCTTGAAGCCTTTGTTTTTTGAGGTTTTTTGTTTTGTTTTCTTTATTTCGCATGAATGAATGTTAGAACTTGACCGCACGCTTAAGAAGTGCTAAAATAAATTGTAAAGTGAGCCATTGATTGGCCTTGATTCTTTCGTTGAATTGAAAAAAACCAGGGGGAAGATAAAAACCGTCCAAGGAAGCGCTATTCGAGCGAGGAAAACGGCTAAAAAGCCGAAGATTTTTTCAGCAAGAACGCTTCAACCAAAAGGGCGTCTGATAACGCGGCGCTCAGCGGGATCACACTCGCTCATCGGACGTAGTAATGAGTGGATGATGCGGTTAAATCGTACTATGCGCGAGAACCGCTCTTTTGTGATGGCCGGACTTCTGTTTTTGGGCTTTGCCGGACTTCTCGCTTGGTTCTCAACCATGACTTTTGCCGCCTCGGACTCGCGAACTCTGACGAGCCAGGCAGATTGGGAGGCTGGAGAATATTGGAATAACACGCTAGACACAACATCTTCGTCCGGTTCTTTGAAAATGATGTCTGGCGGAGTCGGCTCATGGGATGCATCTACGCCAGGTTCGCCGGAAAACATTCGTGGCTATTATCCGATCGCGGCGCAGAGTGCTGGCTTGGGCGCGGACCTGACTACCGATGGCAGCTACATCTACCTGATCTACGGCAACAACCTGCCGGACTTCTGGCGCTACAACCCGAACACGAACACCTGGAAGAAGCTGGCCGACGCGCCGACAAGCTTTTATTACAACTCGGCGCTGGCGTACTACGATGGGGCCGTCTACGCCATCAATGGCCACGATGGTACCGTGACGACCGACTCAACTGGAGAATTTTATAAATACGACATCGCGTCGGACACGTGGTCCTTGCTCGCGAACGCGCCCGACGCTTGGGGCACGGTATCCGGTCCAGGAGGGTCAGATATCAAGAGCGCGGGCAACGGAAAGATTTACGCGATTCAGGGAAACGGACAGACCGGATTCTGGCAATACAATACGGCAACCGGACAGTGGGGGACGCTCGCGCCGATTCCTGATCCGGTCACGTCAGCGAACAGTCATCCATTAACATATTCTGGCAAGACCTTCACAATCTCCGGGGTGTCCTATTGTACACAAGGATGTATGTATACCTTCCTTGGCTCCGCGGTGAGTTTCTACCGCTATGACATCGCGGAAGATCAGTGGTACACCACTGGCGCAGCTCCGCTCACGCCGCAGATTCCGGCGGCCCTGGGCAGCGCAACGAACGGCAGCGCGATGGCCGAGGATCCGGAAGCGCACGTGATCTACGCCTTCCGGGGAGGCAACACCGAGTTCATGAGCTATACCGTCGGCGATGATGCCTCGCAGCTCGTTGCGGGAACCTGGGACACGCAGTCCTTACCAGGTTGCGTAGCGCCGGCTACCTGTCTTCCCAACGTCCAGCGTAATATCACCAATGGCGCGTCCCTCGTCTTTGTGAAAGTAGGAGATACGAAGTATGTCTACGGGCTGTCGGGTGGAATCCCAGATATGATTCGCTACGACGTGACCAATGCACGATGGGATAACATCACCACCCAGGCCGCCCAGGGGACGAACGGCCAAAATCTGATCGCTCATGTGCCTAACGGGTCTGACTGTTCAGATCCGACCGGTTGTCTCTTCGTTGCCGGTGCCGCTACAAACACCCTGCGGCGATTCGACATGAGCACCAAGGCCTGGACGAGCATGACTAACCTGGCCGCGACCTTGGGCGCCGGTGCGGACATGTGCTACGACGGCGCCGGACAGCTCTTCATTATCCAGGGCGGGAATACGAATATCCTCGTCCATAATATTGCGGCGGGCGGCGCGGGGACGAACGGTACGACTCTGACTGCTCCGGCTGCGTTTGGCGCCGGGTCGTCGATCACCTGCATGACCGATAACCGCTTCTATGCATTGCGCGGAGCCGCGCAGGTAAATTTCTATTATTCTGCGTCGGGAGGAAATCCGGTAGCGGATGATTCGATCAACACCAATAATCTTCCCTATCTGGCCGCCTCGTACGGCGCGTCGCTGACGAACAACGGTACCTACGCCTACGCCTTGATCGGGAACGGGCGCGGAACCTTTCTCCGTTTTGATCCGGCCCAGGCTTCGGGTTCGCGTTGGACCGAACTGCCTTCGCTCCCGACGGCAACGTCGACGGCCGGGCAAACATTTACCTCGGTTATCTCATACGATGGCGTTGGGAATATCTACGCCATTCCCGGGCACTACCAGAAAGATTTTTGGCGCTATAACATAGTGAGCCAGACGTGGACGCGCGCGGCCGACTTGCCCGTCCGCATGGTGCAGTCCATGGCCATGACTAGAGGAAACGCTGACGGCCAGATGTACGTGATGCGCGGATCGGGCCAAGTGAATGTGTTTCGGTATAATTTTTCCTCGAACGACTACTCAAGCTCGGGGACGTGGATGTCGGCGCCGCTTGATCTTGATTATGTCTCTAGTTGGACGACATTGAGCGCGACGCATCCGACGTCTGGAACATCCTCGGTGTCTTTTTCCATCCGCAGCAGCGTCAATGAAGTCGATTGGTCGGAGTGGGAAGATATTGTGACGAACGCGACGACTGACAGTACGAGTTTTGACATGTCGGGCGTAACGACTCCGAATCGTCGCTACTTGCAAATCAAAGTTTCACTGAATTCGGACGGGACGAATACGCCTGTTTTGTCCGATCTGACCGTGACCTACGAAAAAGACTCCGTCGCTCCCGCGAATCCGAGCGTCGCTGCCTATTCAGATGTCACCATGGCAACGTCGCTTACCAATAGCGGATCGTATTACCACACCAATCCGTATTTTGTTATGACGCCGGCGGCACAGACGGAATCCCCGATCGCAGGATACTACGCGGCGTGGACTTCTGATGCAAACTTTGATCCGTCCGACACTGGCTCCTACGGCGAGGATTATTTCCAGTCTGACGATACGTATTTGGTTCGACGGCCAATGACGCGCAGCGGCGGGGGGACGAACTGGTATTTCCGGGTGGCGGCTAAAGATCAGGCTGGTAACGTCGCCGCTGTCCAAACGTTGTTTCAATATACGTACACCGGAATCAGCGACGCGACCACGAGCGAGTGGACAAGCGAAGGCGATTTTACCGCCGCCGGCACGACGCAATCAAACGTTGATGCGACCGCCAGTCCGGGAGACGTGAAATTGTCAGCGGTCGCGAACGGCGCGTGGACGACGGAAGCGTCGTTACCGGCTACGGTGAGCAACGGTGCTTCAGTGGCGTATGTCAGCGCTACACAGACAATGTACATTTTCCGCGGCACCAATACAGCGACGTTCTGGGGCTATGATACTAACACGAAAAAATTTACGACGCTGACGAACGCCCCCGGCAACATTGGAGTCGGAGCCAGTTTGACCGTCGTTCTTCCCAATGGGAGCTCCTGTATCGACACCGTCGGCTGCCTCTTCGCTTCTCAAGGGCGGCCGGGTTCAAATGCGCTGGGGTTCTACCGCTACAATATCGGCGGTTCGAATGCCGTGTCCTACGGTGCCTCCAACTGCGGTGGGGCTGCGGCAACAACGGCGAATACGTGGACGACCTGTACGAGCCTCCCGGCCGGTGCGACCTCTTGGAACAGCGGCGGATCCGTCGCATATAATGCTGACGATACGATTTATGCCATGGCCGGGAATAGTCAGCTGTCGTATAGGTACTCCTTGGCAACGAACGCCTGGACACTGATGGCCAACGTGGACAACAGCGTCGGTGTCGGCGGGACGCTCGTCTGGACGCCGAACGGGACTGGATGCACGAGCGCGGGCGGTTGCGTGTATGCCACCCGCGGGGCAAGCACGACGCATTTCTACAAAGGGACAATCTCCGCGCTGAACGGATCGGTAGCCTGGTCGTATGCTCGCAACGCTCCATTAACGATGGGAGACGGCGCCGCCGCTCGTCGCGTGAACACGAAAATTTATTACGCCCGCGGAGGCCCGAGCAGTACACCATCCAATAGTTTTTTCGTCTATGACTTGCCGAGCGGTACCTGGTCAACGCTGGCCGATACCCCCACCAATTTGTATCAGGGCAGCGAGCAGGGTTTGGCGTACAACTCGGACACGAATTATCTCTACACGCTTCGCGGGTATAGCGAGTATTCAATCTTCGCGTACGATCTCTCGAACGACAACTGGACGCGGACGCCAAGCTTGCCGAGTTTTTACTCCAGCAACGGATTTTCCGCTGGCGCGGTTGCCCATGATTCGACAACGGGAGTTGTGTATACCGCCCGCGGGAACGGCGTAACAGATTTCTGGTCCTACAATACAAACACCGATACATGGAAACAGCTGGCTGACGTTCCGCACACCGTCACGACCGGAGCGGATGCGGAGTATATTGATCACGCCAACGATGCCTATGACGGCGTCTACTTGATAGCCGGGGTCGAAGCGTTGAACGATAACATCACATATTTTTATCGGTATTCCCCGACCACGGACACCTGGACGCAGCTGCCGTACCGCAACGGATCAAACGCACAGATACCTGAAGTCAACGCTGGCGCCGATCTTGTGTATGACGGGAACGATACCCTGTACACGTCCGTCGGAACGAGCCAGCTGTTTATGGAATACGGTATTTCGACGAATACCTGGACGGATTCCTGGCTCGGGACGGCGTTTACGAATAACGGATCGTTTACCGATGTTACGACCAAATTCAATACCGGGACATCCGCTAACTACGTTGCCATCTTTGATAACAATAACGACTACGTCTATATTGGCTCGTCTGGAAAATTCAACGGTGTCCAGTTCAACCTCTCCACGAACGGCGCCCCGACGATCACGCCGCAGTTTCAATATTGCACAACAGCCGATTGCGGTGCGGCAACGGTCTTCACGCCGACCGACGGTACAACCGGAATGACGACCAGCGGTCTGATCTATTTTGATCCGACGGCCTGGGCGTCCTGGGCGCCGGTTTCAGTCAATGGCAGCAGCGCGCAATACTGGATTCGCATCCGGCGTACGAACGCGACACAGACGACGCAGCCCTACTCAAACACCGTGAAAGTGATTACGCGGGCCACGCCGGCGACGATTACCACCGGTGGCTGTATGGTTAAGGTTGATGTCGGCGGAACGAACTATCTCTACGCAACTCGAGGGGGCGGCACGGCGACAGTGTATCGCTATAACCTTGATTCCCCTCCAGTTGTCTGGCAGGCGGTAGCTAACGCGCCCGGGAACCTGAATAACGGCGATACCTGTCTCTTGGACGGCGCCGACGACGGCGACGCGAATATTATTGTCCCGCAAGGTGTCGCGTCGAACATGAACATGTTTGTCCTAAACCCAGGCGCCGGGACTTGGGGGATCAAGTCCCAAAAGACGCTGGACCAGGCGTATACCTATCATAACCCGACCTACACCGATACGACCTCGCAGTTCAATACCGGCGGTGCCGGAAACTACGTGACGATGTTCGGCGCCCAGAATGACCAGGTCTTCCTCGGCTCGACCAGCCGCTTCAACCTGGCCCAGTTCAATTTGCAAGTGAACGCTAACGTGACGATTACTCCTTCGTTTGCGTATTGCGTAACGGCGAATTGCGGCTCGGCGACCGCCTTTACGCCGACTGACAATACAGTGGGGATGACCACGAGCGGCCTTATCGGCTGGGATTACAACAACTGGACGACCTGGACGCCCGTATCGGTGAATGGAAGCGCTCCTTTGTACTTTATCCGCATACAGCGGGGAGCCGCCACCGTTGCCACGCCGCCGCAATCAAACACGGTCGTTATCGGCGATCCGCTCATGTCGCTCGATTCCTATGTGAACGGCGCCTTGGTGATGGGGTCGAACAACGTCATTTACGGCTTCCGGGGCAGCAGCTCCAATGCGATGGAGCGCTACGTTATTTCAACCGCTTCGACGGGATTCCAGCAGAATGGAACCTGGACTTCGCAAATCGTCGACTTTAACAACGGAAACGAGACAGGTATTTATTCTTTTGCTGGGTTGCGAGTAACCCTGACTGATGTCGCGAACGCGTATGAGGCTGTGGAAACGAGAACGTGCAACGTGAGCGACTGCGCCGCCGATGCCAATGATGAGAACTGGGGGAGCTGGACGGCCGCGACAAACATACGGACCTTGAGCGGAGTTGATTATTACTCCGTTGCTTCGGCTGTTGGTCGATATGGACAGATAAGAGTCCGGATGACTAGCGACCAGGTGTTCACTCCGACATTACAGGATATTCAATGGTTGTATTATCAGGATTCTTTGGCACCGAGTAACCCTTCGACGCCGGTCGGCGCCTATACTGACAGTTCGAAAGCCACAGGGATTAGCAACGATACTTGGACGGATGATCTGACGCCGTATTTCGAATGGAGCGCGAGCGATGATACTAACGGGATCGGTCTCGACGGGTTCTACGTGTATTTTGGAACCGACAACACGAAAGATCCTGTCGATGATCATGATGATCCGACGAACCTGGCGTATAAGAGCGGGACGAATTATTATGCCGTTTCGAACGGTACGACCGGTTCTTGGAATGCCGCAACCCAAAGCGCCTCCGCGCTCACGGACAATACCTATTACTTACGGATTAAGACGAAAGACCGAAATAATAATATTACGGATTCGGCGGTCGCGGCCTTTACCTATAAAGTTGATGACAGTAATCCATCTGATCCAAGTGGACTCGGCGTAACCCCGAGCGGTTATACGAATATTAACAGTTATACGTTTAACTGGACCGCGTCGACGGATTCGGGTCCGGCAGGGGTTTCGCAGTACTGTTATAAAGCTGGTCCGGCCGGAGCAGAAACTTGCCAGTCGGCGGCCTCAACAACAGTTTCTTCGATCCAGGCCTATCAAACTCGTGTAAACACGTTTTACGTCCGTTCGCGTGACGCGGCGTACAATTATTCGAATTACGCCACGACCTCGTATTATTACGCCGGTGATGCCCCTACCGCGCCGAACGATCTTCTCGTGAGTCCGGATTCACAGGTTGACGATAACTCATTCCAGGTCGGCTGGAATCTTCCGGATACTTGTCTTGGGCAAACGCCCTGCTCGGCTGACGATATCCTTCGCTACTGCTACACGATTAATGAAGCTCCGAGCGCTGGAACCTGTGGGACGAACTATGGAGGAAACCCAACGCCAAGTCCGGATGGCGGCTGGACAACCGCAACGCAAACGTCGACTCGTCTCCTCCCGACTTTCTCGGCCGCAACTCAGCAAGGGACGAATACGGTTTACCTTGTGGCGATGGATGCGATTGGGAACATCGACTACGACAACGTCTTAAGCGATACGTTTGAATTCACGTCGAATGCTCCGGGAGTTCCCGCCGGGCTCCAGGCGACCGACTCGTCCGACCGGGCGGCCAATCGATATTCGATCACCTTGACCTGGGACGAGCCGGACGACGTCGGCGGAGGCGTTGAAGAGTATAACGTCTACCGTTGCGTTGTGAATGGGACGGATTGTGATAATCCTGACGCGGTTGATGATCCGCCGGCAAACTATACGAAAATCGCGACGGTTAACACCCTCGGCTATCTTGATACGAGCTTGAGCAATACGACGACCTACTCGTACTTTGCTCGTTCGATCGGTCCGGGAAATTCTTCGTCCGGAAACTCCGCGGTCGTGACAATGAAGCCGGAAGGAAAATTTAAGAACGCTCCGCTTATGAGCGGACAGCCGTCGGTCCAGGCGCGCATTCGGTCGGCAACGATCCAGTGGCTTACGCTTGATGATACGAACCAGGAAGGGGAACTTATTCCCCACCCGGCCAGCTCTTTCGTTGAATACGGTGAGACGACGGCGTATGGAAGCGAAACCGGAACGACCGACCTCGTAAATGAACATGAAGTCGTGTTGACCGGGCTCAATCCCGACACGACCTACCACTATAAAGTGAAGTGGACGGATATTGACGGGAACGAAGGAGAATCCGCGGATTTCACCTTTGAGACACTCGGCGCCCCTTCGGCCCCGGTTAATCTTTCCGTGACGCCGACCTCAAATACCTCCAACGCCTTCACCTTTAGCTGGGATCCGCCGGCTGATGAAGGCATTACGGTATCCGGCTATTTCTTCGTTGTGAATACAACGCCGACCGAAGAAAATGTTCAATTTACAACGGATACAACCTTTGGTCCTTACGCCGCCGCTACGCAACAGGGGCGAAATACCTTCTACGTGGTTGCGGTCGACGATACGGGTAACGTGAATTATGCGAGCTACGCCTCGGTTGATTTTGAGGCGTACACAACGCCGCCGGGTCCGCCGGAGAACGTGACCATTGTCGACTCGTCGAACCGTGATGCGAACCGCTATAATATTACGCTCACCTGGGATCCGCCCTCCGAGGACGCGAACGGAAATCCACTCGGCGGAACCTTAAGCGTTGAGGACATTGTCTATACCATCCACCGGTCGACTGACGGCGGAGAGAACTTTGAGGAAATCGCAACGATCTCCTCAACAGGTTATCTTGATACCGGGCTAGATAATAGTACGGAGTATACGTACAAGGTCACTGCGGAAGACTCCGCTGGCGCGCTTTCTGAATCCACTGATCCAGTTGCGGAAACCCCTGAAGGCCGCTATACAACGCCGCCGTCTTTCTCGGTTAGTCCTTCAGTTGAGCCCGATTCGTTCAGCGCAATTGTGACCTGGGAAACCGAACGACCAACCTCTTCCTTTGTTCAGTTCGGAACCTCGAAGACCAATCTCACTGAAGAACAGGGAACCGGCGACCTCGTTTCCGAACACAGCGTCAAGATTACGGGCTTAAAGCCGCTGACGACCTATTATTTCCGGGCGAAGGTGATCGATATCGACGAGAACGAAAATCTTTCGGACACAGATGATTTTAAGACCCTTGAAGCGCCGAAAGTGTTTGATGTCGTTATCTCCGATGTTCGACTATTCGACGCGACGATTACCTGGCGGACGAATAAAGAAACGACGACGGCCCTCGTGTACGGCACAACGACCGCGTACGGTTCATCGCGCCAGGATACAAGCGGGTCCTATGCATATACCCACACGCTCCGGCTTGAAAACTTAAGCGACGGAACGACCTATAACGTCCAGCTCGCCGGGAGCGACAAGAGCGGCAACGCAGTCTCCTCGGACAACTACACGTTCACGACGCTGACCTTCCCGAAGATTGAGAACGTTTCCTGGGAGAATAAAGCGGAAGGCCAGACCGAAATTCGTTGGACGACGAATGTCCCGACTGATTCGACCGTCGTCTATTATAACGAGAATACCCCGACGAAGACCCAGGGGAACACGGCGCTTGTGACCGATCACTCCGTCTTACTTTTCGGCCTTGAAGACGCGACAATCTACCAATTCGTGATTAAAGGCCTCGACCAATTTAGCAACCGGGCTGAATCGCCGGAAGGAGAGTTTCGGACCCTTGAAGATACGACCCCTCCAGTCATTTCGAACGTTGAAGTCGAGTCGAACACGATCGGCTCGGGCGACGCCTCTCGCGTCCAGATCATTGTTTCCTACTCGACAAACGAACCAACCGCGACTCAAGCAAAATACGGCCAAGGCTCTGGCGGATCGCCGTCCGAGGAAACTGAGCTGAATGGTGAGCTTGTCTTCGAACATTTAATCGTCGTAGCGGATCTTGAGCCGGCCCGAACATATGTTGTGCAGGCGGTTGCAATTGATAAAGCTGGAAACCGGACCGTGTCCGACGTTTATACGGTTCTGTCAGCTCGAAAACGAGAATCTTTCTTGACCCTCGTCGTTGAACGACTCTCCTCGACCTTCTCCTGGCTCGGGAATCTCAACTTCGGGCAGTAAGTCTGTCTCATAAAGAGGATTGGCTAAGCTGCGCTGCAAAGCAGTCCATTTTATGGTATACTATGAGTCATGGCTGAGAAGGCGCAAAAACCAATTATCGAGCTGAAGAACGTTATCAAGGAGTTTCGGGTCGGACAGACGATTATTCGCGTTCTGAAGGACATTTCTCTGAAGATTTACCCCGAGGAGTTTATTATTATCCTCGGACCTTCTGGTTCCGGAAAATCAACACTCATCAACACGATCATCGGACTCGAAATCCCCACCTCGGGATCGGTTGTTGTTGAGGGGAAGGATTTAACGAAGATGTCGATTGATCAACTCGCGACCTTTCGCTTGAAGGCCTACGGCGTCGTGTACCAGCGTCCGGACTGGATAAAAGCACTGAGTGTTGTTGAGAATGTCGCCTTCCCGCTCGCTATTGATAATCAAGCTGTGAAATCGAGCCTCAAGAAGGCCCACGAGCTCCTCCAGCGTTTTGGTCTCGATGATCACTCAAATTACAGCCCAGTAGAACTCTCTGGTGGACAGCAGCAAAAAGTCGAAATTGCCCGGTCGTTGATTATGGACTCAAATATTATCGTGGCCGACGAGCCGACTGGAAACCTCGATACCGACTCAGCGGAAAAGGTGATGGGCATTTTCGAGGGCCTCAGGACGGAAATGAAGAAAACGATCATCATGGTCACGCACAACATGGAATATGTCCGCTATGCGACCCACACGATCTACGTCCGTGACGGACGCGTCTTAGAGGGTCAGGCATCACTCGGGTCCGGGTTAGCGCCGAGCGTCCCCGCGTAAGCGTATGCGTTTAAGCTACATCACCAAACTCGCGACGATGAACTTGCGCCGCCGGAAACTCCGGAGCTTTTTGACGATCGGCGGGATGGCGATCGGGATTGCCGCGATCGTCTTTCTCGTTTCACTGGGCTTTGGGCTCCAGCGCCTCATCGTTTCCCAGGTGACAAACCTTGAAGCCTTGTCGATTCTCGATGTCTCAACCGGGACCTCGGCGCTGTTGAAAATTGACGACGACGTCATTTCGTCATTTAAGTCGATTCCGAACGTCATTGAGGTGAGTCCCTCCTTTAGCGTCTCTGCTCAGGTGAGCCGTGAAGCCTCGGTAACCGATATAGCTCTCTACGGGATCAACCCAGCGTACGTCGATATTGAGAACTTGAAACCTTCGGTTGGTGCTGTTTTTCACGACGCGGAAAAAGCTGAAACCGTAATTAGTTCTACTGCCGCTGAGCTTCTAAATGTGAAAAGCCTTCAAGATGCAGTTGGACAGGCAGTGACATATCGTATTTCTATTGAGGTTCCGGTCGAGCCAGACCCTAATACGGCGCCGACCTCAATTCAGGGTCCCCCAAAAACAAAAACTGAAACCGTTGATATTCAAGCAACGATTACCGGTATTATTGAAGATGAGTTAACCGTCGGCTATTTGCCGATCAAGGTTCTTCGAAATGCGAAGCTTGATAAAGATTATAACCTCGCACGAGTAAAAGTGACTGAACGGGAAGCCCTCACCGACGTTCGGAAAGAAATTGAGGGGCTCGGCTACCAAGTTGATTCAATTGCCGACACCGTCGGACAAATTGATCAAATCTTCTTGATTTTTGAGATCGTGATGGCTGGCTTCGGATTAATTGCAATGCTCGTCGCTTCTCTTGGCGCATTCAACACCCTGACTGTTTCGCTTCTCGAGCGGACTCGCGAGGTAGGAATTATGAAAGCGCTCGGAACGACGAGTAAAGATGTCTATCGTCTCTTCATTAGCGAGTCTTTCTTAATAGGACTTATCGGCGGAGGGAGCGGGCTCCTTCTTGGGTACGGCCTAGGAGAGATGTTAAATTTCATAATTAACTATTTAGCAAAACGTTACGGCGGACAACCAGTCGATATTTTCTACACCCCACTTCTTCTTGTCGTTTTGGTGATGGGCATCATTACGATAGTCAGCTTTATCACCGGCGTTTATCCGGCTCGGCGCGCGTCGAAGTTGAATCCTTTGAACGCGCTTCGCTACGAATAACACTCGTTTGAAGGAAACGAAAACGGCCCGCAGACGCGCGCCGTTTTCTGATCAGGAAAACTTACGCGTTTTCGTCTTCGTCCCCCATGCCGTCTCCCATGCCATCATCCATGCCGCCTTCCATCATGTCGTCGTCCATCTCCTCACCCATTCCGTCATCAGCCGCTGCATCATCATTGGCCATCGGGTCGTCGTTCTCACCATCGAAATACGTCATGCAATCACCTCCTTTCAGTTGATAGATATATTGTATCGAGTGAGAAGAAGATTTGTCGAGAGGTTGTCAAGTCAGTAAGGCCAAAGCGGTTTGGTATTTCACGGCGACGAGGGAGCGGTCCGTCGGATTCTCTCGCTGGCGCATGGGAGGGGAGTGCGCAAAAAACGTCTTGACGGTACTTGTATGATGAAGTATGATATTTTCGCTTTTCGCTAAACCAAAGAGGTGTTGGCGAATTGATCGTTGACAAGGGATTCGGAAACGTGAGGAGGTAAAGATGGCCAACGTTTTGGTCGTCGGAACCGGGACGATCGGCAAGCCGTTGATCGGACTTCTGACCAAGAGGAGTCAGGAGCTTGGAATTGATCAGGTTGCGTTTCACAAGCGCACGCCGCAGGCCGAGACCACCCCATCGATTCGGCGCCTGATCAGTCGCGGCGCGCTGCTCGTGTCTGACGCTGATAGCCGGGACGAGTTCTATCGCTTCGGACTCGAACCCCAGATGACGCGGCAGGAGGCGCTTGAATGGGCCGACGTTGTCATCGATTGTACCCCGGCTGGAAACGCGCACAAGACCGGCCACGCCGTCGACAAGAAGGGTCGGACGATCGAGTGTGAACCGTGGTACCCCGGGTATGAGAGTACGACGCGCGGCTTCATCGCCCAGGGTTCAGAGGAGGGCTTCGGCCAGCCCTTCGCGCTCGACATCAACAACGATCAGGTCGATCCGACCGAGTACAAGTACGTGCAGGTCGTGTCCTGCAATACGCACAACCTGCTCGTCCTCATTGATCTCTTCAAGAGCTTGGGCGTTGGAGTTCTCCGGGGCCGTTTCGTGATGATCCGTCGGGCGACCGACATCAGCCAGGGGGACAACGTGTCTGCGCCGAAGGTCGATCGTCACAAGGAACTGCGTGGCGGTCGCCATTTCGGGACCCATCACGCTTACGACGCGTGGCGAGTGCTTCAGACGCGTGGCGATGACTTCGATCTGTTTTCGTCAGCGCTCCAGGTACCGTCGCAGTACATGCACGTCCTCCATTTCACCCTGACGGTCGAGCGGCCGCCGAAGATTGAGGACGTCATCGAGGCGATCCGTCGCCGTCCGCTTGTCGCGACCACAGAGCACTGCAACACCGGCCAAGCCTTCTCGGAGGCTCGTGATGATGGTTTCTACGGTCGAGTGCTTGACCAGACGGTCATTCCGACGAAGACGCTGGTGGTCAACGGCAACGAGGTGACCGGGTACGCGTTTACGCCCCAGGATGGCAACAGCCTGCTCTCGACGGCTGCGGCTGCGACACGCTTCATCGATCCGGCGGACTGGCGTTCGCGGATTACCCGGAGCTTCGGGAAGTACATGTTCGACGAGGTTTGAGTCTCTTGCACCTTCGTGCCCCGTATCAACGCTGATCTCATCTCCAGTGAGGGATGATCAGCCGCGGTACGGGGCGCTTTTATTCTCGACGACGTGGGTGCTGCATGGTACACTATTTGTGCTATGTTTATTAGCCTCAATCTTCCGCAGTTCATCAAGAAGCGTACGCTCTTCATCGTCACTGATCGTGAGCACGCCCGTTTTTATCTCGCATCGAACGGTGAGCTCGCTGAATTAGTCGAATTCGCAATTCATCCTGCTGAGCCTGGTCCGCGCTCGAAGAAGACTCCGCAGCGAAGGCGCCAGGGAGCGCTTCTCCGCTCTCCCCGGGGACTTGAACGCACCTACCATATGTTTGCGAAGCAGGTGAGTGCGACCGCACTTAAACTCCTTCGGTCGCGTCGTTTTGGCCAGGTTTATCTGTTCGGGCCGCATCACTACCAGGCCGAGCTGCTTCAGTGCCTCCACAGCTACGTTCGCGCGAAAGTCGTTCGGAGTTACTCGGGTGATTTTATTCACGATCATCCCCTCGAGCTCGTTCGTCGAACAAAAGAACTTCCGGAATAGTTTTTTTTCCCACAAGGAGACAAGTGGCGGTTGTTTTTGATTTATCCACAGGTAAAAAAACAATTGCCAAAAATGTTTTTTTTCTCGCGATGAATAATAATTGAGAAATACATTTTTCCAAATAAAAAATTTTTTTTCGCGGGAAAAGAAAATTTCTTCACATTCGTTAAGAAAAACAATCTTTTTTATTCTAAGAAAAAAATTCTTTATAAATAATTTTTCTTCTGTTTCTTCTTGACAAACAAATCAAAAAACGATTTGATGAATATGTACGTGTGATCTGTTTTGTACGAAAGGGGGTGGCGACATGGCCAAAAAGAAAGTAAAGAAGGCGAAGACCAAGAAGACCGCGAAGCGGAAGACCAAGAAGACCGCGAAGCGGAAGAAGCGCTAAGTCGCTTCCTTATCTCTGCTAATTACTCAAAGGGACTCCGTAAGGGGTTCTTTTGAGTTTTCACTCTACGCAAGGAAGATTTTTTTCGCTATACTTAGGGCTGTTATTTTCATCCACTAAAAAACTATATGCCCCACGAACATCAAAATCTTCATACATTGTACCGCGGGAAAATATTTTGGGCATTGTTCCTCCCAATGCTAGTCATTGGCATTGTCGGCCTTTCGATTATCTATCTTCTTCAAACAGGGAATATTTTTGAGCAGCATCGTAGTGAATTGCAACATACCGCAACAGCGATAGCGGCGAATGTCGACCCGGTTCTCCACGAATCATTGTCGGAGCCCGATCAAATGGACAGTGCAGCCTATGTTGCGATTGCTGATTACTTTCGAAAAGCAAAATCTGGTAATCCGCTAATTGATGATATTTATACGCTCCGTCCGACGGGAACCCCTCATACATATGCATTTGTTGTTAGCATCGATGAAACAAATGACGATAATAAGAATGGCGTCATAGATGAGGATGAGCAGCGACCTGGTCTCGGAGAATTGTATAAGACATCGAATTATCCAGACCTCGAAAAGGGGTTTGAAGGTTCGAGTGCAGACGAGAGAATAACGTATGATAAATGGGGTGCCTGGCTCTCAGGATATGCGCCAATACGAGATGAGCATGGAAAGGCAGTCGCTATTGTTGGGGTTGATTACCCAGCAGCTTCGGTCACTGCACACCGGAGAGAGTATTATCGTGTGCTTCGTACTGGTTTTATTATTATGCTGCCTGTTGCTGTGCTCGTTGCTTGGTTTGTTAGCTGGCGTTTAAGCCTTCCGATGCAGATTCTTGCTGAAGGAATGGACCGGGTCGCGCACGGCGATCTCCGCTACCGACTTCCAATCAAAGGAAACCGGGAAGAGCAAATTTTTTCCCAGCTCTTCAATAACATGTTGAATCTCTACAATCCGAGCGTCCGGCCGCGGCAGCCAGGCGTTGAAGAGAATCAGCATACCGAGGAGACATAATCGAGCTTTCTCCGGGGGTTTGACTTCCTCGGTTGATTTGTGATACTACAAGCAGTCCGTTCATTCGCAAGGCGAAAACCGAGGAGGTCCGATGTCGAGTTGCTTGATTTGCGGCACTGAGCTTCCGTTCGGGCTGACCTGTCCGATTGGCACCCGACTCTGTGTTCCGAGTTCTGGTATGTCTATTTCGCGGACCTGGGATCATCGACCGCGGCGGCATGTTTCCGCCTTTGTTCCAGGCGCCCCCCAGCCTCCCTCTCATTCCGATTGGCTCCTCTGCGAAGCAGTCGGCAATCGGTGCACCGTGTGTGGCGGATTCTTCTCCGAAGGAGAAGACCTGTGCAGCTACGGACACTCCATCGGTCGAAGCTACCGTAATCCGGCTGCCTGATGGCCTCGAACCTTCGCCCACCCCCTCCGCGTTCTTACGTCGAGGGGGTGATTGTTGTGGAGAATGTTGACGAGGCGCTTTGCGTGAACCCTTGACAAAAATGGGACTTTCGTGTAGTGTACCCGGTTACTCATTTCTTTTGTCTATGTCTTCACGTTTTCTCCAACCCATTCTCATTAGTCTCCTTGGCCTTATTGTGGCCATTGAAGCAACCCTGCTTTTTTCGGGTTATTTTGGCGGTTTTTCGCTGAGCGAAGCGGTTCAGCGAGCGAAACCCAAACCGAAACCGATTGTTGTCGTTACTCCGCCGGCAGAGCGAATGACCGAAGTGCAGGGAATCCTTGAAGCGCTTGAGTCGTACAATGAAGCTCGAAAAACGTATCCGGAGACGATTCAGGGATTAGTTCCGAAGTATTTGGCTGGTCCGAAGGATTCCGCGCTTGGTTTTTCAGGATATCGGTATGTTCCGGTCGGTGATCCAATTGAGTATTTCACGCTTCAGTATTCCTTAAGCGGTGACTATGGAACCCTTACGACGGGTACTCATGTTGCGAGTCCAAAGGGCTTAACTGGCGGGGAATATCCTGCGAGCCAATCGGATCTTGATAATGACGGACTCGATGATGCTGTGGAAATTTACGTGTATCGAACAGATAGCCAAAAAGCTGATACGGACGGCGATGGTTTTTCCGATGGTGTCGAAGTAGCCAGCGGCCATAACCCTCGAGGGAAATAATTCTATGGAACGCAATATTTCACTGAGCAAGCACATCAGGCAGCGAAAAGGGATTCTCGCGATCACTATTCTTGTTGCCTTGGCGCTGACCTACGGCGTACTCCTGTCGCGACCCTTTGAGTACCAGGCGACCGTCCAGCTGCTTATCGTGCAGCAAGAATCCGAAAACCAAGATTTACTTTCGACGCTTCGGGCAACCGAGCAAGTCGGACGGAATCTCGTTGATGTTATTGGGACCAGCACGTTTTTCGAAAAAGTGCTTTCGAGCGACTTTCCGATTACCCGGAAATTCAGCGATCAGCCTGAACGGCGGCGCGAGGAATGGCGCGAAGCGGTCCACGCAACCGTGTCTCAACAGTCGGGAATTCTCTCGATCACCGTACTTGATACTGATCGCGAGCAAGCGACGATCATTGGTCGGGCTATCGCGGATGTTATGACTCGCGAGAGCCAAGAATTCCACGGAAAGTCGAACATCATCGTGAAGGTGGTTGATGACGTGTACGCGAAGGAGTGGCCAGTCAAGCCGAATTTGATTGGTAGTACACTCGCGGCGATCTTCTTTGGGGCCCTGGCGGGAATAGGGATTATTTCTCTCCTCCCAGAACGTCGTCAAAAGCCGCCAGCAGCGCCAGCACAGTCTGCACCGGTTCCCGAGAAAAAGGAACGGCCCATCGGTCAGGTCATCGGACGCTTCGATCAATTCGAACGAACGAAAGACGTTGAGCCTCCTTCCGGACTCGCCATCGGCGAGGATACCGAGGTCGCCTAACCACGCCAGTTTCATCCCGTGAGTGTTCGCTCGCGGGATCAGGCAGGCGCAGTGAGAGTCACTCGCCGGAGTTCGTTGACAACTCGTTGTCATCGACCCAACAACGCAGGGAGGAGGGACATCAACCCATGCGCACGGTCTGTGTTTTTCTTTTGGCTGCGCTATCGTACGCGGGCACGGCGCAGGGTTTCGAATATCGCGACCTTCGCCCGGACCCGCCGACAATCCGCGTGAGCGATCTCGCGGGTCGGCCGTTCAATCCGGCTGACCTTCAGCCAGGCTGGTCGATACGGAGCTATCCGTACGCGATCAGGGCTACGCTCTGTGTGGCGGGCGAACGCGAGGTGATGGTCCCAGCCGGGACGCAGCTCGTTGTGCATCCGCTCCGTCTCGTTGGCGTGGAAACCCGCTACGCGGCGACGCACATTGCCGCGACCTCGACGCCGATCCAAGCGGAGTTTTCCGTCTTAGGCGCTGAGCCGACCGGATACCCAATTCCGGACACGACGCCCAGATCAAGTCGAGACGAAGTTACGGTCGAACGATCGAGCTTCGATCTCAGCTTGCG
>CAZWTD010000008.1:0-12562 GCA_964637345.1 uncultured Gammaproteobacteria bacterium
CGTTGAGCCGATCAGTACGGAGGTCCGAGTGGCAGCGGGAACCCTTGGGTCTGTTCTCCTCGAGGGTTTCATTGAGCCGGTTCGATCTGCCTTCAAGTAGTACCCAGGCCGGGAATCGGCCCTCATTCTCCAGCGCGCCCCAATGGACGCGCTGGATTCCTTTTACTTGACAGAGGAACTGACTTCGGGTACAGTGCAGTCGTTGCCCCCGAAAGGGGCTTTTGAAGACGATTTGATCCATGGCGTTTAGCCTCCGTAATTACATTCGTGAGTCGCGGGACGAGCTGAAAAAAGTCGTTTGGCCGACTCGCCGAGAAACCACGAATCATACCCTGCTCGTGATTGGTATTAGTTTGGCCGTGGCTGCCTTTCTTGGCCTGGCTGACTTTGGATTAACGACTCTCCTTGAAACGTTTTTGAAGTAACCTATGCCAAAGCAAACATTACAAATGGGACGTCGCTGGTACGTCCTCCACACCTACTCCGGCTATGAGGAGAACGTCGCGCGGAACCTCCGCCAGCGTATCGAGTCCATGGATATGGAAGATAAGATCTTCAATGTTCTTATCCCGACCGAGAATAAGATTAAGATTAAGAACGGGAAGCGCAAGGTTGTTACCGAGAAGATTTTCCCGGGCTACGTTCTCGTCGAGATGATTGTGACGGATGATTCTTGGTACGTCGTTCGGAATACGCCGAACGTAACCGGATTCGTTGGAACCGGGACAACCCCAACGCCGATTTCAGAAACGGAAGTGAAAGAACTTCAGCGTCGGATGGGCGTTGAGGAACCGAAGTATAAGATTGATGTCCAGGTCGGCTCCCCGGTCCGCATCGTCGATGGTCCCTTTAAAGAGTTTGAAGGTAAGGTGTCCGAAGTCGATGAGGCGCGTGGAAAGGTTAAAGTCCTTGTTTCGATGTTCGGCCGCGAGACTCCCGTTGAACTTGATTTCCTCCAGATTAAGAAGCTCTAGACCCCTATGGCGAAGAAGATTAAAGCTCTCATTACCCTCCAGATTCCCGGCGGTCAAGCGACTCCAGCGCCTCCAGTCGGTCCGGCGCTCGGTCAGCACGGGATTAATATTGGCGAGTTCGTGAAGAAGTACAACGACGCTACCAAGGATAAGATGGGAGAAATTACCCCGGTTCAAATTAGCGTCTATGAGGATCGGACCTATACCTTTATTCTCAAGACCCCGCCAGCGGCCGAGCTCCTGAAGAAGGCGGCCGGCATTGAAAAGGGTTCGAAGGACCCGCTTCGCGAAAAGGTTGGGAAAGTGACGAAAGCGCAGGTTCGCGAAATCGCCGAGAAGAAGATGCCCGATCTCAACGCAGCTTCAATCGAGGCCGCTGAACGTATTATCGAAGGGACAGCCCGTAATATGGGAATTACCATTGAAGGATAACACCTATGGGGTATGAATTCTTCGGAGCGTTTTTTCCGATCGGTGGAGGGATGGCCTTCCTCGCCGCTATTGCGCTCTTAATTGGTGCCGCACAAGATGCGAAAGCGTCGGGCTCGAAAGCTGATGTGGTGAAGCACGTCTACTTTTACCTCACCGCTTTCATCACGCTGACGATTGTTGTTTTTTCGACGGTCACCCTCGTTAATGTCGGAGCGCGGTCCTGGGTTTTCACGAAGGCGGATGAGGTGACGAATTCGCGCGGAACTCCCCCGAGTATTTACCTGACGAGTTCGGCCGATACAGAGGTGAAGCCGGCGACAGCAAACACGGCAAAGACCTGTTCAACCGATTGTGAATTTTCCGAGCAGGACAAGCTCGATGTTGCGAATTGGGAAACGAATTATCGATCTTGGAAAGATTCGATGAACCTCGACCGCGACCGCGCGACCGCGACTGTCACGGCGCTTTCCTTCCTGATTGTTGCTGTGCTCGCATTTTGGTTCCACTGGCGCGTGATTCAGAAAGAGGAGAAAAACCGCGCTGATGGGCATCCGCTCGTGACCCGCGCAATATATTTCTGGGGCATGTCGCTGTTTGGACTTTTGATGATTGTTATCGCCGGCGGCTTCCTTTTGAACGTCCTTCTTCGGACCTGGCTTTACCCGAATCTCGATTCAAGCACAACCTCAACTCCGACTCCGGTTGTGAGTGAGCAAGCGAGTATTGATTCACTCATCAACTGTGCGTCGGCCTGTGGCTTTACTGATGAGCAGGTTCAGCTCGCCGAAGAGTGGAAAGTTGATTACGCTGCAGCCACGACCACAACCGAGGTTTCTAAGACCGCGAAGCGCCAGAGCGATATTGCGACGAGTCTGCCCTTCGTTCTGGTCGGTATCCCATTGTTTCTTTATCACTGGTTGATGATCCGCCGGAAGACGTCGGTCCCGACGCCTCCGCCGGCAACAGGAGTATCTGCATGAAGCGTTCACGTCGTTACCAAACAGCCGCGGCCGCCCTCGAGCCCGGAAAAGTCTATTCGATTGATGAGGCGATTGCCTTCGTTCAAACCCAGGGCAAGACGAAGTTCGACGCCGGGATTGAGCTGCACCTGAATCTCGGGATTGATCCGAAAAAAGCGGATCAGATCGTTCGCGGAACGGTTGCACTTCCCCATGGTACGGGAAAAACCCTGAAGGTCGCCGCTTTTGTTCCAGCCGATCAGATTGAGACAGCGAAGCAAGCCGGGGCTGACGTTGTCGGCGGGGAAGACCTCGTGAAGCAAATTTTAGCTGACAGTAAGACATCGTTTGATGTAGCTGTTGCCCACCCGACGATGATGAAAAGCCTCGGACCGATCGCGAAAACGCTCGGTCAGCGGGGTTTGATGCCGAATCCGCGGAATGAAACCGTAACACCAAACGTCGCGGCAACCATTACCGCATTGAAGAAAGGGAAGGCCACGTTCCGGTCGGATGATTCAGGCAATCTCCATCAGCTCGTCGGCCGAGTCTCTTTTCCAGCCGAGCAACTCAAGGATAACATTCACGCTTTTCTCGAAGCCGTAAAGCGGGCCAAGCCGGCCGAGGCGAAGGGGACCTACTTGGTCCGCGTCACCCTCGCTGCGTCAATGGGTCCGTCGGTAACGATTGAGGCCTAAGGGGGTCGTATGAGCGAAGGGGTTGAAACCACATCACAGCCGGCCGCGCGACAGCGGATCGGGTGGGATGAGTATTTTCTGAAAATCGCCATGCTCGTTTCAGAACGGGCGACCTGTCCTCGCATGCACTGCGGGGCTGTCTTCGTTCGGAATAAGCGCATTCTCGCAACCGGTTACAATGGTTCGCCGCCAGGCTTTCCCCACTGCGACGATGAAGGATGTCTCGTCGTTGATAATCACTGTCAGCGCACGATTCACGCTGAACTGAACGCGGTTATCCAAGCGGCCCAGCACGGTATTTCTTTGAATGGCGCCACACTGTACGCAACGAACATGGCCTGTACGACCTGCGCGAAAATGGTCATTGGCGCCGGGATTTCCCGGGTCGTGGTGTTTACGCACTTCCACGACACGCTCGCTTCACAGTTTTACGCACAGGCGAAGATTCCGGTTGAGCTCCTTCCGATGCCGAAGGTAGAGATCGATTACGACCTCGACTCCTTCTCTTCGGCGAAGAAGAGCGAGAAGAGCCAGTAGGCGCTATGCGTGTACTCGTAAAGAAGCTCCAGCCCGACGCCCAACTACCTCGTTATGTTCGGGGCGAGGAGGACGCGGCGCTGGATCTCCATGCGCTCATCGGCGGCGTTATACCACCAGGCCAGGGGCGGGCTTTTGGAACCGGCTTGGCATTCGAAATTCCCGCGGGAACCGTGGGTTTGGTTTGCGACCGGGGCGGCCTTGCCTTTAAAAGCTCCCTGACAACCCTCGGAGGCGTGCTTGATCCGGGGTATCGCGGCGAGCTGAAGGTGATGCTCTTCAACCTCGGGAAAGAGCCCTACGAGGTCCAGGCCGGCGAACGCATTGCCCAGATCATTATCACGCAGATTGATCGCGTTGAAATTGAAGAAGCCGAAGAACTTTCGGAAACTGTTCGGGGCTCCGACGCCTTTGGGAGCTCGGGGAAGCTCTAATGGTTTGTCTTCCGCCTCAACGTCTTCATATTCCACATATGGCAACAACACTCATCGGCATTACCGGGACGCTTTCGGCGGGAAAAGGAACGATTGCCGAATACCTCAAGGCAAAGGGTTTTGTGCATTATTCAGCCCGAGAGTTTATTACGCGGGAAATCGTAAAACGCGGACTTCCAGTGAATCGAGATTCGATGGTCAGCGTTGGGAATGACCTTCGCGCTATTCATGGGCCGAGCCATGTGATTGAGGCGATGGCGCGCGAGGCAATTGCTGCCGGGCAGGATGCAGTCCTTGAAAGCGTCCGGACCCCGGGCGAAGTTGAGGCATTAAAAGGGCTTGGCGGAGTCTTACTCGCGGTTGATGCCAACCAGCGAACTCGGTACGAACGAATTATCAAACGGGGTATTCCTGAAACAGACCGACTCACCTTTGAAGAGTTTGTCGCCCAAGAGGAGCGGGAAATGACTGCGACCGATCCGAATAAGCAGAACCTTCGCCGTTGTATTGAGTTGGCTGATATTAAGCTCGAGAACAACGGAACCATCGAAGAATTTTTTACGAATGTTGAGCAGGCGCTGGCTCGCTTGAAATAAAAGAGCGCCTCCCGCCATAAGGCACGGGAGGCGCATTGCTGCGGCTGCTGGTAGAGGTAATGATCTGCCTCCTCTTCGTGGGAAGCGCCCGTGGTGATGCTCATGTTAAGGCGCCTGTAGGACCCACTACTCCGGAGAACATTCTAAAGCGCCGGAGTCTGCTGGTGTTAGTACGCTTTATAGTCCGTTGACGGTCGCGGGGGAGGCCCCAGGGAATTGGGTATCCCGCATCAGCCCGCAGCCGCAACACTGGAAAGAACAGGTCAACCCTAGCAGGTCGCCTTTTTGGGCGCAAGTACAGGCGCGAGGCCTCGCTTCGCCAAGGCCGAGACGCCTTGGCTAGGCTCGGCCTTTTTCGTCGAGGGCTTTTTCTTTGACGCGCTGCTTCGCCTCGGCGTCGCCGCGGGCCCAATGATAGGTCTCGTGGTCAACGAAGGACATCAGCGAAGCGCGGAAAGGGGAGCGAGCTTCGATGAGCGTATGCATGCGCTGGCTCGCCAGGCGGTAGCTGGGATGGCCCTGGGGCGTTGTTCGGAGCTCGAGGAGGTGGTAGGCCTCGCGTTCGTTCATCGCGAGCACCCAGCGGATTTTTGAGCCGTGGAGGGCGGCATACTGCGCTTCAACCGGGAAGTCGGGTTCGAGCTCGTTGTAGAGCGCGAGCGAACGTTCGTGGCAGGCGAGGATGCGGCGCTCGAAACCGGCTTCAATCAGGTCGGGCGGCATCGAAAAGCCGAGGCGGGGAGTAAAGGTCTGGCGGACTTGAGAGTTCATCCGATGCCGCATGAGGTCTTTATAGGTTCCGAAGTCCGTGATGAGATCAAAGGTGTAGGGGTAGCCGGCTTCGAGCGCCCGGTAGGGCCGGTCGCGCCGAGTCTCGCGTTTCCCGACGTAAGTTTTGAAGATCGCCTCGCGCTGTTCGAGGGTAAGTTCGTCAACAATGTGGATGAGCTGGGCGAGCGGGTGCCGAGCGTAGGGGTAGAGCATCAGGGCAATCGTCAGCGAGTCGAAGCGTCGATGGATCGCGTCGCGGAGCATATCGGGCGTAACGCTTTTCCCTCGAAGGAGCTTCGCGATCCGCTCTTCGCCGTAATCAAGCAGGGTAATTTCTTGCTCCGGCGCTTCGATCGGCGTGCTGTTGAGAAGTGCGTCGCTTAGGGCTTGCATATCCTGCTCAATCGCCATCTGATATTCGCTCGCTTTGGCTCGGCGCACGTAGGCGGGGATGATTTTGGAAAGCTCGCGAAGGGCGTCGTTCCCGAGCGACTGCGCTTCCGGGAGGCGGCTCGAGAGGAGGGCGGATATCAACCCTTGATAAAAACGGCCGTTGCCGAAAAGGCCGACGTTGGTTCGGGTGCTTAAGGGGAGGATGTAGCGGAGCGTGTCGCAGGCGCGCGTTCGAAGATCCATCGTGTAGGTCTTCTTGAAAGCTTTTTGGTCCTTTTCGTCAGCGAGGTCGGCAAACTTCTGCTTCGCTCCAGTTCCGAGTACGTCATACTCGGCCGTGTCCATCGGTTTCAGCTTTTCGTAAAACGCCTTCATCGGTTCGATGAGGTCGGTATAGGTCGTGAAGAGAAAATCCATCGTTTCCCGGTACGCGGCCGCGTGCTTCGAGTTCGCAATGTCCGGCGGCGTGAAATAGCGAAATCCGCCGTCGGGGCTTTTCTGGTCGTAGAAGACGTAACGGGTCGACTGTTCAATCGGCGAGCCGCCGATTCGGCACTCTTCGATTTCCTTAGTCGCGACCATCGAGATCTCTTCGAAGGAGAGGTGAGCGCCTTCGAGTTCGCCGACCGAATCATCGCCGTAGGCAATGAGAATCCGTTGGATGAGCTCGGCCGCGTGTTCCGGGTCAACAACACCCTCTTGGATGAACTCTTTCAGGAGGACCTCGCGAAAGCCGCCCTTGGCCCGGCTGTAACGGGCATAGGCCGCCCCGACCATTCCAGGCATATTTTTTACCGCAAAGACCTTGCCGGTTGGATCGCTAACGTATTTCTTGAGTAATTCGAGCTCTTCTGGGGTGAAATCCGGCATAGGAATTGGGGTAAATGGCGCCATGATTGTACGGGGTTTTTTCCCCCCTGACAAACAGGTTTGACTGCTTGTCAATGCTCCGCTAGGCTCTCCCTGGATGGACGCACGCGAAAGGAGGGGAAGCATGCAAATTCCGACGCGTCCCGGCTGGATCGAGGTGATCTTCGGTCCAATGTTCTCTGGAAAAACCGAGGAGTTGATTCGGCGCCTCCGGAGCGCGAGTTTCGGCAAAGGGAAGGTGTTGGTGTATCGTCCAGCGCGGGACAGCCGCTCGGCGCCGAACCACATCGAAGCCCATTCTGGAACGAGCCTTCAAGCTCAAGTGATTCAGGTCTTCCCCCAGGTTTCAGAAGTTACCGAAGCCGGGGCGAACGTTGTCGGTATCGATGAGGCGCAGTTCTTCGACCCGCGCGAGCTGACGGAGTTCTGCGAAGCCCTGGCTCTCGCTGGGGTGCGCGTCATCGTCGCCGGTCTCGACCTCGACTTCGAGCGCCGTGCCTTCGAATGGTTCACGCTCCTCGCCAGTCAGTCTGAAGAGTCGTTGAAGCTGACTGCGACCTGTGCTGTGTGTGGGAATGTCGCCGTCTTTTCACGACGAGTCGACGGATCAGGTGAGCGGATCGAAGTCGGCGGCGAGGAACGCTACCAACCCCGCTGTCGGCATTGCTTCGACCGCGACTAAGTTCTTCCCAGGCTGGATGCCCTCCGCGTCCAGCCTGGCTTCTTCTTTCAATCATTGGTAGAATTGAGGGTGATGAAACGGCTGAAACGCGGAAAACTCATCGTTATTGATGGACTGGATGGGGCCGGGAAAGCCACCCAAGCCGCGCTCTTGCTTGCGCGCCTTCGTCGAGCTGGATATAAGACCGGCTTGCTCGATTTTCCTCAGTACGGAAAGACCTTTTTCGGCGATATGGTCGGTTTGTATTTGAATGGCGCCTATGGTCAGGCGACTGCGGTCAATCCCTACCTGGCCTCGCTTCTCTATGCCTTCGACCGCTGGCAGGCGAAGCCGAAGATTGAACGCTGGCTGCGCGAGGGCCGCGTCATTGTTGCGAATCGCTATACGACCTCGAACGCGATTCATCAGACTGCGAAAATGGCGGATCGTGGATCCCGCTTGGCCTTTCTCCGCTGGTTAAACGAGCTTGAGCATCGGGTTCTCGGCGTCCCGAAGCCTGACCTGGTGCTTTTTCTCAAGGTCCCGGGGACGATCGGCCGGAAGCTTGTGAAATTAAAAGGGCATCGGAACTATGTCGGAGCCGGCCAGGATCAGCACGAGCGGAGCCGGAAGCACCAGGCCGATGCCGAGGCGAACGCGAACGAGCTTGCACGGAAGTTGAAATGGACGACGGTCTCTTGTCTGACTCGGGGAAAGATTGACGAGCGGGGGGTGATCGCGGAGCGGGTTTGGGCTGCCTTACACGAGAAAGGAATTCTATGAAGATTACGAAGATCGGGCATAGTTGTCTGCTTGTTGAAGAAGGAAAAACGCGACTTCTGTTTGATCCGGGGAAATATACAACAGCCCAGAACGATCTCACGGATGTAAACGCCGTGTTCATCACGCACCAGCATCAAGACCACACAGATCCGGAGTCGATACAGATACTCCTCGCGAAGAATCCCGGGCTGACCGTGTACGCCAACCGCGGTGTCGAAGAGGTGTTACAGCCGAACGGAATCGCAGTTGAGCATTGTGAAAAAGGCAGCGTTGTTCACCTAGGCTCACTAACCATCACCGCAATTCATGAGCACCATGCGCCGATCCATCCGATGGTGCCATCCGTGCAAAACACCTCGTTTCTTCTGAATGATGCCTTGTATATTCCCGGTGATACGGTTCAGCCGCCAATGACGGAAGTGAAGGCGATTGCGCTTCCAGTGTGCGCGCCGTGGCTTCGCCTCGCCGATGCAATTGACATGACTTTGAGCGCTAAGCCGAAGATATGTTTTCCGGTTCACGACGGGTGGTTTAAGGATTTTTATGGACCCTTCCATGATCTGCCGGCTAAGGTTTTGGGCGAGGCTGGAATTGAGTTTATTCCCCTAAAACCCGGCGAGTCGATTGAGGTCGAATAAAGCTCCTCGCGCCGTCATTCCGAGGCGAAGCCAAGGGATCTCCAATTGACTTGAAGTATAATTGAGACCTCTCATCCCGCCTTGCGGAATTCGAGGTGACGGCAACGGCGCGAGGGAGGTCAAACAGAAGTAGACAGAAGTTACTCACTATGCCCACGACTTACGAAACCATCATCGGACTCGAAATCCACGTTCAACTCAAGACAAAGAGTAAGCTCTTCTGCTCGTGCGATAATGCTGGCGAGGATCAAGCTCCGAACACAACGATTTGTGAGATTTGTACGGCCCAACCCGGAACCCTCCCTGTTCCGAACCAGCAGGCGATCGACTGGGCGGTCCGCGCCGCGCTCGCGTTCAACGCATCTGTCGCTCCAGTCTCGAAATTCGACCGGAAGCATTACTTCTACCCTGATCTCCCGAAAGGGTTTCAGATTTCTCAGTACGATCAGCCGATCGGGCAAGGGGGTCATCTCGATATCGAGCTCACGAGCGGGCCGGCGCGCATTCGGCTCGAGCGGCTTCACCTCGAAGAAGATTCGGCGAAGCTCCTCCACGAGCCGGGGAGCGTGGATACCCGGATTGATTTCAACCGCGCCGGTACGCCGCTCATCGAGATTGTAACGAAGCCGGACCTTGCGAGCCCGGAAGCGGCACGGGTTTTTCTCCGTGAGCTGCGCGCTGCGCTTCTTGCGCTCGGGGTTTCGGACGCAGATATGGAGAAAGGGCATCTTCGCGTTGATGCGAATATCTCGCTCCGCCCGGAAGGCGACGCGAAACTCTACCCGAAGACTGAGATAAAGAACCTGAATTCGTTTCGAGCCGTTGAGCGCGCGCTCGCCTTCGAAGGTGCGCGTCAGACAAAGCTTTGGGAGGCGGGGAAGCCGCCGAGCCAACTCGCGACGCGCGGCTGGGAAGAGACGAAGGGCGAGACGATTGAGCTGCGCGTCAAAGAGGAGGCTGCCGACTACCGTTATTTTCCAGAGCCGGATATCCCGCCGCTGCATTTCTCTCCAGAGTTTCTCCAGTCCGTCGCCGCATCCCTTCCGGAAATGCCGGCTGCTCGGCGTCAGCGTTTTCAGGACGAGTATAGCTTAACCGCGCTCGATGCTGAATCACTCGTCGCCCAGCCGAAGCTCGCCGACTACGCTGAGTCGGTTGTGAATGAGTATAAAGCCTGGCTGCTCGTCGACAAGGCGAACACAGACGGCTTGACCTGGGAGTCGGGGAGGGAGGCTTTCGCAAAGCTGGTCGCAAATTGGCTGCTGAATCGTTTCTCGAAGCGTTGTCTGGACGCTGGAATCAGCCCGGAGACAAGTCCGATCACTCCGGAAAATTTTGCCGAGTTTTTAAAACTCATCCAGCAAGGCTCTTTGAAGGCGGCGGCTGCCCAGCAAGTCTTTGATCGGATGTTTGAGACCGGCGGCGATCCATCCGATATCGTTGCGTCGGAGGGGCTCGGTCTGGTGAGCGATGAATCAGCGGTGCTTGAGGTTGTCCTCAAGGTTATTGACGCCAACCCGAAGGAAGCCGAGGCATATCGGAAGGGGAAGATTGCGCTTTTGAAGTTTTTTGTCGGGCAGGTGATGAAGGCAACTGGCGGCCGTGCAGATCCGGAGATAGCCGAGCGCTTGCTCGCCGAGCGACTGGGTGCGGAGTAATTGTTATGCGCGTTCAGATAACCAAACTTCAATCAATACTTGAGGGAAAACTCCGAGCGATTGGCTTCTCCGCTGCCGATGCTCGAATCGTTGTTGCTGAGCATCTCCTCGGCGAATTAAAAGGGAAGCGCTCGCACGGTGTGTACGCCTTCATTCGCGAGTTCGAGAAGCTTCGAACGCGGCCGCGCGGGCGTTTTCGGATTGCAAAAAATAAAGCAGCCTATGCTTTTATTGAAGGGAACCGCGATCTCGGCCAGCTTGTTGCTGATAAGGCAATTCGACTCGGAATGGAGAAAGCAAGGAAAAGCGGAGTAGCAATGGTTGGCGGGCGAAACATCCACGCCTTTCTCCGTCCAGGAACTTGGGCCGAAATGGCTGCCCGGAAGGGTTTCGTTGCCCTCTGTTTCAATTATGGCGGCGGTCCATTGATTGCTGCCCCTGGGGCACGAGAATCCGTCATTTCAACGAATCCGATCGGGATTGGAATTCCTAATTCGCCAAACCCGTTTGTGATTGATATGGCCGTTTCCGAGCGGGCATTCTTTCATATCCGGCTTGCCCGCGAGCTTGGAAAACGGATTCCGTCCAGTTGGGCGATTGACCAAAACGGGCGTCCGACTACGGATTCGAAAAAGGTCGTTGCAGCGCAGCCTTTTGGAGGATATAAAGGTTTTGCACTTGGACTAGCGCTTGAGCTTCTTACTGGTCCGCTTGTTCGAACCGAGGTTGGGAAGCGGACGCAGAATGTTCGCGGGTTTCTTTTTATTGTTTTGAATCCGAATGTGTTCGGATCCCGGGATGCTTTTCGTAGAGGCGTTCGAGGACTACTTCGCGAAGTGAAAACGGCGAAACGAATTCCGGGAGTTCGGGAAATTGCAATCCCAGGCGATCGGTCATTCCGGACTGAAGCGATAAACCGGAAGCGAGGTTGGATTGAGGTAGAGCAATCAATCTACGAACAAATTGTCGGACTCAAGACGGTCCGCGATTAAGCGTGGTGCGTACTTGACGTTTGAAAGCGAGGCGCGTACACTGCCTCGCAGTATGAAGAAACCCGTGTCCAACACGGGAGGGACCAATAACGGAACATCGCCCCGGTAGCGGGGCGTTTTCGTTTTTGTCGTACGGGATCGATCATTGACAACCAGCAGGGGAGGGTATGTGAAACACGTCATTTCCGCCGGGGATTTTACCCGGGAGTACATCGAACACGTACTCGTAAGCGCGGAGACGCTCCGGCCAATTTGGAATGGTCGACAGCCACGCGGGGCGCAGACTGCTATCGGGACAGTTCGGCTCCTTTTCGATGAATCGAGCACACGAACGTCCGGCTCCTTCGAAAAAGCAGCCTGGCTAAACGGTATGCCGAGCGTTCTGACTGCCAGCGCTGCGACCTCACTCGTGAAGGGTGAAACGCTCGGCGCGACCGCCCGGATGTATTCAGGACAGAACGCCTGGGCGCTTGTCATGCGGACGAAGATCGAGGGCGGGGCGCGCTGGGTCGCAGAGATGGCGTCTCGGCACGGCATCAAGCTCTGTGTTCTGAACGCCGGCGACGGAGCCAACGAGCATCCCAGCCAGGCCCTGCTCGACCTGTACACGATCAAGCGGCGACTCGGACGGCTTAGCGGGTTTCGGATCGGCATCGTGGGAGACTTGAAGCTCTCGCGGACCGTGCATTCGCTCATCCGAGCCCTTCGTCTCCTCGATGGGGTTGAGATCGTCTTGGTCTCGGCTCCGGAGGCGAGTCTGCCGTGGTGGTACACGCAGGGAATGCAGAACGTAACGTTTGCGGATACACTTGATGCGCTCGTGGGTTGTGATTTCGTGTACACAACCCGGGTTCAGCGAGAACGCTTCATCAACGACTACGAGTACGGAAAAATCCGTGGTCTCTTCGTGGTAGATCAGGCAGTTCTCGATATGCTCGGAGCGAGAACGTTGATCATGCACCCGATGCCGGTCGGCGATGACGAGATTCACCCTGGAATTCTCATGCATCCGCACGTCATCATTGACGAGCAGGCCGCAAACGGCATCCCGGTCCGGATGGCCCTCCTTTCGTCGGCGTTAGCGTGCATTGAGGATCTGACGCCGATCGAGGCGCCTGATCCGACAATGGACGAACAGACGATGGGGAGCGTCGGTGAAGCCTTGG
>CAZWTD010000008.1:12572-40521 GCA_964637345.1 uncultured Gammaproteobacteria bacterium
CGCTGAAGGCCAGCACTTCACTCCGATCCAGAACGGAACGGTCATTGACCATTTGCCGATGGGGTCGGGTCAGCGCATAATGGCCCTCCTTCGTCCAGACGATGGAGATGGGGTTGTCGTGTTGTCTCGAGGCCTTCGGAGCGGTAAGTCGAAGGATGGACGGAAGGACGCCCTTGTTCTCGAAGGCCGATTCCTCGACCCGAACCAGCTGGCCGCTGTTGCTGTTCTGGCACCGGGAGTGACCTTCAACGTGTTCCAGGAAGGTCAGTTCAGGAAGGTGCGCGTTACGGGGGTTCCTTCGGTGACCGGGATCGGGCGCTGTCCGAACCCGGCTTGCGTGACGCATCACGACGCTGAAGCCGCGCTCTACCCTCATTTCCACGTCTACGGCGAGGACCGGGGCGTGCTGTCCTGTCACTACTGTGAGCAGTACTTCGACCGTTCTGAAGTCCTTGCCTAACCTTGAACCTTCAACACCCCGCCTGGCGCTTCTGTGCTTGGCGGGGTTTCCTTTTTGCGGATATTGCTGGACAGGCAATCGAGGGGTATACTGAAGCCAGTGGCGCGGTAGTGAAGTGACGGAAGACCGGACGCCATTAGGCAACGTACCTTTCCCGAGAGGAGGGACCCATGAACAACAAGGACCCTGCGCGTTTTGTCGCATCGCAGGAGGTCGACGATCGTCGGTCGTCGGCTCGTCTCCCTCGGGAGGGAGGTGATCCACGCTAATCCGGCATCGAGAGGGAGATGCTCACCTGGGTGGGGTGGTCGGGGGTCAGCTGACTCATCTCTGAGTCGGTTGCCAGATGGGGGGGTGCACTGGGCGGCGAAGGCTTCTACGCTTTCGCCGCCATTTCTTGCAGGTAGGAGCGAATCCAGCGAGCCGCCTCCGCTTCGTTTTTGATCCAACGGATATTCGGATCGCGTTTCCACCAGGTCATCTGCCGCCGGGCAAAGGCGTGGATCGCGCCCTGGAGTTGGGAAATCATTTCGCTCTTCGTGATTTGTCCCTGGAGGAAGCGGGCGATAAAACGATACTCAAGCCCGAAGGATTCGAGCCGCTTCCAGCTCACGCCTGCTTCATGCAATCGACGAACTTCTGTAATCATGCCGAGACGAAGGCGAGCATCAAGGCGTACATTAATCCGTCGATAGAGCAGGTTGCGAGGCAGGTTGATGCCGAGGATGAGGGCGTTGGTATCTCTTCGTTCGAGTTGTGGGATTGGTCGGCCTGTACTTTTGACAATTTCCAAAGCTCGGATGAGGCGACGTCGGTTTTTTTGATCAATAGTTTGTGCGCGCATCGGGTCGAGTTTTTGTAGCTCGCGAATGAGTCGGGGAGTGCTCCAGCCCTCGAGTTTTTTTCGAAGCGTCGCGTTGGGTTTCACAATGGGGAAGTGTTGCTCGTAGACAATCGCGTCAACGTAGAGCGGGGATCCGCCGACAAGCCAGAACGGCGTTTTCGCTGTCCGCATCACCCGGGCGACCCGGCGTTGAAAATCAACCACGGTGAATTGTCGCTTCGGATCGGCGACGTCGAGGAGTTCATGCGGAACGCCGTTCATTTCCCGCTTGGTGACCTTGCCCGTTCCGAGCTTCATTCCGCGGTAGACTTGGCGCGAGTCAGCGGAAATAACTGTGCCGCCGAAGCGCTGTGCAAGCCGAATGGAGAGCGCGGTTTTTCCGCAGGCGGTCGGGCCGATGATGGCGATGAGGGGTTTGGGTAATTCCATAGAATTGTTCGGCTAGAGCCGTCTACGTTCTGTAACCAGAAAGTAGCAAAGAGTTTCGGGGGCTGTGAATGCCGTAACCTTTACATGCTGTTGTTGTTCTGAAAGCGCCATGCACAGCCCCCGAACCCTGATTACTAAAGGCATTATCACTTCGAAACTACGAGAGGGGAACCCCGCGGGCGGTAACGTTATCGTTCAAGAGTTTTCCCGCGAGGCCCCAGGCTTGGGCGCCGACAACCTCGGCGAGGACGAAACGGCCGCGAAGGTCTCGGTCGACCGGAATCTTGATTGACTTCTGAGAAGCGGTTTTTCCAAAGTTTGCGCCGCTCCGAAACTCATCGATGAGGACAACCTGCTTTGTTCCGATCACGGCTTGGTTTCGTTCAAGGGCGCCAGCTCGCAGGACATCCGTTAGCTCGATCTCTCGAGCTTCTTTTATCTCCGGCGGAACATCATCAACCATTGCCCGGTGGGCGGCGGTTCCGGCTCGATGAGAGTACTGGGCGGTATAGCCCATATCGTATTGTATTGTTTTGAACAGTTCGAGTGTGTTGCGGAACTGCGCATCAGTTTCTCCGCAAAAGCCCACGATAACGTCGGTGGTAAGCGCGACGCCAGGGATGCGCTCTCGGATTTTGTCGACGAGCGTGTAGTAATGCGCAATCGTGTGTCGTCGGTTCATCCGTCGGAGCATCTCGTCGTCCCCGGCCTGGATCGGGAGGTGAATGTATGGAACACAGTTTGGCTCATTCGCCACAACCTCAATGAGTTCGTCGGACATGTCTTGGGGATTCGACGTAATAAAACGAAGCCAGAATTCATAGGGCAGTTGGGCGATTTGCCGCAGGAGTTTCGGAAAGTCGATATCCGGAGTTTTGTCTTTAAAGCGAAGCTGGCCATCCGGGGTAACGAGACGCGGCGGAAGCGTATCAAGTCCGTATGAGTTGACGTTTTGGCCGATCAGGACGATTTCTTTGTAGCCCCGTTCGAGGAGGTGTCGAACTTCCGCGAGGATGCGGTCGGCCGGACGAGATTGTTCTCGGCCGCGGGTATAGGGGACAACGCAGAAGGTGCAGAAGTTATTGCACCCGGTCATGATCGGGACGTAGGCTTGGAAGTCTGAACTATATTTTGGTTGAATGCGGAAATACTCTCCCTCGTGATGAGTCTCCGGGAGGGAATTGAAGAAGGGTCCGAGTCGGGCGGGGAGCGAGTTCAGATCCTTCATATCAAAGAAGATGTCGAAGACTGAAGCGAGTTTCGTCTGGTCGTCTTTTACCACGCAGCCGGAAAGGGCGGTAATGAGGCGTCGATCCTTTTTCATGCCCTTCCAGGTTTTCGCTTTGCCATGAATTCGATCAACAGCTTTTTGACGAATCGAACAGGACACGACCACAATAAGATCAGCTTCAGCTTCTTTTTCCGTGCGCCAAAAGTTCAGCTCCTCGAGGAGAGAGGCGATTCGTTCGCCGTCCGAGAGGTTCATCTGGCAGCCGTAGACTTGGAGGAAATATTGCGGATTTGGCATAGCAGGAGCATTGTAGCACAGGCCTTCAGGAGGGCTAGTCTCGGTTGACGGGTTAGGCTCCCTATGGTACTACCGAAGGCATTAGCGGGCCATTGGTGTTGTAGAAAGGGGGCATCATGGTCGATGAACTGGCTCCTCATAGGAATCTTCGTCAGCTCATTCCGAAGTGGCAAAGAGGGCGCGTCGAGCGGGCGCGGTTGGGCTGGAGGCATGTGAAGCCGGGCATGTACTTCGAAAAGGACGGAATCCTTTATCGGATCGACGCGATCCAGGGTCGTCGGCTTCAGTGTCGTTGCGTCTTTCACTCCTTGCGACGTTTGAGTGATCGGTCCGTAGTCGTTCAAGCGCCTGTGTTCGTCCTTCATCACCAGCGCGGCGCGGGTTGGTAATCCTCTGAGCACTGTTCTTGAGGCTGTCCATCTGGGCAGCCTCTCTTTCTGTAAAAGAAACCCGCACCAGATCATTCCATGATCATGATGCGGGCGTGTGTGCTGCTGCTTCTCAGTGAAGGTTCTCCGGAGTCTCGACATTCCCAACCCCCTGATCCTCGTTCATCCTTTTCCTGAGGTCTGTCTCTGGTGCAGAAGGGCGCCGGCGTGGCGCCTCAGTTGCCGTTGCTTCGAGTTGATGCTCTAAGAGCGCTTCAATCCTTCGTCGCTCACATTCAGCATCAGCCTCTCGGGTCTCGAGCGTTGCGGCGATTGCGCAGACAACTTCTACGGAACGGGCGATCTGTGCCTCCGCGCGGATTTCTGCTTCTTGAACGTCCTTGCCGGGAAAGCCCGAACGTTGGAGTTCAGTCGGCTGTTCGAAGTCGCGGGGGTTCAGCGCGTTGTAGAGTTGCTGATTGGTCGGGTCATCGCACCCCAGCACTCTCCAGAGTCGAGCAATGACTTCGCGGGTCACTCCTCGTACCTCAAGTTGTGCAAAGAGCGCTGCCCGATACTCGGCAGACGTCTTGAGGGTCATCCAGTCCTCCTTTTCAAGCGGACGGTGATTCGGATTGGCCGGAGATCGGCTACTTCGACCCTAACAAGGAGCGGAGAGGATGTCAAACCGAAAACCCGCGCCGTTGCCGTCACCCCGAACGAAGGTGAGGGGTCTCCGCAATACCTTATGTTGAATGGAGATTCCTCGGTTTCTCCTCGGAATGACGGCGCGGGGATGTATGAAGTTATAACACCAACGACCGTTCGGAGATGAGCTCCTGGGCGTGTTTGAGAAACGCCGATTTCGCCATCTCACGAACGTCCTGTTCCCCGCGAACTTTAATGGCAAGCTTCGTGCTCTTCAGCTCCTTATCGCCGATAACGAGGAGGTAGGGGATTTTCTCTCGGCTCGCGTTGCGGATTTTTTTGCCGACGGTTTCGGTTGCCGTATCAACCGTCACGCGGAGTCCGGCTTCGGTGAATTCCTTCGCAAGTTTTTCGCAGGCAGCTTCGTGCCGTGTCCCGACTGGGATGAGCTGGATTTGGACAGGCGCGAGCCAGAGCGGAAAGGCGCCGGCAAAGTGCTCGATGAGGATGGCGACGTATCGTTCGATGGCGCCCATGATTGCCGCGTGAAGCATCACAATCCGTTCGGGCTTCCCGTGTTCATCTGTGCAGTTCAACTCAAAACGGGCCGGCATGTTCATATCGATCTGGATGGTTGCGACCTGCCATTCCCGGCCGAGCGAGTCCTTCCCCATGAAATCGATCTTTGGACCGTAGAAGGCGGCCTCGCCGACTGCTTCTGTGACGGACACCCCGCGTTCTTTGGCGAGACTACGCAGCTGCTCTTCAGCGAAGGACCAGGTCTTCTCGTCGCCCAGGTAGGCCTTCATATTCTTCGGATCATGAAGCGAGAGGCGGGGCGTGAGCGCGAAGCCAACCGCTCCGTAGAAGGCGTCAATAATATCCCAGATCTTGCCCATTTCTTCTTTTGCCTGTTCAGTGCGGCAGAAGACATGTGCGTCGTCTTGGGTAATCGAACGGACGCGGGTCAGTCCAGCGAGTTCGCCGGTCTGTTCGTCGCGGTAGACCATGGTCGTGTTCGCGTAGCGCTGGGGAAGCTCCCGGTAACTCCAGGGCCGCCGCGCGTAGATCTGGGTGTGGTGCGGACAGTTCATCGGCTTCATCGCAAACTCGTGGCCCTCGCGAGTCGTAATTCGGAAGAGCTCGTTTTTGAATTTGTCCCAATGTCCGCTCCGTTCGTAGAGGTCTTTCTTCGTGAGGTGGGGGATTTCGACCTTCTCGTAGCCTCGGGCGCGCCGGAGTTCCCAGACGAAGTCGTCGAGGATGGTCCGGAGCAGCGTTCCCTTCGGCGTCCAGAGCGGAAGGCCCGGGCCGACGAGCTCGGAGAAGGTGAAGAGATCAAGCTCGCGCCCAAGCTTTCGGTGATCGCGCTTGGCCGCCTCTTCGAGCTGAATGACGTAGGCCTCAAGCTCGTCTTTAGTTGGAAAGGCTGTTCCATAGATTCGAGTGAGCATCTTCTTTTTCTCATCCCCGCGCCAGTAGGCTCCGGCGACCGAGAGGAGCTTGAAGTGCCTGAGGTCCTCGGACGGCTTCTCAACATGTTCCATCTTACAGAGGTCGAGGAAGTTACCCGGGTCGTTCGTCTTTAATGTTTTCCCGCCTTCGGCGAACTCGCGCGCGAGTTCGGTCTTATAGATGTTCCAGGCGAAGAGCTTTTCTGCTTCAGCAAGCGTAACTTCTTTGAAGGTAAAGGATTTCCAGGACGGTAAAATCTCCCGCATTTTCTTTTCAATCTTCGGGAGGTCGGCTTCAGTCAGTTTAATCTCGCCCATGTCGAAGTCCTGGTAGAAGCCATTCTCGATCGACGGGCCGATGGCGTTCTGGGCGCCCGGGTAGAGCTCGAGCACAGCTTTCGCGAGGAGATGGGCGAGCGAGTGACGGAGCGGCGCGAGATCAGACTTCGATTTCGGTTTTTCGGAACGGGTGGTCTTGGCCATAGAGGTGATGAAAAAATCCCTAAACAATGATCTTGTCAGGGATCCGCCGAAGCTTGAAATCTTGTTTCAAGCGGAGGCGGACGGTTCCACCCAGATTGTCAGCCTTTTGGCCGACCACTCGTTGATTGTTGTGACGCTTGGCCTTTTGGTCTGCCGGAGCCCGCTCGGGCGAAGGCAGAATCGGTGTGGTAGACCGATCAATCGCGTCGAGGGTATACTAAAATGCGACAACGAGTTTGTCAATCAATCATACAAGTATCGAGGTATGCAGGAACTCCTCTACATCCACGGCGGGATGACGCATGCGAATCAGCGCGCGTATCTGCGCTGGTTGAAGACGCGCGAGGTGACGATCGAAAAGAAGCTTGCTTGGAACGATGCCTACCTCGACCAATCGCTAGGCAGGAAGGTGCAGATTATTCGCCCGCGGATGCCGCTTCAAGATTTCGCTCAGTACGAAGAATGGAAGTTGCACTTCGAGCGCTTTCTTCCGAAGTTAAAGAACGACCTCATTCTTGTCGGGCAAAGCCTCGGCGGGATTTTTCTCGCAAAGTACTTATCTGAAAATCGTTTTCCGAAACGTATTCGGGCAACCTATCTTGTCTGCCCGCCCTACGATAATTCGTTGACGAAAGAAACGCTCGCTGGTGGATTTCGCCTACAGTCGAATCTTACGCTGCTTGAGAAGCAGTCCGGGAGATTAACGCTCATGTTTTCGAGGAACGACGATGTTGTTCCAGTCCAACATGCGGAGAAATACCGGAAGAAGCTTCCGAACACCAAGATTATCATCTACAAAAACAAGAACGGTCACTTCCGTATTTCCCGTTTCCCGGAAATCATGCGGATGATAAAGCAGGACATCAAGAAATAAAAAGCGACCCCGCCAACGCCGAAGCGGGGAGGGGTCGAAAGAGAAGAGGGACCGCGTCGTATTGACTGGTCCCTCGGGTGTTCTGAATCCGCTAGCTGGTGACCCAGCGAAGGAGCCGGAGGAAGAGCGAGTGTCCCCGGCAATACTTCCGCTTCTGCCCGCAGCGCGGACAAAGGGTGTTGCGTTCGCGGCCCTTGATCGCCATTGATCCCTCCTTTGATGGCGGTTGATGGGTGACGAAGGTACCACTAGGCGCGGACGATCGTGACGGACGGGTCGTTCAGCTCGAGGACGATCGCCCATTCCTCTTCGAGGATTTGACCCTCGAACCAATCGAGGCGGTCCTCGTCGTGGCCAGGGCAGCGGGCGTACAGTCGATCCGGACTCTTGGACTTGCGGGTCACGCGCCAAATGCGGCCCATCGAGTCCCGAATCCCGTCGCCGGGCTTGAGGCCTTGCCAATCAGCCAGACTGATCGGCGTCGTGTACTCCTTTTGCGCGTCGGCCATGATCCTTGTTCCTCCGGTTGTTCTTGGTTTTTCGGGACGCTCAAAACTAGCACAGGAAAGAGAAAATGTCAATCATAAGGGAAGAGGGACCACGCAGTGCGTGATCCCTCAGAAGGACAGTGCTGGGTTTCGTTTAGCCCAGGATGTACGATCTTCGCCGCCTTCGGCGCGCGAGGGGAGTCGGTACACCCAAGGTCGATGACGCCGCTTTCGGACGAGCAACGTCATGGACAAGGAACGCGATCCAGAAGAGCAGAGAGGTTACCCTCAAGGCTTTTTTGACTTCTGTGACGGTCTGCAGCCCGTCGTTGCCGCGTCCTCCAACCCGGAAAGGGAGCCCCGGCAGGGGGGTAACCTCCACGCAATTCCGTTTTAGGCTGATCCCTACTCCGACCTAGGAGTCTCGCTCGAATGAGCTTACCGGTCGACTACGTGACCGAAGGGAATCTCTGTTTGATTTCTTCAAAACGCCAGCCGGACCACAATAAAGCAAAGCGAAAAAAACGTCAAGAGCCAGCTTCTCGAGCTGGGTTTTTAGTTGTCGACGAGGTGAATTTCGATATGATCCGGAAGGGAAGACGAGCGTGTCGACCAGAAGGGCGAGAATGTGATGTCGACTGAGGCAATCTCCTCGAAGGCGGAGAAGTAGTTTCGAATGGACTGCGCGTCGCGGTTCGTCAGGTTCGCGCGGTCGAAAATCGGATCGTCGAGGGTTATGGACGTATCGAGCTCGCCGGAAAGCGTAAGCTCAGCAGTTTGAGCGTCGGTGTTTACGCTTTCGAGTGTTAGGCTGCGATTCTTGAGGTTGGCTCCGAGAGCGACACGGTGCACAGGAATTCGCTCGTCCATTTTTTCGGCTAGGTAAGCGTCGAGCGCGCTTGGCGCAAAAGCTACAGCCTCAACACGGATCTTGAGTGTTCCGTTGAAGGAACTCGCCTCATCGCCGATTTCGACATCGTAGCTTGAGCTCGTAACTGTTGATGAAAATGATTCATCAAGAAGTTCATAGCGCGAATCTTGGTCGGCGAGCGATGCGAGAAAGTTCGTTCGGGCCGCTTCAGAAGCTTTCTCGACGAGAGCGTTTTCTGCAGCGCGAAGATCAGACAGAGCAATCGTTGTCATAGTTTTCAAGCCGCCGGTCATCGCGGAGTCGCTCTCGGCGTAGATTTGCTCTTGGAGCCCTGGCCAAAGTCCCGGGAGAGTAAAACGAGAGGCGGGAATATTTCCGCTCGCTCCAGGCTGGTCCGCTTCGATCTCGGCAAGGACCGAAGCGCCAGCCGGGACATCAACGCGTTCTTTCAGGCGGAAGAGAATACCGGACTCAGACAGGAAACGGGTCGTTGCGGCGAGCGGCTGAACTCGCGACCAATTGTTGATGATACGGACCTGGCCCGACGCTTTCGCCGGAATTTCACTACCCTCGCCGCTCGGGGTGAAGGTGTCAGTTACCGTTTCCGTCGAGGAAAGAAGCCGCCCCTCGATTACGCCATCAGGGAGGGGCTCGGTCGTCTCCGAATTCTGCTCTCGGAGGGTTACGGAAAGGCTCATTGGAGTTGATTGCGTGCGCGGCGTAATACTAATAACCGTGCGAGCGAGCGTCAGATAGAGCGCGCCTGCCGCGATCACCAATACGAAGAGTACGAAGAGAAGAGTGGCGCGAGCGTAGCTTGATGGGAGCTGGGCTGGTCGAGAGTGTTTTTTCATGCGCGGGCGAGGAGCGATCGAACGGTGTTGCGGAATTCCGGGGAGTCGTCTACGTAATAGTTCGTTGGCAGAGTTCGGGGATTTGAGCCTGACATGCTCAAGTGTACACGAGATTGGCCCGGAAATGCAGCAAAGGTTGATTTCAAAGCTGAAATTCGTTCGGGGCTTATTCCATCAGGAAGGGGAATTGTGCAGCTTGGAGGAGTAGCAACGCGTACGCTCGATGGGTCGAAGCTCTGGGCAGAGTCCGCCAGTAATTTTGGAATCCCGTCTTTGTCGCTCATTTTTCCCTTGATCAGGACAATCGCCTCCTCGCGCCAGAGGTCGATCGTTTCCTTATAGAGCTTCGGGAAAATGAGAACCTCGATTGAGCTGCTCAGATCTTCGACCTTCACGAAAAGCATATTCTCGCCATTGCGCGTCAAGACTTTTTGGATTTGGGTAATCACGCCGGCGACGGAAACGGGCTGGCTACGGGGCGCGAGCGCGAGCTTTGCGATTGGGCGAGCAGCCGCCTCGAGTTGCGCTCGGAATTCCGAGAGGGGATGCTCGGAGAGGTAGAGTCCGAGGAGTTCGCGTTCCCAGGTGAGCCGCTTCGCTTTTGGTACTTCTTCAGCAGGGGAGAGCGTGAGGCGCGGCGCGTGCGTGGTCGGGAGCATGCCGAAGAGATTCGTCTGACGCTGATTCGCTTCTCGTTCCGCGCTCTTGGCGTAGGCGAGAAGGGTGTCAAGGTTGGCGAGAAGCTGACCCCGCTCTCCAAAGGCGTCGAGCGCGCCAGCTTTCACTAGCGATTCGACCGATTTTTTATTTAAGTCCTTCGTTTGGACGCGTCGAAGGAAATCCTCGAGGTTTTTGTACGCACCGTTTGCTTTCCGTTCTTCGATAATCGCCCCGACAACCCCTTCGCCGACGTTTTTAATGGCGTTGAGTCCGAAGCGGATCCGAGTCGGCGGACCCTTCGGATTCGGGACAACGCCGAACATGGCGAAGCTTTCATTCACGTCGGGTGGAAGCACCTCAATCCCAAGGTGTCGGCACTCTTCAATCTCGAGCGCGATCCGTTCGGTCGAGCCGTGGTCCGAGGTCATCAGGGCAGCCATAAATTCCGCCGTGTAGTTTGCCTTTAAGAAGGCAGTCTGGTAGGCGATATAGCCGTAGCAGGCCGCGTGGGCTCGGTTAAAGCCGTAGCGGGCGAACGGTTCAATGAAGTCGAATATCTTCTCTGCTGTCGGCTGGGCTATTTCATTCTTGACGCAACCTTCAATGAACTTCTGGCGCTGCTCCTTTAAGAGCGAGGCGATTTTTTTTCCGACAGCTTTTCGGAGAACGTCAGCTTCGGACATCGAAAAGCCGGCGAGGTCGCGGGCCATCTGGAGGACTTGTTCTTGATAGACGGCGACTCCGTAGGTCCGGTCGAGAATCGGCTTGAGTTTCGGATGGAGATAGGCGGCTTTTCGGCGGCCGTGCTTTCCGTCGATGAATTGGGGAATGAGCTCCATGGGACCCGGCCGGTAGAGCGCGACCATGGCGATGATATCTTCGAGATCCGAGGGTTTCAAGCTGATGAGGTAGCGGCGCATGCCCGAGGATTCAAGTTGGAAGACGCCGGTCGTTTCGCCGCGTTGGAGCAGGGCGAAGGATTTTTTGTCGTCGAGCGGGAGTTGCGTCAAATCGACCGTGACGCCGCGTGTTTTCTCGATAATTTTAATCGCGGTTTCGATGATGGTCAGGTTCGAGAGCCCAAGGAAGTCCATTTTCAGGAGGCCGAGGTCCTCGATCGGGTGGAGCGAGTACTGGGAGATAATCGTCTCATCATCGGCAGCCGCGTATTGGACCGGGACATATTCGTCGAGCGGGTCTTTTGTGATCACGACGCCGCAGGCATGAGTCGAGATGTGCCGGGCGACTCCTTCGAGCTTCTTCGCGTTATCGAGAAGGCGTTGGGCATCCGGGTCGTGTTCGTAAATTTCCTTGAGCTCGGGAACGCCGTTGATTGCCTGGTCGATCGTTTCGCCCATCGGAAGAAGCTTGGCTACCCGGTCACAGTAGGAGTAGGGGAGTCCGAGAACGCGCCCAACGTCGCGGACCGCTGCCCGGGCCGCCATCGTTCCGAAGGTGATGATTTGCGCAACGTGGTCTTTCCCGTATTTCGATTCGACGTAACGGATGACCTCGTCCCGCCGGAGGTCGGAGAAGTCGGTATCAATATCCGGCATCGAGATACGCTCCGGGTTCAAGAAGCGTTCGAAGAGAAGGTCGTACACCAGCGGGTCAAGGTCGGTGATGTTCAGGAGGTAGCAGACCATACTCGATGCCGCTGATCCGCGGCCTGGGCCGACAACAATCTTATTGTTCTTCGCCCAGTTCACGAAGTCCTGGACGATGAGCATGTAGGTTGAGAAGCCGGTTTTGAGAATAACCGACAGTTCGTACTCAAGCCGGTCGAGAACTGCCTGGCTCGGGCCTTTCGGGTAGCGGCGGGCGAGTCCGAGTTCGCATAGCCGGCGAAGTTCGGCTTCCGGGGTCGTACCTTCGGGGACGGGAAATGAGGGGAGTCGAATTTTCCCTAGCTCGATCGTGAGATTACAGCGAGCGGCGATCTTCTCGGTGTTCGCGACCGCCTCAGGATACTCGGCGAAGAGCTCAGTCATTTCTTCAGACGAGCGAAGTCCGAGGTTCTCGCCGAGGTAGCTCATTCGATCCTTGTCTTCTTTTTTTGATTTCGTTTGGAGACAGAGGAGAATATCCTGAGCGTCGGCGTCTTCCGGGGTCAGGTAGTGCGAATCATTCGTTGCGACAAGCCCGACGCCGTACTCGCGGCCAAGTTCGACGAGTTGCTGGTTGAGCTGCGCTTGCTCCGGGAGCGTCGGGTGGTGTTGTATTTCAAAATAGAAACGTTCCGGGCCGAAGAGTTTGAGGTAACGTTCAATCGTCGCCCGAGCTTCGGTCATTTCTCCATTCCGCAAGAGAGAGGGGATATGGCCGCCGATACAGGCAGTGAGCGCAATCAGACCCTCGCTGTATTGTTCGAGAAGCTCCCAGTCGATTCGCGGGCGGTAATAATAGCCCTCGAGGTGGGCGATTGTGGTTAGCTTAATGAGATTTCGGTAGCCGGTTTCGTTCTCGGCGAGGAGGATGAGGTGATACGGCCGCTCATCAACTTTGGCTGTTTTCGAGTGCCTTCCATTCCGAGCGAAGTAGGCCTCGACGCCGATGATCGGCTTCATACCAGCCGCGTTTGCCTTCTGGTAGAACTCGATTGCGCCGTACAGGACGCCGTGGTCAGTCAAGGCGACTGCGGGCATCCCGAGTTGTTTCGCTTGTGCGACAAGATCGTCGATCTTTGGAAGACCGTCGAGAAGACTATAATGACTATGGACGTGAAGATGGACGAACCCCATTGAACGAACGGCGCTGGTGAGCCTTAGAGAGAAGCCGTTTTCTTTTTGCCGTTCGCTTTGGCCTTACGGTTTTGGAAGAAATTCGCAATTTGACTTGCGACCTCGACGAGGAGGCGGAGGGAGGAGCTTGAATTCGCCAGGTGCTCGCGCAGCGTTCCGAAGATTTCGCCGATCGAGCGGACCTTTTCCTCAACTTCTCGGACAGCCATATAGCTCTTCTTGAGAATGAGAATGAGGTAGATCATTCCCCAAGCCAGCAACACTGTCAGAACGCCGATTGCGATGGCGAGGATGAAGAAGAAGAGGTCCTGGCTGGTCGAGAAGTACATAGGCGATGTGGTGAACGTTTTGGTACCGCTACTATAGCATATTTTCACAAATCCGAAAGCGCGCCATGAGGCTTCACTGGGAACCGCGCTTTTGCTACACTTCCTTTATATGGCCTTCGATTCTGCACCATCGGCCTCGGGGGGATTCTCAACGCGCGATATTCCGCTTCGGCTCCACTCGTGGTTTCTTGCGCATCGCTTTCAACTGAAGAAGTGGTGGGTTGTGCTCATCCTGGCAATCGACATCGCTTTGCTTGGGGTGATTATTGTTGGCTTACTGTCATTTTTTCTCCAGTCGGGAAAATACGAACGTCTCGCGCTCAATATGGCGAAAGGCCTTGAGCCTGCGTCGCTTCTCCGCGAGCAACGCATCCTCCCGCTTGAAGATGGTGCAGTAACAGTCCTTTCCCACGACGAGGTTTCTGATTACCTCGCATCGATTACGAATCCAAATGAAGATTGGCTCAGTCATATCGAATATCACTTTGACATTGCCGGCGTTGAAACCTCCGCGCGTTCGGCGACGATTCTCCCCGGGCAAACTCGATACCTCATGAGCCTGAATGAGTCGATTGGGAAGGGGAGCGGCCAAGCCTCACTCATCGTCGATTCGAGTACGTGGTCACGCCTCATTGATCGAACCCGGCTCGAGGGGAGTTCCTTTACGGTTGAGAACCTCTCCTTTGAGCCGGCTGCCGTTGCGCCCAACACGGGGCAAACCTATGCCCGCGTGAGCGCAGACGTAGTGAATAGCTCGTTGTACGGCTACTGGGACGTCGAGGTGCCGATCGTTGTCCTTAGCTTAGGGCGTCCGGTCGCAGCGCAGGTAGTTACTCTTCGCGCCTTTCAATCCGGCGAGCGGCGGACCCTATCCGCCCAGTGGTTTGAGCGGATGCCATCGGATGCGACCGTGACGATCCAGCCGACGGTTGACATCTCCGACGAAGAGAATTATATGAACGGGTAAACACCCGACCCCATGTCCTGGTACGAACGTCTAGGGGCGCTACGGCGCCTCGATTGGTCTCTCCTGACCGCCGCCATTCTCCTCGCCGCTTTCGGGCTGGCCGCGCTCTACAGCGTGACGATTAATATTGAACAGCCAGATTACACGCAGGTTGCCCACCAAGCTGGTTTTATGGGCATTGGTATTGTGCTGCTCATTGTCCTGTCTCTCCTTGATTATCGGATCTGGTGGACATTGAGTTGGCCGCTCTATCTCCTCGGGGCTGGGTTGCTCCTCGCCGTATTATTTTTTGGACAGGAAATTCGCGGGACGACAGGCTGGTTTGTTCTTTTTGGCCAAACCTTTCAGCCAATAGAATTCGTTCGCGTTTTCTTCGTCCTGCATCTTAGTCGTTTTTTCACGACTCGACTTACGGGCGAGCGCCCGCTCTGGACCCTGATCGTCTCTGGACTGTTTCTTGCGGTATATGCGGCCCTGCTCGTTGCACAGCCGGAGTTTGGGTATACGGCGGTCCTTGGCGCTGTGTGGTTTATCTTTATTCTTGTTTCGAAAATCCCGAAGCGTTTTATTGCCCTACTTATTCTTGCAGTGATCGTGGCAAGCGTCTTTGCTTGGTTTTTTGTCCTCCACGGGTACCAGAAAGACCGCATTACGACGTTTTTAAACCCTGATGCGGATCGTTTGGGGCGAAGTTATAATGTCACGCAGTCCATCGTAGCCATCGGATCCGGACGCCTCTTCGGGCGCGGACTTGGTCTTGGACCCCAGAGTCAGCTCAATTTCCTCCCTGAGCAGTCGACCGACTTCATTTTCGCCGTGATTGCCGAGGAGCTGGGTTTTTTGGGGTCAGTTTTAGTTCTCGGCACCTTTGTCTTACTGTTTACCGGCTTCTTTCGGGCTATCCGGAGGGCTAATGATCCCTATACCAGCCTGCTAACAACCGGCCTTCTCTCGCTCCTCTTCATCCAAATGTTCATTAATATTGGGATGAATCTTGGAATATTGCCCGTTACCGGGATTCCTTTGCCCTTCATCAGTTACGGGGGGAGCGCCTTGCTTTCGAATTTCTTCATTATTGGGATTATCCAGAGTATTCGCGCTCGTCAGCATTAGCAGACCTTCGCCCATACCAGCTTTTCGCTGTTTCTTGGGCTTTTCTCCTTGACCAGAGGCGAAAATCCTGATATACTCACTCTGCTTTATTGAGCCCTTGACGAAGGAATTGAGAATCGGGTAAGGTCTCCCATGCTTTCTGTTCCTCCTGCTTCGCAAACTCCCTCCTTTGGATCATTCCGTGGAACGATCCGGCTCATTTCTCACTGCCCGCTCTGCCACGCCTTTTATCAGCCAACAGCAGCGAAGCTTGTGGCGGAGCATGAAGACCGCCATCTCGTTCATCTCGAGTGCGGAAGCTGCGGCGGGGCAATAATTGCCGTCGTGATTGCCAACACCCTCGGAATACAGTCCGTTGGCCTCGTGACTGACTTAAGTCGCGACGATCTCCTTCGGCTTCAGTCAGGGACAGCCGTTGGGCCGAATGATGTGATTGATCTCCACGAATACCTCGATCAGAACCGAAACTTCTTGAATCTCTAAGTCGACTCTACGCATGGACACGATTTCTCTCTCCGCTGAATCACGAACAACGCTTGGAAAGCAGTCCGGGCAGCTCCGCCGCCAGGGAAAAATCCCAGCCGTCATGTACGGCCACGGGAAGGCTTCGGTATCCCTTACGCTTGATCAGCGAGAATTTGAACGAGTGTTCGCAAAGGCCGGAGAATCGAGCTTAGTTGATTTGAAGGTCGGAAATGAAGCGCCGGTAAAGGTCCTGATTCAGGATGTGCAATTTCATCCAGTAACTGATCGAATTCTCCACGCGGATTTCCATGCGGTGAGCATGACGGAAAAGATCGAGACGGAAATCGGCCTGAAGTTTGAAGGTGAGCCGGTTGCCGTGAAAGAGCTGGGCGGTGTTTTGCTCAGCAATTTGGAAACATTGAAAATTGAGTGTCTTCCGGGCGATCTCGTTCACGAAATTGTCGTTTCTCTCGAGCCCCTGAAGACTTTTGATGATCAGATTCGCGCCGGCGACCTGGTGCTCCCCAAGGGGATAACTCTCCTCGAAAAGCCGGAGACCGTTGTGGCGCTCGTCACCCCGCCTCGAACCGAGGAAGAGCTGAAGGAGCTCGACGCCGAGGTGGTTGAGAACGTAACTGAAGTCGAATCAGCCAAACCTAAGCCGGAAGCTGAGGATGCCGAAGCTGCGCCCGAAGCCCCGGCCGCAAAGGAGTAATACCATGCCAGAAGGGGGAACACCGCCGGTCGCCGCCAAGCCTCGATTCTTTACGCGCCGATCGACGCTCATCATCATCCTGGTTATCCTTGTTCTTGGAGCAGGCGCAGCCGGGTACTTTGTCTTTCGTCCGGACGCGGGTTCAGATCGGACCGGCGACACAATAAACACGAATACGGGCGAGACTCTGGTTCGCCGCGCGATTGACGGGGTTTATGATGTGTCGGAGTATGAGCAACTTCCCGTTGTTGGCGTGATGATTGAGAACCTGGCGTCTATTCGACCTCAAGCCGGCTTGGATGAGGCGAAGATTGTTTACGAGGCCCTGGCTGAAGGTGGAATTACTCGTTTCCTTGCTCTCTTTACGATGACTGGTCCGATTGAGTCGATTGGTCCGGTTCGGAGCGCGCGGCCCTATTATGTCGACTGGGTGAAGGAGTATGACGCGCTCTACGCGCATGCCGGCGGGAGCCCCCAGGCGATGAGCGATATCCAGGCGAAGGGAATTTTTAACCTCGATCAGTTCTACAACGCACAGTATTACGTTCGGGAGAATTTACCGCGAGCTCGTGAGCATAATCTCTTTACGTCCTCCGAACTTCTCACCTACGCTCTTCGCGATAAAGAGGCAGAATCGAGCTCCTTCTCGGTTTGGGAGTTTAAGAATGACGCGTCGATCGGGGAGCGCCCGGTTGATGTCGCGCCGATTACGATTAACTTCTCGAGCGCCAGCTATCAGGTCGTGTACGAGTATGACTCGGCGACAAATACCTACGGCCGTTTTCAAGGCGAGACGCCGCATACGGTCATGGGCTCAGGCGCGCAAATCAGTCCGAAGAACGTTTTGGTGCAGTATGTTGAAAGCGGACTTGCGGACGCCCAACGCTTAACCATGGAAACCGTCGGAAGCGGCGATGCTTTACTCTTCCGCGACGGGCAAGTGATTGAGGGGACTTGGTCAAAGTCATCAACAAATGATCGGACGGAGTTTTTGGATGCGGCGGGTGATCCAATGGTGTTTAATGCTGGACAGACGTGGATTGAAGTTGTCCCAACCGATCGCGACGTCACCTATCTGTCCGCTACCTGAGCTCAAACTCGTGGGGGAACACACAGAAACAAAACACCAACATCACCCCGGACGACTTCGCCTAGGATTGCCGGTTCCTCGCGAGTTAGGGTTTGGGTTGCTTGGGGCGTTAGTACTTTTTGTTGGAACCTATGCCTGGGCTGCCTCGAGCGATGTTGGTCGCTCTCCTTTCGTCATTCCCGTTTTTTCTCATGTTCAGCTCGAACCTGGCCCGGTTACTCCCGAGCCTGAAACAGACCCGAACATTCTCCCGCGCCGGCTTGATGGGGCAATGGTAGCCAAAGATGCGGCAAATCTTTTTCCGGTTGCGATCATGTATGACAATAACCCGGCCGCCCGGCCGCCTGCTGGCGTGACACGTGCGTCAGTTGTTTATAATACACTCGTTGAGGGCGGGGCGACTCGGCTGATGGCGCTGTATAGCCCAGATGAAATTGCTCGCCTGCGCCTTGGTCCGATTCGGAGCTCGCGCGAGGTCTATCTCGAGTGGCTCTCGGAGTACGACGGCCTCTACGTTCATGCCGGCGGGAGCCCGGAAGCGCTGCAAATGCTTTCTGGTTTTCAGATGAATGACTTGAATTGCCTCGGTTCGGGCGGGAGGTATTGCTTTCGGGATACGAGCGGATACGCTCCCCATAATTTGTTTACCGACGGAGAAAAGATGAGCTTCGCTCTCCGGGATTACAGCTTAACCGAGACTCGTCCGGCGTATTCTTCATGGCGATTTAAGGATGATGACGTTCTTACGGAGCGCGGGTCGTTTCGGGAGCTAGAGGTATATTACTCATCCGGAACCTATAGTGTTCGGTATAGTTATGATCGCGAGAAAAACGTTTATCCGCGTTTTCACGGTTCCGACCCGCACCGTGATCGAAATAGCGGGGAACAGATTGCTCCACACAACGTCATTGTCCAAGTGATTCCGCCGATTGTCTCGGTGCGCGAGAAGGGGCGGCTGACCTTGAATGTTACCGGAAGCGGAAAAGCTTTCCTGTTTCGCGACGGACTTGTCATTCCGGGGCGTTGGGAAAAGCCGACTCGAACCGACCGTACGGTTTTTATCGCCGAAGACGGAACCGAAATGAAGCTGAATCGAGGTCAAACTTTTGTTGAGGTCGTTCCCGACGGCCGTGAATTTCCGTTCGAGTAATTCTGATGCCAAAACACCGACTTGTTGCGATTGATATCGATGGAACGCTGGTTGACCAAGGCGGGGTTGTTTCAGGGCGCAACAAGCGGGCGATCAAGAGCGTTCAAGGACGCGGTGTTGCGGTAACGTTATCGACCGGACGGACTTTCCAGACGACCGAACCCTTTATCCATTCTTTAAAAATTCAGCTGCCGGTGATCTGTTACCATGGCGCCCTTATTCGAACCCGGCAGAAGATTTTCTTTTCGCGATTACTCCCCGAGAAACACATTAAGGGGCTTATTCGCTTTGGCTTTCAGCATCGCGTACAAGTCGCCCTTTTCTCGAAAGAACAGGCGTTTTTTCATAAGCCGATCGACCGCTGGGCGCGCGAGTATATCAATAACATCGAGCCGGTTCGCGAGGTGAACCTGGTTGACCTGAAACACTACCGCTTGCCGGAGCCGCCGCACAAGGCGATGTTTATTGCGTCCGAGCGGAAACTGCGCGCGATTGAGCCGGCGCTCCATCGCCGTTTCGGCCGGGCGTTCTATATGACCCGCTCGCACGGGAACTTAATCGAGTTCCTTCACCCACACGTTTCAAAAGGCCGTGCGCTCCGCTGGATCGCGCATCATCTCGGACTCCGAATGCCACAGGTTATGGCGATTGGCGATGCCCAAAACGACGTCTCTATGCTCTGGATGGCTGGTCTTGGCGTTGCGGTACAAAACGCTTCGCCGGAGGTAAAGCGGAAGGTTGACTGGGTGACGAGCGCAGTCGATAAAGACGGCGTTGCGGTTGCGCTTCGAAAGTTTATTTTGAAGAAAGACTCGCGCTAGAGGGGTAGCGCAATTCAAGTACTCGCCATCGGCCCGCGAGATCGCGGTGCCAGTGTTGACGCATGCTTGGGAGCAGGGAGGTTGCCAGATTCCCCAAAGCGTTTTTTCGACGCGGGTCGATCTCGAGCAGGATCGGACAATGCCGATGTTGTTGTCGATACTGGACGAACAGCTCGCGGTAGAGACGGAGTCCATCAGAACCGCCGTCGAGCGCGAGCTTTGGCTCTCTGCGTATGCTCGGTTCGCTCCACGTTTCGCGTGAAGTGAGGTAGGGCGGGTTTGCGACAATGAGATCAAGTTCAACTCGACGTAGCGGGAGAAGGAGGTTGCCGCGGTGCCAGCGAACCCGATTACTAAGGCGCAGGCTTTTGGCGTTGCGTTGAGCTACCCCGAGAGCGATCGGGGAGCGGTCAACTGCATCTAGTCGGCACATCGGTCGTTCGGCCAAAAGTGTGAGCCCGAGGCAGCCTGAGCCAGTCCCAATATCGGCGATTCGGCAAGGAGCATGAGGAATAAGGTGAAGGCCTCGCGCAATAAGGAGTTCGCTATCAGCCCGCGGAACAAGGACGCCCGGCCTGACAACAAAATCACGACCATAAAATGATTGCTTTCCCGTCAGGTAGGCAAGCGGTGTGTGACGAGCGCGCGATCGAAGCAATACTCGGTAGCGCCGGAGGATAGGAGCAGAGCAAAGAAGGTCTGAATGAGTGGCGAGCCAGACGCGATCTTTCTTCAGGGCAAAACCACAAAGAAGCTCTGCGTCCAAGTCCGGGTAGGGAAGCTTGGCTGCGCGGAGTTGAGCTGCTCCATTAGCGAGCGTCTGCCTGACGCTTTGCGTGTTCGGCTGCGAGCGCGTTGAAGACCGCATCAAAGTTTCCGTCCATGATCGATTTGAGGTTGGAGAAGTTTTGGTTGATGCGATGATCCGTTAAGCGGTCCTGGGGGAAGTTGTAGGTTCGTATCTTCTCCGATCGGTCGCCGCTCCCAATTTGCGTTTTTCGGCTGGCCGAGTCGCTCTGTCGGCGTTTTTCCGCTTCGTAGGCAAAGATGCGTGCGCGGAGAATGCGGAAGGCCTTTTCTCGGTTTTGCTTCTGAGAGCGTTCGTCCTGACAGGAAGCCATAATGCCGGTCGGGAGGTGGGTAAGGCGGATGGCGGAGTAGGTCGTATTCACGCTCTGTCCGCCGTGGCCCGATGACGTTGTTGCCTCGACCTTTACGTCCTCAGGCTTAAGTTCAACGTCGGTTTCTTCCGCCTCCGGAAGGACAGCCACAGTTACCGTAGAGGTGTGGACGCGTCCGCTCTTCTCAGTTTCTGGAACCCGCTGAACGCGGTGGACCCCAGCCTCGTACTTCAGGAGTTTATAAACCGAGCGGCCGTTGACCTCAAAAACCACTTCCTTGTATCCGCCGATACCGGTTCGGTTTGCTTCAACCAGCTTTGTTGTCCAAGCGCGGCGTTCAGCGAAACGCGCGTAGGCCCGGAAGAGCTCAGCAGCAAAAAGACCCGCCTCATCTCCGCCTGCGCCAGCTCGGATTTCGACGATGGTATCTTTCGAGTCGAGCGGGTCTGGGGGAGTAAGGAATTCGCTCAAACGCGCTTCAAGCTCCTTTAGCCGTTCGGACAAGGTGACTCGTTCCTCCTCGGCGATCATTCGCAGCTCAGGGTCGGATTCGTTTGTCGCGAGTGATTCGGCTTCGGCGAGGGACTCGCGGAGAGTCTTGAGTTCCCGGATACTCCGAACAGCCGATTCAAGGTCGGCATACTCTTTTGAGCGTTCACGAAGGCGATCCGCGTCCTGGTTTAGGGTCGGATCTTGAAGTTCACGTTCGAGTTCGTCGTGCCGCGCGATGATCGCGGCGAATCGATCATCCATAAGCTCGGCCGACTCCTAAGATGAGCGGGCGCTGCGCTTGGCTTTGACTGCTGCTCCTTTTTCGCGGAGCCGCTCGAAGCGGTCGATCCGGCGTGCCGTGTCGACAAGCTTCTGTTTGCCGGTATAGAAGGGGTGGCAGTTGGAGCAAATTTCAACTCGAAGCTCGGCCTCGGTTGAGCCGGTTTCAAAGGTATTTCCACAGGCACAAACGACTTTTGCCTTCGGGTGATAGGTTGGATGGATGTCCTTCTTCATGGGAATAGCGAAACAACAATCTTGAGCGGGGTGAGTGTACCAGGTTCTCGCGGCCTTGGCAAGCCCTAACCCCTCTACGAAAAAGCGGCCCTTGCCAAGAGTGCCGACATCTGGTAGAGTGGTCCCGTTGTACGTTTTCTTATTTATTCATCTCTCATACGCGCGAAGCCATTGGCTGCCTCGGACTGTCTGCCGCTCGTCGGAACCGGTCCAAGGTCAACGCTCGTAGCGGTCCCGTTCTACGGGAAAGAAAGGAACGAAGTAGTATGCGCGATATCTCACTCGCCGAACTCCTCAAAGCCGGGGTGCATTTTGGTCACCAGGTTAGCCGGTGGCATCCCAAGATGCGGCCCTTTATCTTTGCGGCCCGGAACGGCATTTATATCCTCGACCTCGAGAAGACAAAGGAACGACTCGAAGCGGCGGCTTCATACGCTGAGGAGATTGCGGCCCGCGGGGGATCCATCCTCTTCATCGGAACAAAGCGCCAAGCGAAGCCGATTATCGAGCGTGAGGCGAAGCGCGTTGGGATGCCCTACGTGACAAATCGCTGGATCGGCGGAACCTTTACGAATTTTCCGACGATTAGCCGAGTGATCAGCACCTATAAGCGACTCCTTGGTGAACGGGAGCGCGGTGAGCTTCAGAAGTACACGAAGAAAGAGCGCTTAAAGATCGATGAGGAGATTGAGCGGCTCGAGTCGCTTGTCGGTGGAATTTCCGAACTGGCGAAGCTTCCGGACGCGGTCTTCATTGTCGATTTGAAGCAGGAACGGACAGCTGTGAAAGAAGCCCGGAAGACCGGCCTGCCGATTCTCGCGATTGCGGACACGAACGTGAATCCGACAGGACTGCATTATCCGATTCCGGCGAATGACGACGCGACGAAGTCGATTGAACTCATTGTCGCCGCGATTGCCGACGCTATCGCTGACGGCCGGGCGCGATTCGAAAAGTCAGGCGCAGCGGCGGCCGCTCCAACGCCTCAGCCATCGGTTGAGGAAGTTGATTCCCAAACAACTGTTGAGTAATCAAGACAAAGGTATGGATATTTCTTTAGAGACGATCAAAGAGCTTCGCGAACGAACCGGCGCTGGCGTTGTTGAAAGTAAAGAAGCGCTCGTAGAAGCAAAAGGCGACCTCGATCAGGCAGTCGCGCTTCTCCGAAAGAAGGGCGCAGCAACCGCGCTCAAGAAGCAGGATCGCGCGACCAAAGAAGGCGTGATTGGAAGCTATTTGCATCCAAACCTCAAAGTCGCCAGCCTCGTGGAAGTGAGCTGCGAAACGGATTTCGTCGCCCGCACGGAAGGCTTCCAGGCCTTTGCTCATGATCTTGCTATGCAGGTCGCAGCGACGAACCCCGCGTACCTTCGACCGGAAGATGTTCCAGCTGAGGTTCTCGAGCATGAACGGAAGATCATTGCTGAATCTGATGACATCGCCGGTAAACCACCTGAGGTGATGGAGAAGATTATCCAAGGCCGGCTCGAAAAATTCTACCGTGAGACGTGTTTTCTGAAGCAGGCCTTTATCAAAGATGATAGTCTCACGATTGAACAGTTGGTAACTGACGCGGTGACGAAGTTTGGAGAGAATATCCAACTCGGCCGCTTCGTACGATTCCAACTCTAATCGCATGATGCTTATCGACGCCATTCTCGCTGGCATCGTCGTTCTCGGGCTCATCGTCATCGTGGCGCTGTTAGTCCGCAAGTTTCCGATGCTCAGTTCAATCGACCCAGAAGCGATTCCCGCTGAGCGAGAGGCGAAGATGAAGCAGGATCTTATCGAGCGTCGACTTGAGCGGAAGTTCGGCCTTCTCGGAACGCGCGCCTTCGGTTGGCTCGGGGGAGTGATTCAATGGCTTCGACTCGCGGCCCGGCGAGGATACTGGAAGCTTCGAGAAATTGAAAAAGAGTACCGACAACGTGCTCGTCTTCAGTTGAGCCCCACCCAGCGAGCCGAGCTTCAGCGGAAGGTTAGCGTTCTCTTAGAGGAGGCAAAGACCGAGCTTGAGGCCGAACACTATACAGAAGCGGAGAAGCGCTGTATTGAGGCGATCGCGCTTGAACCGAAGAGTCTCGCGGCTTATCATGTTCTCGGCGATGTGTACCTGAATGCGAAAGATTATACACATGCGATTGAGGTATTCGCGCACTCGATTGAGCTTAGCCGGCGAACCTATCGCGTGAAGGGATCGGCGCAGCGCGCGACTGGTGAGGCGCAAGAATACGGCGGACATACTGGAGATGTTGCGGAGCTTTACTTCGATCAATCATTAGCCTATCGACAGCTCAACCGTTACGACGACGCGATCAAGAGTTGCGAAGAGGCCACCCGGCTTGTTCCGAATCATCCGAAATTTCTTCATACCTTGCTCGAGCTGGCGTTAGACGCAAAAAATAAAGCACTAGCTCAGCGTACGCTCGCGAAATTGAAAGACGCCAATCCGGAGAATCAGCGCTTGAGTGAATTCGAAGCAGCCGTGAAGGCATTGTAGTTCATATCTTGGTCCAGTCGTTCCTGCCGATGTAGCTCAGTTGGTAGAGCAACTCCATGGTAAGGAGTAGGTCAGCGGTTCAAATCCGCTCATCGGCTCCAGGAACGACTGGAGCAATAATAACACGGGTCGGATTCCCAGTCTGCGCTGGGGCAAGCTCGCGGTCAAACGGGGCAGACTACCACCGTTAGCAAACGATTATTGAAAAAATAGCCTAGACCTTCCTGGTGGGCAGTTACCGAAGCGGTCAAACGGGGCAGACTGCCACCGCCGTAGGCGGGGTCCCGCCTTCATTACTAAGAATATTGTGGCGGGATAAATCTGCTAGTATGAAATGGGTTGTCTACGTTCTTCAGAGCCTGCATCATCGAAGATATTATGTCGGATCAACGTCCGACATAAACCGTAGAGTAGGTCAGCATAATTCTGGAAAAGTGTCTTCGACAAAACGAGGGATACCTTGGAAGGTAGTTTTCAGAGAAGAAGCTCACAACCGCCAAATAGCCTATAAAAGAGAGCTCCAGATAAAATCATATAAGGGAGGGCAGGCCTTCAAACGATTATTGAAAAAATAGCCTAGACCTTCCTGGTGGGCAGTTACCGAAGCGGTCAAACGGGGCAGACTGTAAATCTGCTGGCTTACGCCTTCGTAGGTTCGAATCCTACACTGCCCACCAGGAAGGTTTCAGCAAGAGCGAATAAAGGATGACCGTATGGAGCTTCACGAATCAGACTACGTCTTTATCCAAACCTCAGTTCCGGTCGCTCAAGCCGACGCAGTTCGGAGGGCAATGGGCGACGCCGGGGCAGGGGAGCAGGGAAAGTACGCGTACTGTAGTGGTTCCTTCAAAATGAACGGCCGCTTCATTCCGCTCGCAGGCGCGAGTCCGGCGATTGGCGAAATTGGAAAAGCCGAAATCGTTGAAGAAGAAGCCATTCAGATGCTCTGTCATAAAGAAAGGCTTGAGAAGGTAATTGAGGCGCTCAAAGCCGCGCATCCCTACGAAGAGCCACCCATTGACATTTTTCCACGATACGAGCTTCAGTAAGAGCAGATGTGCCAGCGTAGCTCAGTGGTAGAGTCTCGCACCAGCTTGAGCCGGGATAGCTCAGTGGTAGAGCAGCTGTTTTGTAAACAGCAGGTCGCAGGTTCAAATCCTGTTCCCGGCTCCAGCTGGTGCGGGATAAACAGTAGGCTTGTCAAGGCGCATGCCGGGATCGTCGGTTCCCCCGGACTCCGATCCGGGGCGACCGCTGGCTCCAGCGTGACTAGATCGTTTTTCATCAATCAGCTATTAGCAAGATCATCCTATGTCGCAAGATAATCTCATCAAGCTCGAGTGTACGAAGTGCAAACGGACGAACTATTATTCGCATAAGAACAAGAAGACCCTCAAAGGTCGACTTGAGCTGAAGAAGTATTGCCAGTGGTGCAAGGTTCACACTCCGCATAAAGAGACGAAGTAGACCCAATCCCGTCGCCTGACGGGTGCGTGGGGGCGTAGTTCAACAGTAGAACAACGGTCTCCCCGCCTGCCGGAGTAGGGCAGGATAATAACTCGAGGTCATCAAGTGGTGGGGGTTTCGTTCAGTGGTAGGACGGAGGTCTCCAAAACCTCAGACGGGGGTTCGATTCCCTCAACCCCTGCCACATGATGATCTCGGAAGGAATAGTCCGGCGCATATCACGCAGTACGGCGGGCAGGCAAAACCGGTAACGAGGGTTCCCCCGGACTAAGATCCGGGGTTCCGCCCCTGCCACGGCCGCTGGGTTGACAGAGCAAAAACCCCGTTTATTCGGCATTGACGCTGTTTTCGGCTAGAGTTAGAATAAATCAGCAGGGTAAGCCCTGAAAAGGTGTTTATCCATAACCCGAACGCCCATGTTTTACCTCTCCAAACTGGGTCGCTGCCTGATCAAACCGACCAAGGCGGGAATTATTGTTGGCCTTTGCATAATGACGGTTGGAGTTGCTTTTGCAGTCTCAAAGGCAGTTCATGCTGACGAGCCTACCTCAACGCCTGCGGATCTTCCGGATACGGTCGAGCCAGAATCTATTGATGATGTTTTTGGTAGGATTGCGGACGAGATACCAGAATTTGCAGGTATATACTACGTTGACGATGTCTTGCATATTAACGTTACCTCACAAAATCCAACACTCAACCAATCAGTGCTGTCTGCCGTCGAGAATGAATTTGGTGCAGTCCGAGATTCAAAACCGCAAGTTGTGTATGATACGGTCGAGTACGGATATACTCAACTACTGGAATGGTATGGGCCATTCAGGAATATTGCTTTCTCTTTCGAAGAGGTTACTGGAACGACCATTGATGAAAAGAATAACAAGTTGAAGGTAGGCGTGGCTACTCTGGATAGTAAGCCTGTGGTCGAAGAAGCTCTTGTAAAAGAGGGAATTCCCTTCGACGTAATCGAGATTCAAGAAATCGCACCCTTTCAGGCAGAGAGCTTGAGTGACTATACTCGTCCACTCGTCGGTGGATTACGTATTACGCGATCAGGTGGAGGAAACGGATGTACCCTCGGATTCAATGGAATTAGGGGCGGGATATGGGGATTTGTAACAAATTCCCATTGTACGATCAGTATGGGACAAAATGATGGAACGATTTTCTATCAAGCTGGAATAGGCATAGGAGCAGAAAACGCCAGCAGCGACCCAGCGTTTTTTACTGGAGGGGTGTGTCCCTTAGGAAAGCAATGTCGATATAGCGACGCCGCGTATATCAATAAATATGGTGGGACGACAATGACCGTAGGACAGATTGCGAGACCTAGCTCCTCCGATCATAGTGAGCCCATTGATTGGAACGGAACAAACACATTCAGAATCGTTGGAGAGCGCCCACCAATTCTTGGTGAAACCATTATCAAAATTGGCGCCTCAACTGGTTGGACTACGGGAACAATATCTGACACCTCTTTTGATGCACCCTCAAACGGGGCTCCGAACGCCGTAATCCTCGATCAGGCACTGGCGAACTATAGTTCACAAGATGGTGACAGCGGATCACCTGTTGTCCGGGTAACGAATTCTCCGAACGCGAATGATGTCTTATTGCTTGGGATCCACTGGGGATCATCAGGTGACACGAAGGCTTTTAGTCCAATTGGAAAGCATAATATCAAACGGAGTTCAGAACTCGGGGGTTTTGTGGCAGCCCAGTACAGTATCTGCCCAGCCTGTCGGAATTGGGATCACTATTACGTTTGGCGTGGCGGGTCACAATCCACGAACAAAGCGGTGTGGTGGTCTGCGAACGAGTTCATCGCCCGGTATCCTGAAGTAAAATACGTCCAGTTCAACAGCGGCGGCGGATCGTCGGGATGGGCCGACTCGGCGTACATCAAATTCTGCCCTGACCTGAATGCAAACGGCGAACCCATTAATTGCATTGGCGAGAGGTATGTCTCAAACATTAACGACTATGGGACGACTACCGTCACCTATTCAACCCCGCTGCAGCTACAAGCTGGAAGAAAATACTGGTTCTCGGTCAATACCGGTGGGAGCAACAAAGTTCTGCTATACTATAGCAATTATGGTTCGACCGATTACACGGAGGGTTGTAACAAGTGGCAGGACGGCACGCTTCACAACAGTTGCAGTATTGATCTGAACGGAACGGTCGAAGCGACAGGAGCCTTATAAATGAAACGTATGATGTATAAATTCAGTAGTTTCACAAAGAAGGTCGTGAGCTTAGTAGCAATCGGCCTTTTACTAAGTATTGCTTTTCCCGCTTCCGCCCAGACCACCGACGACATGTATGGCCGGATTGCCGACCAGGTTCCGGAATTCGGGGGATTCTATTATATCGGCGACGTCCTGCACATTAACATGACAAGACAAAGCCCCGATCTCCAGGAAGCGGTGATCACCGCCATCGGGAATGAATATGCAGCGGTACGTGACAGCAGGCCAGAAATCGTGATCGATACTGTC